>NZ_JBNNVB010000069.1:0-1003 GCF_050280325.1 Lysinibacillus sp. NPDC093216 | reverse complement strand
GTCGTAAATGTCACCCTCGTAAGCAATGGCTCGGCCAAATGCAAATGAAATAAAATAGTCCTTCCAGGATTGGAATGCATGGCTTCCGGCATCAGGATCAGCGTCACAGATGAGACCCTGCAGCGGAGCGGATGTTTTCTGTGCGAAAGCGTAGCGGCAGCAACTGGGTTTTGTCTGTGCGAAAGCGAAGCGACAGCAACAGCAAAGCGCCCAGTCGGAACGGAAATCAACCCACGCTAAGTGATAATTGATCTTATAAACATATTGTGCAACAATACTTTATTTTGTATAATTTTACTATATTGTACAGAAAGTGAGTGATTAATGATGATAGTCAGCTCTATTTTTCCAACAAACAAATATAAGGTGTGGAAGAAGTAAGAATAATAGATTCTTCTGCCCGAAATCGGAGGAATTGAAATGTATAGTTATTACGGACCATTATGTACAGAACTTTATGATTTGACAAAACCAATAGGATATTCAATTGGTGGGGATATTGAATATTATCTTGAACGATTAAAAGGAACTAAGGGAAGAGTACTTGAAGCGGGGGTTGGCTCTGGACGCTTCTTAATCCCTTTACTTGAAAATGGATATAATGCTGAGGGGATTGACTACTCACCTGAAATGTTAGATTCATGCCGAAAACACTGCAATGAAAGAGGAATCAATCCAAATCTATATGAAGGTAACTTAAGCAATTTTTCATTAGACTCAAAATATGAAGCGATTGTTATGCCGACAGGTTCGTTCTGTTTAATCGAGAATTCAAAAGATGCGATGGATGCATTAACATGTATGTATAATCATTTGATTCCTGGTGGCCGCTTAATTGTAGACATTCTTTTACCTACAGACTGGCGAACAGGGGAAATTACTTCATCCTACTATGAAATTTCGCAAGTGGAAGGAATTTCAATCGAAAGAAAAGCCATTGAAATGAACTGGATTGATCAATATACGCTAACCGTTTTAAAATATGAAAAATGGCGAAATGGTA
>NZ_JBNNVB010000068.1:0-1056 GCF_050280325.1 Lysinibacillus sp. NPDC093216 | reverse complement strand
TAAAATGTACCCTATAAGATAGACACTTAAAAAAAGTCTCTCTTATAGGGTACTTTTATTTATAATGAACATAACAACTAGATGGAGCAGAACTTATGTCAAAGAAACTATTTACTAATCAAGAACAAAAATTACTCAAGAAACATCCTTATGTAAAGGCTGTTAGTGAAAAAGGAATTACTTACACAGATGAATTTAGAGCACTAGCTATTGCAGAATATGAAAAAGGCAAATGTTCACGTGAAATCTTTGAAGATGCAGGCTTCGATATCGACCTGGTAGGGATTCATCGAGCGAAATCAGCTTTAAAACGTTGGCGAGCAGCTTATAAAGAAAAAGGTGTTTCAGGGCTTGAAGACACACGTAAATATCATTCAGGACGTCCACTTGAACGTGAACTAAGTTTAGAAGAAAAAAATACTAGATTAGAAGCACAAATCGCCCTTCTTCGTGCAGAAAATGAACTTCTAAAAAAGATAGAATTAGCAGAAAGAGTGTTGAGAAAGAAAAAGGAAAACTAACAGCGGAACAGAAATTTCAACTGATCCACACCGTTATCCAAAAATATAAATTAAAGCGAATGGTACGTTATCTTTGCCAGTTAGTTGGGGTTTCTCGTTCAGGCTACTATCGTTACTTCACAGAAGAGGCAGAAATGAAAAGACAAACACTCCATCAAGCAGATGAGAAAGTCAAAGAAATCATTTTAAAAGCTTTCCATTTCCGTCGACGTCCAAAAGGAGCTCGTCAAATTAAAATGACGTTAGAGCAACAGTATCAAATCACCTATAACTTGAAACGTATTCGTCGTATTATGAAGAAGTTTCAAATCGTTTGCCCCATTCGAAAAGCCAATCCATATCGACGAATGGCCAAAGCGACAAAGGAACATCGGACATTACCGAACCTGCTAAACCGCCAATTTAAGCAAGGGGTAGCTGGGAAAGTATTATTAACAGACATCACCTATTTGAGTTATGGAAAAGGTAAACGCGCCTACTTGTCTACAATTAAAGATGCGGAAACCAATGAAATTCTGGCATATGAAGTATCTGA
>NZ_JBNNVB010000067.1:0-1467 GCF_050280325.1 Lysinibacillus sp. NPDC093216 | reverse complement strand
TTAAAGTGTACCCTTTGTAAAGGACATTTTGAAAAAAAGCTAAGCAACCTTTTGAAGCTGCTGTCTGTATTTTGCAGGCGGCAGCTTTTTCAAGTTCCATTGCCCTCGATAATGGTTGTAATACATCATATAACTTTTCACTTCTCGTTTTACTTCTTCTAATGTTTCGCACGCTTTCAGATTGGTTTCATCTTTAAAATGACCGAAGAAGGATTCTTGAGGGGCGTTATCCCAACAGTTCCCTCGACGTGACATAGATTGCCCTAGTCCCATTTCCTTCACAAGTTTCTGGAATTTTGGATTCGTATAATGGAATCCTTGATCTGAATGAATAAATGCATCTTTCGTTAAATGGTGGTGATTTCGCTTCAATTTACGAAGAGTATTGAGCGCAATATCCATACTTAAAGAAGCAGATACTTCATACGCTAAAATTTCGTTTGTTTCAGCGTCCTTAATCGTTAATAAATAAGCACGTTTGCCGTTTCCATACGTCAAATACGTGATATCTGTTAATAATACTTTTCCTGCTACACCTTGTTTAAAGTTACGCTGTAATTCATTTGGACATGTACGATGTTCTTTTGTTGCTTTGGCCATTCTACGTGCCGGATTCGCTTTTCGAATTGGGCATATAATCTCAAATTTCTTCATAATGCGGCGAATACGTTTTAAGTTATATGTAATTCCATATTGATTTTCTAACGTCATTTTAATCTGACGTGCACCTTTTCTACGTCCTCGGAAATGATACGCTTTTAAAATGATTTCTTTGGTTGCTTCATCTGCTAATTCATATGCTGCACGCTTTTGCATTGATTTCTCTGTGAAATAATTATAGTAACCTGAACGAGATACGCCCATAATTTCACATAGATAGCTTACTAAACGTTTTAGTTTATATTTTTGAATCGTTTTACTGATTAATTCAAACTTTAGTTCCGTTGCGATTGTTATTTCTTCTTTAACATCTGCCTTTCGAGTAGATCGAGCTTTTTTAAAAGTTCATTCTCCGCTTGTAATAATCTATTTTTCGCTTCTAATCGTGCAATTTTTTCTTCTAAACTTAATTCCCGTTCTGATGGACGACCTGAATTCGTTTTACGTGTATCTTGTAGACCAGCTACTCCAGTTGTACGATAAGCTGCACGCCAACGCTTTCCTGCTGAACTAATGCGCTTCAAACCAATCAGTTCAACATCTAAACCAGCCTCTTCAAAAATCGTTCTTGGGAGTTTCCCTTTTTCATTTTCTGCAATAAAATGGCGTTTAAATTCCTCAGTATAAGTAATCGCTTTATCACTAATAGCCTGGACATTAGGATTACATTTTAGTTGTTCTTGCTCTTTTTTAGTAAATAATCTCTTCGTCATTTATTCCGCTCCGACATCTTTTTTCTCATTATAAACAAAAGTACCCTATAGGATAGACTTTTTTCAAAGTGTCTATCTTATAGGGTACAGTTTA
>NZ_JBNNVB010000065.1:0-1653 GCF_050280325.1 Lysinibacillus sp. NPDC093216 | reverse complement strand
ATCAGCGGCTTGAACGAGATAGTAGCGTAAATACTTATTCCCGGTTCGCACACGATGGGTGTTTTCTGATTCATACTCACCTGATTGATATTGTGACCATACAAGTCCTGCGTATTTCGCTAAAGCGTGATGATCATCAAAACGCTTAATGTCACCAATTTCAGAGAGTAATCCCGCTGCGTACACGGGTCCGATGCCTTTTACCGATGTTAATGTTTGGGTGAATCCTTTCATCATGCGCTCGATTTCTTTATCTAAGCGCTTGACTTGGGCTTCCATATGGCGAATCGTACTTAAAATCACAGATAGCGATAAATTCACGGGATCCGCCATCATCTTGTCTAGACGATAGGAGTTGCGTGCCAGCTTTTGAAGATATTTTGCGATTTCTTCTGGTTCCGCAAAACGATTCTTGCCCTTATCTTGTAAGAACTCTACAAGCTCTTCTAGTGGCATTTCTGCAATCATTTCAGGGTCGAGCTCTTCAATGACGGCTAAACTCGTCGTACCAAATGTGTTAGAGAACGGGTTATCTTGGCGTAAGCCACTAAATTTTAAAAACAGTTGATTCATCATGTACGTTTTATTACGCGCAATTTCATGCATCATGTGAAATCGTGTACGTGTTAAACGGCGAAGTGCCTCGTGTTGAAGAGTTTCTTGCATTTCATATGGCAAACGTCCAAAGCGTAGATGATCCGCAATAACCCAGGCATCAATCCGGTCGTTTTTCGGTAACGTATCGTAGCCTTTTTTAAAGCGTGCTACTTTTCGAGCATTGAGCATAAACACCGCTGTTTGAAACAAGGGTGCATAGCCCTGTAATTGATTTTTCAAATAATGGGCTAGATGCCAACTATATTGGTCCGTTGACTCCATCCCAATTTTTAATTGTGTGAGCTGATTCTTTTCCGCTGTTTTTAAAAGCTTTTGAATCAAGGTGTTCGCACCTTCTACATCATTAGAAACAGAAAAATCAGCAAGCGAATGACCCTCGCCATGCATGAATTGGACATGATGGGAGCGCATACTCACGTCGATACCGACTAGCATTTGTGACATGCCAATCACCTCCTATAGTGGGAATAATCAAGATTGTCTCAGACCTGGGTGCCCAGTCGAATCATCGATGTCTGCCTCGTGATGAGCAATCAAAGTGAAGAAGACCATAATGAGCGCTACACTCTCTTCTCCAACAACGTCGCAGCCAGTGGTTAGACCTTCAATAATGAACGATGGGTAGCAGGCTTTTTAAGCAGTGCACAAAAAGTGCCCGCAAGGGGGAATAGCTATTTCCTGCGTCAACCTTGTCCGTTCCATTGTCTCATGGGCACAGTCTGAGTGAAATAAAAGCTGAAATAAAAAAAGGACGAAGTACTAAAATGGAGCCTCCTCCATCCTTCGCCCAAACGATATAAAATTGGATAACACAAATAAGCAGGTAAGCACCTGTTAGCTATACTATTTTGAATGGTTAAAATGGAAGTTTCCTTTTGGTCCCTCGTGTAAACCAGGGTCAAACAGGTAAAACATAAAAAAAGAGTGAGGGAGCCAAAAGGCGACTATCTCCTATAGGAAATCCAACAGATTCCCCAGTTGTCCGGATCAACTGGAAATTCTATCGGAAAGAGCTCTTACTACTAATATACGAGG
>NZ_JBNNVB010000064.1:0-1756 GCF_050280325.1 Lysinibacillus sp. NPDC093216 | reverse complement strand
GATGTACAAAAATGCTCTTCCATTTCATACTAATACTGAGGTGTTAGTATGCATATTCAATTAGAGATTGAGACAGAATTTAAAATTAATAGTCTTTCAGATTTAGCAAATTTTAAACAAGTAATGGAGCATTTAAACATGAAGATTAATAAAAGTAGATTAGCAAGGGATATAGGCGTAGATCGACGAACAATCGATAAATATCTAAATGGCTTTATACCAAAAACAAAGCGTAATAAGCCATCTAAAATTGATGAGTTCTATCCGATTATTGCCAGCCTCTTATCAGAAGATTCTAAGCAGGTATTTTATTATCGACGTAATCTTTGGCAGTATTTAAAAGACAACCATGGTTTAGAGTGTGGGCAATCTACATTCCGTACCTATATTGCCAATACGCCAGAATTTAAGGCTTACTTTGAGAAAGCTGAGCGTGTATCTTCTTTGAATGGCGGTATCCGTTATGAAACACGTATGGCCAAACAAGCACAGTTGGATTGGAAAGAAAGTATTCTTTATGAAACAAGTGATGGTGAACAGGTGGAGATTAATGTAGCCGTGTTAGTGCTAAGCTACTCTCGTATGCGGTTCTTCTATATGAGTATTTCTAAATCGCAGGCAGTTTTATTTGCTTTCTTAACCGACACGTTTGAAAAAATGGGTGGTGTACCAGAAGAACTCATCACTGACAATATGAAAACCGTGATGGATGAAGCACGAACAGAACATTTTGTAGGAAAAGTGAATGCGAAGTTTGCGCAATTTGCGAGAGATTTTGGATTTAACGTGAAGCCTTGTGTAGCAGGTCGTCCACAAACAAAAGGAAAAGTGGAGACAACGATGAAGTTTTTGGATGAGATCCATGCCTATCAAGGAAAGTTTAACATAACTGAATTACACGCCTATATTGAAAAATTGTGTAATCGTATCAATCATGAAATTCATCAAGGAACGAATAAAATTCCGATTTTAGAATTCCAAAAAGAAAAGAATCACTTACTCCAGCTACCAACTGAACGAGTAAGAGATTCTTATCGAATCAACCATACGCTTGTGAAAGTCAATGCATCCAGCATGATTTCCTACAAGTCCAATCAATACTCCGTACCACCGGGGTATCAAGGCAAAAAAGTAGGGCTACAAGTGTACGATAATCAATTATGGATTTATTATAACATGGAACTAATCGCGCAACACAAAATAAGTGAAGCAAAACTAAATTATCAAGAGGCACATTATCGTGAACTGATAACAAAGGCCATGCCCGAATACCCTGATATTAACGATTTAGCAAAACGGAATTTAGCAGCGATTGGAGAAATGTATAAATGAATTCAATAATGAGTACAAATTATCAGCAACTACAGCAAAACTTAGAGTATTTAAAATTAAAGCAAATGGGCATCCATTTGAATGAAGTCATCGACTTTAGCATTAAAAATGAGCTTTCTTTTATCGATACACTTATTAAATTGACAAACTATGAAATCGATGTACGTGAGCAAAATATGATTCATGCGATGGTGAAAGTCGCTGCATTTCCACATTTAAAGGAAATAAAGGATTTTAATTTTGATTTCCAACCAAGTATTAACCAGCAACAAATACTCGATTTTCAAAGCCTTCGTTTTATCGAAGAAAATGAGAACATTGTATTCCTTGGTCCAAGTGGTGTCGGCAAGACCCATCTGGCCACAGCAATTGGCATTACTGCAGCTAAAAAGCGAACAAGTACCTATTTTATTAAGTGCCATGA
>NZ_JBNNVB010000063.1:0-1822 GCF_050280325.1 Lysinibacillus sp. NPDC093216 | reverse complement strand
GAGGCTGGGACAAAACCCATCTCTAAACTAAAAAGCCGGCGAAATTTTACGATCAGTAAAATTTCACCGGCTTTCAATTTTTTTCATAAAAAATAAGGACCACTTCTGATAAAATTAAGTCACCACAACAAAATTATACAGAAAGAAGGATCCTTATGTTTAAAGATTATAACATGAATCAATTAATTTTACCTTTAGATTTAGAAGTGAAGTTACAAAAGAATGATATTGCCTTCCATGTCCACCATTTAGTTGAAAGTATACCACCTGAAGCGTTTGAATCGTTCCTTCGAAATGAGGGCTGTCCTGCCTACCATCCACGCATGATGCTTAAAATTATTTTATGTGCTTACACGCAATCTGTCTTTTCAGGGCGCAAAATTGAAGCGCTTATAAAAGATAGCCTTCGGATGATGTGGCTAGCTCAAGGATACGAACCAACCTACCGCACAATCAACCGATTTCGTGTCCAACCAGAGGTGAAAGAGTTGATTCGTCAATGCTTCGTTCAATTCCGCTGCCAGCTGGTACAGGAAGAATTAATTGACCAGGAAGCTATTTTTATTGATGGAACAAAGATTGAAGCGAATGCGAACAAATTTACATTCGTGTGGAAAAAATCGATTGAGAAATATTATAACGGACTAATTGAAAAGTCAAACCAGCTATACGACGAGCTGCTTGAAAAAGAAATTATGCCAGAAATTGAACGGGAAAATGAAAAGGAATTGGCATTGGAAGACCTCGCTCAAATGGTCGAAAAAGTAGATGAAGTGATTTCCGAATATGATCGAAAAATTGAGGACTCATCGGATGTAGCAGAGCGAAAAGCTTTAAGAACGGAACGAAAATTCCCAAAGCAAGCTCGCAAAAAATTAATCGACTATATTGAACGCAAACTAAAATATCAAAGAGACTTCGAAATCTTTGACGAACGAAATAGTTATTCGAAAACAGACCCGGATGCGACATTTATGCGTATGAAAGATGACTATATGAAAAATGGTCAATTGAAGGCTGGTTATAACATACAAGTGGCAACAGAAGGTCAGTATGCGCTTGCCTACAGCATTTTTCCGAACCCAACGGATACACGTACATTAATCCCATTTTTAGATGAAATTGAACAACATTATTTTAAGTTACCAAAACACATCGTCGCAGATGCCGGATATGGCAGTGAACAAAATTATGATGATATCCTTTCGAATCGTAAGCGAGAGGCCTTAATTACATACAACATGTATATAAAAGAACAGAAGAAAAAGTATAAGCAAAACGAATTCAATACAGCAAACTGGGATTATGATGAAGAACATGATCGATACACTTGCCCAAATCAACAACAGCTTGTATTTAAATATCGTTCTACGAAAACGGACAAGTATGATTTCACACGTGAGTTTAAGGTATACGAATGTGAAGACTGTTCCGGATGCCCCTTCCGTTCATTATGTACAAAAGCAAAAGAAGGAAATAATCGTAAGTTAATGGTGAATGAGAAGTGGGAACAACAAAAAGAATATGTGAGAGCAAAGCTTTCAGAAGAAAAAACGAGTACCATTTATCGTCAACGCAAAATTGACGTGGAACCAGTTTTTGGATTCTTGAAGGCTAATTTGCGTTTCACTCGATTTTCTGTACGAGGAAAATCGAAGGTTGAAAATGAGATGGGCCTCGCATTAATGGCCGTGAATTTAAGAAAATTCACAGCCATTAGCTAAGAGCTATATGGAGACAACATAAAAAATAGAGAAATCCGAATTTGAATTCATTCAAATTCGGATTTCTCACTAATTGAAGCTAGTTATGTCCCAGCCTC
>NZ_JBNNVB010000062.1:0-2535 GCF_050280325.1 Lysinibacillus sp. NPDC093216 | reverse complement strand
ACTATCTCCTATAGGAAATCCAACAGATTCCCCAGTTGTCCGGATCAACTGGAAATTCTATCGGAAAGAGCTCTTACTACTAATATACGAGGAGGTTTCATATGGACATAGAGAGCATTATTTTCGATTTGGATGGGACACTTTGGGATTCAAGAAAAACAGTAGCGCAATCGTGGGCGCAGGTAGTTCAAGGGTCTCCTTACGGTAAAGGAAAGATAACCGAAGAGGATTTATCTAAAACGATGGGCTTACAAATTCAAGAAATAGCAGCTGTATTATTTGAATATCTTGATGAAGAAAAGCAGATGGAGCTTATTTTAGCATGCTGCCAGCAAGAGCAAGATGATTTATTACGTAATGGCGGTATTTTATATCCGCAGTTAGAAGAAACTTTACTAGCTCTTTCAAAAAAATTCCGCTTGTTCATTGTGAGCAATTGTCAGGAGGGCTACATAGAAACATTTTATGCTTATCATAAACTAGAGAAATATTTTCTCGATTTTGAAAATCCGGGACGTACAGGCTTATCAAAGGGAGAAAATATTCAATTAATTATGGAAAGAAATCATATAAAAAACGCTGTCTATGTAGGAGATACACAAGGAGATATGCTTTCTGCAAAGTTTGCAGGGATTCCTTTTGTTTTTGCTTCATATGGTTTTGGAAAGCCAGAGGAGTATGACTATATCATCGAAAAGCCATTTGATTTATTAAATATATTTTAAACGGAGTATAGAGTCTGTCTTTTCTGACGGTCTCTATACTCTGTTTTGGTTGAGAAGAGTAGGGAATTTTAACATCATATTTATTTGTACAAACAAACCTTCTGGGAAAGCTGAGTAGGGAGTGTACTCGGACAAAAATCCATTTAGCCTGGATTTTTATTTTGAAATTTGGATTCCGATTAAGTAATAGAAATGAAAAAAGCCAAGAATGTTCATCGGTAACATTCTTGGCTTCGTATTTTTTACGTCAATTTTCTTTTAATAAAGAATAAACATTAATGTCATAAAAAGATTCTTTTGATTCTTCATATTCCTGAAATGTTCCTTCAAAAGTAAAATTCAATTTCTCTACTACTTTTATAGAATTCCTATTACAAGGCTCTATTTTTGCTTCAATTTTAGTAATGCTTAAAGTGGAGAAAGCATAATCAATCAAAGCGGAAATACATTCTGGCGCATAGCCATTTCCCCAATAAGCTTTAGCGAGATCATAGCCAATTTCTGCTGTAGCGTTCTCTAAGTCAAATGAATTGAATCCACAAGAGCCGATAATCTCATTGGATTCCTTCTCAATAATTGATAAGCGAATAGCCTTGTGCTCCTTAGCTAGTTGATCAAAAAGCTCAATCATTTCCTTCGCTTGTTGTTCATGAGTGAAATTAGTGATATTCATAAATTTCGTCACATCGGGATCTGACCAAATTTTAAATAAACTATGTGTATCCACTATCTTCATTTTTCTTAAATATAATCTTTTTGTGTAAATTTGTTCTATCAATACTTTTACCTCCAATTTTTTATAAGTTTGGATGAAAAATATTGCTATCTGCGCATAATTCAGTCCCTTCAAATTTCATGTATCTATTATACAATAATTCTAGTAATTGCTAAAATGTTATGCTGTATGAAGAGATACAAAAGAATAGGGGAAATGATAATGTTTAAGGTAACGACCGAGAATTATTCGATTGTCAAAGAAACAATAGAGAGGGCGCCAATATTTGTCTACAGTATTCTGGAGCAGGTAATAGAAGGTGCTGTCTATGCCGACAATGAAAGCCTTCATTCACTACTGTTTCAAACCAAATCAGGAATATACTATGTTTATGGTGATTCATCCAGCGAGCAAGTTATAAGTAAACTCGCAGCTTTACTACAAGAATCTATTGAGCAAAATAAACGTTTCACATTATTTTCTTACTCAGAAGATTGGAACACAAAAATTGAACAACGATTAAACGTTTATGTGAATAAATTAGAAAGATATACTTTCAGCTTTGATAAAAATGCTTATAACAATAGAGAGAAGCACGAGTCGCTTAACTACGAATGCATTAAAATCAAGCAACATCAAATTGATCATTGTTTAGAATTTAACAACCAATATTATGAGGAGTACTGGGGTTCTACTAGTAATTTCCTTGAAAATGGTTTTGGATTCTGTTTGAAGCATGGAGATAAGATTATTAGCGAAGCGGTTTCTATTTTTAAATCGCAGCAATTTGCAGAGATTGATATAGTTACTGATTCGAATTATAGAGGATTAGGATTAGCAAGCTTCATTGCAGAAAAATTTATTGATGATTGCCTTTTAAACGATATAAAGCCTTGTTGGGATTGTGATATTGATAACCATGGATCTTATCATGTAGGCGCTAAATTAGGCTTTACTAATCCAGTGAAATATGCTGTTTTTTATAAAAGCACAGATAGATAAGAGGCTGGGACAAAACCCATCTCTAAACTAAAAAGCCGGCGAAATTTTACGATCAGTAAAATTTCACCGGCTTTCAATTTTTTTCATAAAAAA
>NZ_JBNNVB010000061.1:0-1512 GCF_050280325.1 Lysinibacillus sp. NPDC093216 | reverse complement strand
ACTTACAGTGTGCGGATTTGCCTACACACACGCCTTACTGCTTGGACGCGCATATCCAACAGCGCGCTTACCCTATCCTACTGCGTCCCCCCATTTCTCAAACGGTGAGGAGGTGGTACAGGAATATCAACCTGTTGTCCATCGCCTACGCCTATCGGCCTCGGCTTAGGTCCCGACTAACCCTGAGCGGACGAGCCTTCCTCAGGAAACCTTAGTCATACGGTGGACGGGATTCTCACCCGTCTTTCGCTACTCATACCGGCATTCTCACTTCTAAGCGCTCCACCAGTCCTTCCGGTCTGACTTCAACGCACTTAGAACGCTCTCCTACCACTGACATCGTAGATGTCAATCCACAGCTTCGGTGAATCGTTTAGCCCCGATACATTTTCGGCGCAGCGTCACTCGACCAGTGAGCTATTACGCACTCTTTAAATGATGGCTGCTTCTAAGCCAACATCCTGGTTGTCTGTGCAACGCCACATCCTTTTCCACTTAACGATTACTTTGGGACCTTAGCTGGTGGTCTGGGCTGTTTCCCTTTTGACTACGGATCTTATCACTCGCAGTCTGACTCCCGTGTATAAATATCTGGCATTCGGAGTTTGTCTGAATTCGGTAAACCGGGATGGCCCCCTAGTCCAAACAGTGCTCTACCTCCAGTATTCTCATCACGAGGCTAGCCCTAAAGCTATTTCGGAGAGAACCAGCTATCTCCAAGTTCGATTGGAATTTCTCCGCTACCCACACCTCATCCCCGCACTTTTCAACGTGCGTGGGTTCGGGCCTCCAGTAAGTGTTACCTCACCTTCACCCTGGACATGGGTAGATCACCTGGTTTCGGGTCTACGACCACGTACTAATTCGCCCTATTCAGACTCGCTTTCGCTGCGGCTCCGCCTTCTAAAGCTTAACCTCGCACGTAATCGTAACTCGCCGGTTCATTCTACAAAAGGCACGCTATCACCCATTAACGGGCTCTAACTACTTGTAGGCACACGGTTTCAGGATCTCTTTCACTCCCCTTCCGGGGTGCTTTTCACCTTTCCCTCACGGTACTGGTTCACTATCGGTCACTAGGTAGTATTTAGCCTTGGGAGATGGTCCTCCCGGATTCCGACGGAATTTCACGTGTTCCGCCGTACTCAGGATCCACTCAGGAGAGAACGAACTTTCGACTACAGGGCTTTTACCTGCTCTGGCGGACCTTTCCAAGTCGCTTCATCTAACTCGCTCTTTTGTAACTCCGTATAGAGTGTCCTACAACCCCAAGAGGCAAGCCTCTTGGTTTGGGCTCTTCCCGTTTCGCTCGCCGCTACTCAGGGAATCGATTTTTCTTTCTCTTCCTCCAGGTACTTAGATGTTTCAGTTCCCTGGGTCTGCCTTCAAGACGCTATGTATTCACGTCAAGATACTACGCGATTAAACGTAGTGGGTTCCCCCATTCGGAAATCTCCGGATCAAAGCTCACTTACAGCTCCCCGAAGCATATCGGTGTTAGTGCCGTCCTTC
>NZ_JBNNVB010000060.1:0-2958 GCF_050280325.1 Lysinibacillus sp. NPDC093216 | reverse complement strand
AGTTAAGCTCTTTAGCGCCGATGGTAGTTGGGGGCTTCCCCCTGTGAGAGTAGGACGTCGCTAGGCACCTGAAAAAGTCGAGGATTTATTCCTCGGCTTTTTTTCTGTGAAAATAAATAATCCATTGACTTTTGGAAAACAAAAGATATATTGTTACTTTCAAATCAGAGGGAGGCAGTGAAGTATTTTCTAAGGAAATGTTAAAAGATTAATGTACAAGCTCCAGTGGCACCGACAAGGGAAGGTGCCACTGGAGGATATTAGATAAGTAAAAGTCTTTAAAAAACGCTTATACAATATATGCGTCAAGAAAAAGACGCTAAAACACATCGAACGAAACCAACTATACGCGATGGTGTAACAGTAGCGTAGCCCTATCTGCTATATGCACTGGGTAAGGAGGGATAATGGTATACCCCAACCTTGAGAGCTGTTCAAAACAGAAATGGATTGCGAACGCTTAGTTACTCAGGAATCCCGTCTGACATTAGTCAGTTTGTCCCTTTAGGGGTGGGAGTCTCAAATGTACTTATGCTTAATGACAAGTCAGTCGGCCAAAATTCACGCCTTTAAACACCATCACTTCGATTGGTAAGTATATTTTGTATCCTGATTGTTCAAATCGAATCAAATCATTACCAGAGTACTCTCTGAATGCGAGTGATAGACTTTTTCGTAGTGATGATATATATCTTTTTACGACCGTAGAATTAGGATTCCCTAGTGCAATATCGGGCCAAAGAAATTAATATTTTTTGGCTTGAAATGGGCTGTTCTTGATTTTTAAGAAGAAAGGCTAAGAGTTCTGCTTCTTTTAAACTTAATTTGATTTCATTTTCTCTTGTAATTAAACAGTTATGATGTGAATATAGATTAAGAATACAGCACAGGCTTTCATGCATTTTTTCCAAAGCAATATTAATGGAGTCATCCTTTTCTTCGCGTTGTTGCTTTGTTAACGCTCGCCGTTCATTGCTTAGTTCTTTATACTTTTCGATAAACAACGACCATTCTTTGTTTTTATCAAGTGATTCGGCATGGTCAAATTGTTCCTTTGCACGACGTACTAAGCTAATTTTACTATAGGCACACCCCATTAAAGCAGATAATTTAATTTCTTCTTCCTCTGATATCCCTTGTTCTAATGCTTCATTCGCATAAAACAAAATCGCTTCCCATTTTTAAAAATTGGAATTTATAAAGGCAAGTCTATAGTAAATTTCTGGATGGTCAGGTGTGAGATCAATTACTTGCTTTAATAGTCTCTCAGCTCTTTGCATATTACCGTGGAGAATTTTTTCATTCCTTGCTTGCTCAAGTAATAAATTAGCTTGTTGTTCAGTATAGTGAGCAAAGTTAAAGTGATCTACCCGTCTTAAATCAAGACTAATGCCTTTTTCATACCATTCGTCCATATCGTTTTCCTCAGATTGCCATATTGTTTGTCTTTCTAGTAAGGCCATTTTTGTTAATGACATCTTCATTCCCCCAAGCTATTGTCATCATCCAATTTTCTAAAGCTGTATAATCTTCTTTATCAACCCATTTTCGTGTTATATTTTTTTGCGTTCGTTTAAAGCACTTTTCTTTGATATCACGAATTTCTGTAGCGTGTGTTTCTAATAAAAACGCCATTTTTAATGTATCTTCATGAATTTTATGCTGACAACATCCCTGTTTGGATGTTGCACGTAGTTCAGCACCAGTAAAGCCATCATATACAACTTTCCAATCATAGTTCAACTTTATATCTTGGAAATAACGTTGCTTTACAGCTACAAACCATGCCGCCATAAATGGTCCTGCAAATTGAAAGCGAGGTGATTTTTTTAGGTGACCGTTACAGCCGGCGTATGTAGCAATACCAGCTAAGTTTGCTGCTTTTACAAAACGAGCCATATTATACTCTAATTGAAATGTATTTATCCGGAATCCGTAATTGCGACATGTGAAAAATCTCCAGTACTGATGATAAGCTGCTGCATCAATCGAGAATGGATCTCCGCCAGCTGTTAAAATCTTTTTCATTTTAATAGTAGGCATTTGGTTTACTAGAATTTCAAGCCCATGTTCGCCATGCATGATAAATGGGATATTTAATTGATTCAGTACAAACTGTACATCCTTAACATCATTTTTATTATTGCCCTTTGAGAACAATAATACATTGTCTTTAACTTTGATAAATAATCCTCGCATTATCAATGCCTCTGCTACTTTTTCTGTTGCTGTCATTAACTCTAAATTTAATATATTCATATTGCCATCTCCCTTTTGTTTTCTTAATCCAATTGTAGCCAAGAGCAGGTTACGACTTTGTAACCGGAAGCAACTAAGTAGAATGCCAGTGATCTCAAAGCATTAAAAGAAACTAAAAAAGTGAAGTAGTAAAAATCACAAGTGTACGCGTAACGAAACAACACGTAACAAACTAAATGCGCTCATTCAGCTGAGCAAGTCCGATAATGTCGATATTAATTATCGATAACTTCTTAGGCAAATAAAAGATTATGAGATTTATGATTCACCGATGATGGATGAACAAATGATACAAAATTTTGCAGAACCGGTTACAGGGAATATAATATAATGTGTTTTAAAATACAGAGTCATTTATGATGTTGGCAATGAAAAAGAAGACAAAAAATGTGGAATTAGGGTTTGTTATCATTTATATAGTAAGTTTCTCAGTGAAATGAAAAACTATATTTTTTTTAGAAAAAGTGTTGACCTTTTTAAATTAAGGGTGTAATATTATACAAGTCGTTAAGATAGCTACTGAAAAAACAATTAAGATAAATAAATTAGTTGTTGACATCTAGCGAACGACATGATATTATATAAGAGTTGCTACTGAGGAAGCGGTAACGAAATGAACCTTGAAAACTGAACAAGCAAAACGTAATCAATAAAGTTTTTAGTAGCTAACCTTGAGTTGGTGAACGAAACAAAATTTTG
>NZ_JBNNVB010000059.1:0-4784 GCF_050280325.1 Lysinibacillus sp. NPDC093216 | reverse complement strand
AGCTCCTTCTCTGTTCGCTCGACTTGCATGTATTAGGCACGCCGCCAGCGTTCGTCCTGAGCCAGGATCAAACTCTCCATAAAAAGAAATTTGATAAGCTCAAATTGTTTTGCTGGCATCATGTTTGATGTCCAAAATTTCGTTTCGTTCACCAACTCAAGGCTAGTTACTAAAAACTTTATTGATTACGTTTTGCTTGTTCAGTTTTCAAGGTTCATTTATAATCATCATCTCTTTGTTAAGAGTTAACTTTTATATAATAACATGTTTCACACATACTGTCAAACAGTTATTTTTTATATTGTTCTAGTTGCATGTTTATCAGCAACTTTTATATAATATCATCTACTTCATAGAGCGTCAATAGTTTTATTCATTTTTTTCAAAAGTTTTATAACTTAAATCTTGGCCACGCTTTTAAAAATTGAATAGTACGGTTTCTTCCAATCTCTAAAAGTGTTTCTTTAGTCTCTTCATCTAAATCAAATTGAGTAGCGCTATAATCATCGACAGGAATGAAAATAATATCTCTTTCATGCCGTCTTGAGATATATCTTTCATCATGAGCATCTTTCATAGTAGAAAATAAAGCTTCAAATAAATTTAATCCATTTTTAATTTCATGTGGGTGTTGTTCTTCTCTACGTCTACTCAATTTAAGCCCTATAATCGGCCGCACCTTACGTCCTTCTCTATCATCAAATACCCATAACGGAAAATTACTCAATACACCGCCATCTACAATAACTGAATCTCCTTTTCCTGTTTTTAATGTAACTGGTTCAAAGAAAAATGGTATACCACAACTCATACGTAAAGCACTTGCAACAGAAAAATTTTTCGCATCAATATGATAATTTTGTAAATCATCCGGTAACACCATCATTTTGCCATTTGTTAAATCTGAGGCCACTAACTTTAATGAATCTCTAGGTAAATCTCCGAACGTATAAACACCTTTTGCAGCTAATTTTTGAAAAAACCATTTTTCTAATGCTTTTCCTTTATATAAACCTAAATGGTGATAAACATTAACCCACTTCATAAACGGGAATGGTAAGATAGTTTTCCTTTGATCTAATAATGAAGGTACATCCAACTCTTCTAACATAGTCTGGATTTCTTTTCCGCTATATCCCGCAGCAATAAAAGCAGCTAATATGGCCCCGGCACTCGTCCCAGCTACCCGTTTAAAGCGAAAATTTTCAGCTTCTAGTACTTGATACGCCCCAACTAGTGCAAACCCCTTCAAACCGCCACCAGAAAAAACACCATCAATCCACAAAATTCCCTCTCCTTTTTCAAGTAATCGTTACATTATATAAAGAGTTATATACAAATAGAACGAACTCAATGAGTATTTTGTCGAATTTACAAACGACTTTGATACTGACATACGGATCTAAAAATAGTAAAAGGATTAGCTCTGTTCAAGATAGAGCTAATCCTTTTAACTTAGTTAATGTTATTGCTTAGATTACTTAATTTTAAAATGTGCAATTTGACCTTTTAAGTTTTCAACCATCTCGTTTACTTGATTAGCAGTTCCTAGCATTTCTTCCATAAAAGCAGATTGCTCTTGCATAGTTGAAGCAATATTTTGGGTACCTGCTGATGTTTGCTCCAATGATTGCACAGTTGTCTCAGTAGTCCCTAATACTTGTTCAGAGCTTGCTGATATTTGTTCTACTGTTGAAGCAATTGATTGCGTTCGCATACTAATGTTTGAAATTAGAGATGAAATTTTTCGGAAAGTATCTCCAGCCAATCTTATTGCGACAGTCTCTTGATCAATTTCATTTACTACTCTCGTAATAGCGTCAACAGATTCATTAGAATTGTTTTGCATTTCAGAGATTAATTTAGTAATGTCATTAGCAGATTGGGCAGATTGTTCTGCTAAATGTCTTATTTCATCCGCAACAACAGCAAACCCTTTTCCATATTCACCTGCACGAGCAGCCTCAATAGCTGCATTTAGTGCAAGTAAATTAATTTGATCTGAAATACTTGTAATTACATTTGTAATTTGTCCTACTTCTTTAGAACGTTGATGCATTTGTTCTGTCATTTGCATAGAGGCTTTTGAAAGCTCGTTAATCGAATCAATTCCTTGTACGGATTGTTGAATAACATTATTACCTTGATTGGATTCTTCAGATGTCTTAATAGATTCATCAGAGACATTCGTGGTAGATTCCGTAATTTCTACTATACCCTCTGATATTTCTCTAATCGCAATTTGATTTTGAATAGCCCCAGTTGTTACCATTTCGCTACTTACTGAAACTTCCTGAATCGCCGCTGATACCTGATTAGTCATTTCTGTCACTTGCTCTATACTTTGAGTCAATTCTTTAGACCCATTTGCTACATAGTCTGCTGTTGAGGATACATGCCCTATAACATCTTTTAGCTGTACTTGCATACTATTAAAACTTGATGCAAGCTGACCAATTTCGTCATTACTTGAATTTTTTATTTCCTGCGTTAAATCACCAGCTGCAATTACTTTAGTGTAATCTACAAGTTGATTTAACGGTTTAGAAATTCTTTTAGCAGTGAAATATGCTAATATACCACTTACCACAATAAATATAAGTGCTAATAATACACATACTTTTATTAATAAATTTTCTAAATCAACTATAAAATCTGCATCTTCATCTAATCCTAAGACAGAATCTGTTCCTTGAACTTGTAAAAATGTAGACTTATGGGCACCGTAATCATCTATATAAATATCACTTGTAACCATTTTAGTTGTGCCTAGCGCTGCTTTTTGTTCATCTGTAAACGCTAGTGGTGATAAATACTTATCGTCATTGCCTAAAAATAAAATGACTTCTTTATTATCTACTTTACTCATAATATACACATTTTCTAAAGCATACTTTTCTTGAAATGCATTTCCTCTAGACAATAACTCTTGATATGCACTTTTGTTTGTTTTAGCACTATTGATTAATTCTTTATCAAATAGCTCATCAAAATCCTCCATTTTCATCGCTAAGCTCTCTTCAAACTGAGGAATAATATACCCATCAATTAAACGTTCAGCTACAATAAAAATGGCAAAGCTAAAAATTGTGCTTATAACAACAATAGGCATTAATACGTTTAATAATATTTTCTTTCTAATTGTCATACCTTTAAACATCATTAACGCTCCTAACTGTAATAAAAAAATTAATCATTATTAAACAAATACCAATTCATTTAACGTAATATATTGATTCAGATCTAAGTTCAATAACCTTGTATTCTCATTTAAATCCGGTGATTTATGAAAGATTACAGCAAAGGTAGAGCTTTCATTCACTTTCATTGGCCGATATTCTAAAATTTCACCAAAATTTAGTTTAAACGCTTCATGATTAATAGATACAACTTGCTTACAATCAATAGAGGCATCTATTTCAGCACAACAAAAACTATAAATTGAATCATCCATTTGATTAACTATATTTTCCCAATCAGGCTTTTGTTGTTTAAAAAAGTACTCACATGCGTTTACACCATATGCATGAACGCCAAGTTCATTTGTACCGATACCAGCAAATCTAAGTGGATTTACTTCAATTGGAACAATCTGTCCCTCATTATCGATGCGAATTTCAATATGTATAGGGGCAAGTTTTAAAGCGAAGAACGATGAAATAGTTCCTAAAAATTCTTGAATTTTGTTGAGGGACTCATTTATTACTTGCTTACTCGTATAGTAAATTCTATCGCTCATGTCTTTCTCATGCCTAAACATTCTTTTAAAAAGATTTAAGATAACAGGTTCCCCGTCTTCTGTAAAATATACGTCAACAGCGTATTCATCACCTTCAATTAATTTCTCAATTATAAATGATTGGTTATTAATAACTTCGATTGGATAGTCTGAACTTGTAACTTCCATTTCAAATTTAAGTTGTTTAATAGTTTCTTTATATTCTTCTACCTTATCAATACGATGTACACCTATACTTGAATATCCTATAACAGGCTTAACAATAATAGGGAAAGGTAGAGCACTAGGATCTAATTCTTCTAATTCTTTTAGAGAAACTTCTGTGAAAAAGAAATCTTTATAATGTCTACTTAATGTTTTCCTGAAAGTAACTTTATTTTTCAAAATATCTGTAACAGTTGTTAAATAGTGATTAGGTGCATATTTTGATAAAATATTAAGTCCATTTTCAGAGTTAAAGAGAATTGGACAATTCCTCTTCTCTAATTCAATCAACAAATCGTCTACCTTTTTTAAATCTATAGTAGATTCGTTTGGTATAAAAACTTCATTTAATTTGATAACTGGAATTTTATTCTTACTAATTGTGTGCGCTAATAAATCAGAAACATAAGGTCTATCTAGTATTATCAACTTTTACACTCCTATCCATATATTTTTTACATATCCATATCCTAAAAGAATCTATAAAAGTATGTAAAAATGACTATTACCTATTCTAATATATAATACCTATAAAATCCATAATTTTGACTTTTTATACCATGGGTAATATTACATTGAAGTTAATAAAAGCACACTTAAATATCTAAACATCAATGAGTATATTTAACTATTTGAAAATTAATTTTTGCTAAAGTAAATAACTAAAAAAAATCAAGAAGCTAATTTAAGCTTCTTGGTTTATTACTATTTGTATAATTTTGTATAAAAAAAAAACAGCCAGTATACAGCTGACTGTTTACATTGCCTAGCGACGTCCTACTCTCACAGGGGGAAGCCCCCAACTACCATCGGCGCTAAAGAGCTTAACTTCCGTGTTCGG
>NZ_JBNNVB010000058.1:0-5065 GCF_050280325.1 Lysinibacillus sp. NPDC093216 | reverse complement strand
GATTTTGCCCTGTATATTTGTTTTGGTTTCTTTTGTACGTTTTGCCAATCCTTTAAAATGCATGGTTTCGATGTACACCTCATCGCCAAGAGACAAGATTTTATTTGCTAACGCACCATGTTTTTCTTTGATGTAGGAAGCTTTCTTTCTATATAATTCTTTTATTTGTTTTTTTGTTTTTTGATAGTTTTTACTATATGTCTAACGGAGTTTGACGCCATGTTTTATAGTACCATCCTTTTTGAAATTGTTAGGATTGGTACTTCTACGACTTCTATCTAACTTGCGTAATAAGCGTCTTTTTTGTTTCTCGAATAAAGGTACTTCTGGAGCAAGTTGTTGCATGAAAACTGTTTCTTCTGAAACAACCGCAATGGTAGAAGGACCAATGTCAATACCTACTCGTTTTTGTTTTTGATAGGAATGCCGAAAGGCTCCTGTAGATGGAATTCTCTTTGCAGGAGGAATCCCATCCATCACGAATGCCTGCTTTATTAGATTTTCCTTCTACAGAATGAAGCATTCCGTAACGTTTAAAGTGTTCTTTACTCCCTTTAAATAGAACATCTTGAACCGCTTTCCAGACAGTAGAGGCGATCTTCTGAGAAGTATTGCTATCTATATGTTTTTTATAGTTATGTTGATGCTTTTTAATATACGCATGCAGTTGATATTCACTTAACCCAAAAGATTGACGAATGGTATCTAATTCATTTGCAGTCTGCTTCAATTCTTTTGTATCATTAGATTTTTTCGCTTTTTGGTAGCAACGTAATTGTTTTCGATAGTGTTTTGATTCTTGCATTAAAGTATATTGTTTTACTGCATAAGACAAAGTTATATTATAGAGTGTACGGGCAATTTCAAAACGTTTTAATAGAATATCTTTTTGCCATGTATCTATAAGTAACTTGAGTTCTATAACAAAACAATCTTTCTTCCCTTTCGTCATTACCCGTCACTCCTTTCTTTTTTTGATTATTCACAATATACAACATAAACATATGTTCTATAAAGAAAAAAGCACTTCATTCCTCCCACCTCTGAAGGAGTGGGCTTCCTGAAGCTCAATTCTGTGAATGGAAAACATTGATCGACCTCAGTTCGAGGTTAAATCAACTTTGAAGTGGCCAACGGGTTATTATAAAAGGACAGCATTTAACAGTGCTGTGAAACTAAGAACTTACTACAAATCGTGTTCTAGGCTTAGTAGTGAATCACGATTGATTGCTTAAATAAAGACAAGTTAAATGGTATTATAATGAAAGATTGGTATATTGATAATAAGCTAAATATGAGATTGAGAAGCGAGGTATTATAAATGGAAATTAGAAAGCCGAACAACTTAGAACTAGAAGAAATAATAGCTCTTTCACCACAAGCTTTATTTGATGGTACACTGGGCGGAGTAAGAGCAACAAATGAAAAAGTTTTAAACTTAATTGAACCTCTTCTTAAAAAAGGATGCTACTATTTGATAGCAACAGAGAATAATGAGTTAATGGGATGGATCCTAATTGGGGAAAATAAAGACCAATTTACGGAACAATTAAACGGGTTTATTTATGAGCTATTTGTAAAAGAGACATATAGAGGTAGAGGTATTTCCAAAGAATTAATGAATATTGCCATTGAACAATTGAGGAGGGAAGGATACTCTGAAGTTAGACTTAGTGCTTACGCAGGGAATAATGCTATTAAGCTATACGAAAAAATGGGATTTAGTTTAAGAACAATAAGTATGAAATTACAGTTATAAAAGTAGTTTGGCTTATTTAAAACTAAAAGACAATGACTAAGCGCTCATTAAAACGTGATATGCGCCCTGTTATTTACAAATTGAAAATTAACTAGTGCTTGTAGTGTATAGAAAAGAATTCTACCATTGCGCAAAAGAAACCCAGGTACTCATTAATTTTAAGCTTGGGCTTTTAGAGGCAGGTTATGGAAAAACCTTTTTACAAACTTGATAGGCGATGATAGTATATACTAGGCGATAATTTCAAGAGGAGAGAATTCCTTCCTAGCCACAGGATATTCTCCTTAGATATTTCGTTAATTAAAGAACGACAGAAGGTATAGTAAATAAAGTGACAAATCTAATGTATGTATTTTGTTTAATAGTGTGGGGGCTTAATTTTATTGCAGTGAAAATTCAAGGAACGCCAGTAAGCTTAGAATTATCTTTGACTTATCGGCTAGTTATTACTGCATTTTTATTTATTGCCCTAGTATTGTTTCTTAAGCCGAAAGGGGTACCTACAAAGAAAGATATACCCTTTATCATTGTGTTTGGCATTTGTAATTTTGCTTTAAGTTATTTATGCCTATATTACGCAACAATATTAAGCTCAGCAGCAATTGTAACATTAATCTTTTCATTAAAAGTGATATTGACGCCGCTAGCTCTTCGTATTTTCTTAAAAGAGCAACTACATCCTCGTGTATTATTGGGAGGGCTACTAGGGGTGTTTGGTGTTTGTGTTCTCATTTATCCTTCTTTAAGTAATTTTTCTAGCTTATCTGTTTTAAAAGGCATAATGATTGCACTTTTAGGTACAGTGCTTACAGCAATTGGTGATGTAAGTTCTGCAAGGAATGCCAGAGTAAAGATTGATCCTATTTATTCGAATGCTATTGGTTTCGCTGTAGGAAGTATTTTAATGTCTATAATTGTATTGTCACAGGGACAAAAGATCATCATTCCTACATCAATAACATACATATCTGCTTTACTGTACTTAACATTGATCGCATCTTTCCTAGCATGGCTATTTTATTTAAAACTTGTTGAAAGAATTGGTGCTGCCAAAAGCGGGTACATGGTAGCTTTATTTCCGGTAATTGGAGGGATAGCTTCTGTTCTAATTGGTGAATCACCGCTTTCAATATATTTGATAATAGGATGTCTATCTAGCTGTATAGGTGCAGCTATAGCTTTAGGATTTAGAATTCCCCGTAAAATTAAACAAACGTAAATCAAGACAATGGGGACCATGTAAATGATAAAAGAAATATGATGACAGTAGACCGCTCAGAAATGGGTGGTTTTTTTGTATTTGTTATTTCATCTTCTGTGGAGAAAAAAGCTAACAAGCACGTCCAGTTCCTTTTCATTAGCTCTATATGCCATGCGTCAAAAATAAACATAACACAGACATTTTTTTATTTAAATCCGGAAAAAATGCGGGATTTCAATAGTGAATGGAAACATTTGCTTGGAATGAGGTATTATTAATCAAAAGGACAAACGCAAGATTTAGGGGGAATATATGTTGAAAAAGGCATTTAGTTTGCTAGTTATAGTTCTTCTATGCTGTAGTTTATTGTTTATGTGTAAAAGTGAAGTTAAAGCAACCTTTATAGGGGTTATTGAAGAGATGGTAAACGATCGGAAAGCCGTAGTATATGTAACTGAATCAGAAAATAATGCGGTTTATGGAATTGTTTATGTAAATCTTGCAAAGAATCCCGACATAAAATTTAAGGTTGGTGATAAAGTAAAAGTCGGTTATGACGGAAAAGTACAAGGTACAGCACCAATGGCCGTTACTACACTTACTGTTGAATTAGTTGAGTAATATAATAGTACAATGTAGCTGAAGAAAAAAGCGATCAAAGAATGATATATAAAGAAATTTCGCAAACAGATGATGCTGATACATAAGGTTATGGGGGAGCTATCTGGGAGCAGGGGCTCGAATTTGACTAGCTTTTATGTTGTATAATTAATTGACCTATTAGGTGACTGAACAAATCAGAGCCTAGTAGTTTTTTTATTTATGTAAAATATCGTTACTTAAGTGTCGAAGCCAGCTTTAGATATTTATACTATCTTAGTGGCTATGGTTGTTTTATTTAAAATATAAAACCTCTTACACACATATTTTTACCACTTATTAGGTGGAAAGAGGCTATGGTGAAATTAAATGTTACAGTATAAACAGGAAAGAAAAAACTATAAAAAATAAAATATGCTCAAATCAAACAGCATAAAGTAGTGAGGAAATTCTTTTATGGAAGAAGAAGGGGAATTGAGAAAAAACTAAATAAAATTTTAGGAGGTAGAAAGATGCATAAAAAAACTTGGTTTATATTTATTTGTTTAGCTATTTTAGTATCTGGTTATTCCGCTGTTCAATATCTCTTCATGGATGCGCATCAAGCAGGGTTTGTTAAACTGAAGCTTATGTTAAATTCTACATTGAGCTCATTTTGGTACATAATGCTTTATTTGCATATCATATTTGCTATAGTAGCTTTAGTCATTGGTCCCTTTACATTATTTTCAAGGTTTAGAGATAAAAATATTAAACGTCATCGTACGATGGGGAAAATTTATATGATAGGCATATTATTTGGCAGTGTTTCGGGGCTTTATTTAGCCTTTTATGCTACTGGGGGGTTAATGTCTCAGCTGGGGTTTGGTTTCTTAGCTATATTTTGGCTGATAACAGCATTTCAAGCTCTGGCTAAAATTAAACATAAAAAAGTTCTTAATCATCAAAAGTGGATGATCAGAAATTATTCTTTAACCTTTGCAGCTGTCACTTTAAGAATTTGGCTAGTGTTGTTTACTGTACTATTTGGATTTGAACATTTTAATCTTAGCTACTCTATAATCGCTTGGTTATGTTGGGTGCCCAATTTATTCGTTGCAGAATGGTTTATACGACGAAAACTCAATACGATGAAGCATCAGGGAAATGCGGATTTACAATTTTAAATAACAAATAAAAATGACTACTTTTGTGATGAGTAGTCATTTTTGTTTGTTATATGCTCTCACTATCATAAACTGAATTACAACAGTCGTTTTAATATTAAGGCCGTTTTCGTATAGATTGTTGCTATCTTGAAAATATTGAATTGAATATAATGCATTTTCAGGAGGCGTTCAATAATGTGGAGATATGTATATGAAGCAGTTGGAGAATTAGGAAAAGCAGATCAACTAGCCTTATTTAAGGCAATGAAACAAGATCTATATCCAAAAGAAGAAAATAAAATGGAAAAATTACTTCCTAAGATCAAAGAGTCTCGATTTTCGTCTGGTTTAGGTTGT
>NZ_JBNNVB010000057.1:0-5578 GCF_050280325.1 Lysinibacillus sp. NPDC093216 | reverse complement strand
AGACACCGCCCTTTCACGGCGGTAACACGGGTTCGAATCCCGTACGGGTCATACTGAAATGCAGTAGATGTAATTTACATCTACTGCATTTTTTTGTATAAAAATAGTTTTTAAGATTCTAAGGTTAATGAAGATCACAATATGCTTACGTAGAAGATCAGTAATTATAAGACAAAACGTCTACCAGAAATGAGTAGACGTTTTGCTATTTATGCTCTAAAAAGCATCCTTTCAAGTGAGCTACGTGCTTCTTCAGCAGTGTGAGCATCTACTCGAATACGATTATGTGGCTGCCCTTTTTCTATACTTTCTAATGACCAAAGTAGATGGGGAAGATCAATTCGATTCATTGTAAGACAAGGACAGAAATTCTTATTTAAAGAGATAATCTGCTTATCAGGGTGCTGCTGGATTATCCGATTCACAAGATTCATTTCAGTACCGATTGCCCATGCAGAACCACTCGGTGCTTTATTAATCGTATCGATAATGTATTTTGTAGAACCTGCATCATCTGCAGCAGCAACAACTTCACGATTACATTCTGGATGAACAATGATACGCATAGTTGGATGAACTTGACGTATAAGCTCCGTATGCTGAACTGTAAAACCTTCGTGGACGGAGCAGTGTCCCTTCCATAAGATGACTTGAATGTTTTCTGGAGACTGATCTGTCTCAAGCTTATTTGTATGAGGATTCCAAACGGCCATATTTTCAAGCGGTATTCCTAAATCATACGCAGTATTTCTTCCTAAATGTTGATCTGGTAAAAAGAAAATACGTGGTTTTTGCGTAAATGCCCATTTAACCATTTCTTTTGCATTGGACGATGTTACGCAGGCTCCACCATGACGCCCAGTAAATGCTTTAATGGCAGCAGTAGAATTGACATATGTTAGAGGGATAATGGTATCGCCAAAGAGTTCCTGTAAAATCGGCCATGCTTGTTCTGTTTGATAAATGTCTGCCATGTCTGCCATTGAACAGCCTGCACGCATATCAGGTAAGTAAACATGCTGCTGTTCAGTTGTGAGCATATCAGCTGTTTCCGCCATAAAGTGTACGCCACAAAATACTATATGTTCAGCTTCCTTGTTAGCTGCTGATAATTGAGCAAGCTGCAAGGAATCTCCTGTTGCATCTGCAAATTGAATTACTTCATCTTTTTGATAATGATGCCCAGGGATGAAGAGCTTACTACCTAATTTCTTTTTTATGGCTATAATGCGAGATTCCATGTCATTTTTAGATAATACACGGTAATGCTCTGGTAGTAGTGATGTTTGTTGTAATAAACTAGTGATGGACAATGGAATTAGCTCCTTTCGTTTGTACAAGTGCACTAATGTCAAAGGCTTTTACTGAATGTGTTAGCGCTCCGAGTGAAATCCATTGAATACCTGTTTCAGCATAGGTATTTAAGTTATGAAGCGAAATGCCACCTGAAGCTTCTGTTGCAATATGTGGGGGAACTGCTGGGAGCCATTCACGTATTTCCTCAGGGCTACGATTATCAAACATAATGATATCTGCACCGGCTGCAATTGCTTCATCTAATTGAGCTTTTGTTTCGATTTCGACTTCGATTTTAATGGTGTGACCGATTTTCTCACGGGCTGCCTGTACGGCCTTAGTAATACTACCTGCAAAAGCAATATGATTATCCTTTAGCATGATCGCGTCGTATAAACCATTGCGATGGTTATAGGCGCCACCGATTCTAACAGCATATTTATCTAACATACGCATTCCAGGCATTGTTTTGCGTGTATCGCATATTTTCGCATTAGTACCTGCTGTTGCTCGTACCGCTAAATTTGTAGCCGTAGCAATAGCGGACATGCGCTGGATAAGATTCAAAATGACACGTTCACCCATTAATAATTTTTGAAGTGGTCCTTGGATAACAGCAAGAATATCACCAGCATTGACTTTTTCTCCATCTTTTTTATAAAGGATAATATCCATAGATCGATCAAGTAGAAGAAATCCATACTTTATAATGGGGGCTCCACAAAAAATGCCGCTTTCCTTCGCATAAAAAGAAAAAGATCCCTGCTGTTCTGGAGAAAATATAAATTCACTCGATAAATCCCCATCGCCTATATCCTCATTAAAAAATTGTTTTAGCAATTCCTCGAGTTTGATGATATTCATATAATGAATTCCTCACTTTCATCTGTCCTTGTTGAAAAATGATCCAACGGTTTGCCCAACGATGATCATCTTGTGGTCTGTCAATGCGAATATGTGCTCCGCGAGTTTCTTTTCGTGTAATGGCTGCGTGCGCCATTAATGTAGCTACAATATGCATCATGTAAAGTTCGAGTTCCTGTCGATTCAAGCCATCTAAATCAACATGAAGCAGTGTTTGCATTGGGGGCAATTGTTGTACGAATTGTTCCATATCAATAGGATTTCGCACAATGCCTAACGTGTGCATCATCATTTGTTGTAATTGATCTTTTGTCAATAATGATGGCATTGTTTGTTGGTGATGTTTGTCATTAATTAAGAAACTATTTTGCTTACAACCTGTTTGAATAATGTATTGGGCTGTTCTTTGTCCAAACGTAATGCCTTCTAAAAGAGAGTTACTAGCTAAACGATTGGCACCATGCACCCCAGTACAAGCAACTTCTCCTATTGCATATAGATTAGGAATAGATGTTCTTCCCATGGCATCAGCAACAACACCACCCATTAAGAAATGGCTACCTGGTGCTACAGGAATTAATCCATCTTGTAAATTAACATGATTGTCATAGCAAAGCTGAGCAATTGTAGGGAATTTTTCTTCAAAGTTTTCGATACTTGAAATATCAATAAAGGTTTCTTGCTCAACAGCACGTTTATTAAATAATGCATGTGCAGTTATATGGCGTGGTGCTAAGTCCAACTGTTCATGTATGCCTTTCATTATGGGACGACGCTGTGCATCGACAAACTTTCCTCCGGCGCCACGTACAGCTTCAGAGACTAATCCTTTGGCCTGCCCTCCACACCAAAGTAAGCTCGGATGAAATTGCATAAATTCCATATCACTGATGGCAGCTCCAGCACAATATGCTAAAGCGATACCATCTCCAGTATTCGTAGCAAAGTTAGACGTACAAGAATATAGAGCACCCGCACCTCCTGTCGCAAGAATGACGTGGTGGGCAAGGTAGCGCTTCATTCCCTTTGCTCCTTTTGTCAGAACGCCAACACAATCTCCATCTGTATTCAATAAAAGCTCGTAAGCCATTTCATAGCAATTCACAACGATATTAGATGTAAGTTGTTTGAGCAAATAATCTATCATTACTTGGCCAGTACGATCACCACCTGCATGTAAAATACGGTGATGACTATGTGCCCCCTCTAAGCCTAGAGCCGGGGACCCATCAACTTGTCGATCAACTGAGAAGCCCTCATTTAATAAATCACGTATAATTTCTGTGCCGTTTTCTATTAGTACTTCAACATTCCTTTTTTCATGATGATATTCACCAGCAATCAACGTATCAGCAATGTGAAACTTTGGATGATCTTCTTGACTTGTAACGGCAGCAATACCGCCTTGAGCACGATAAGAACTACTCATTTTAATTGAACATTTTGTAACTATCTGAACTTGAAAATGTCCTTCGAGTAGTCGAGCAGTTTGAAGTGCAGCAACGCCGCTACCAATAATAAGTACATCTGTCATTACATCCATACATATACCTTCTTTACAGTTGTCTTGACACATATCTTTACATAAAATAAAAGAGAAAACAAGACCTGATGAACTAGAAGGGAAGAATATGATGATATATTTGGATTACGCTGCAACCTCTCCAATGACTCCAAAAGCTCTTACAGCATATTGTGAGGTAGCAAAGCAGTATTATGGGAATAGTGCAAGCTTACATGATCTAGGAGGGCAAGCGAATTATTTTGTTGAGCAGGCAAGAGCTGTCGTAGCAAAATCTCTTGGAGTAAATAGTGACGGTGTCATTTTTACTGGAAGCGGAACTGAGGGCAATTTAATATCGATTTTGTCATTAGCTTTAGCGTCAAATAAAGGGAAGCACATTATTTCATCACAAGCGGAACACACTTCTGTACATGCGGCTTTAAATACACTTGAAAAAATGGGTTTTGTAGTCACAAAGTTACCTTTACAGCAGGATGGTTGTATTCATGTGGAGCAACTACGAGAAGCAATACAAGAAGATACGGCTTTAATCACTCTCCAACATGTAAATTCAGAGATAGGCTCTATTCAACCTATTGAAGAAATAGCCGAGATTGCAAAACAATTAAACGTTCTCTTGCATGTTGATTGTGTACAGTCCTACTGTAAACTTCCGTTAAAACAGCAAGTAGATGCTATTACAGTTTCAGCCCATAAAATAGGTGGGCCAAAAGGATGTGGGGCTATTTATATTAATCCTAAGCTCTGTGTTCCTGCATTAGCACCAGGTGTCACGCATGAGCATGGGCTAAGGGGAGGAACATTAGATACTCCAGCTATTGTCGCTTTTGCTACGGCGATTGAAGATTATCAATATGAGCGGAAGTATTATGAAGCATTACGTCAAAGCTTTAAGGAAAATTTACAAGAAACGTGTCAAATCATTGAGAGTAAGGAGCAATTGCCTAATATTTGTGGTGTATTAATGAAACGAGTAGAGGGGCAATACGTTTTGTTAAAATTAAATGAAGCGGGGATATGTATTTCCACAGGAAGTGCCTGCGATATTCATAGTGAGTCTGGTACGAAGGCGATTTTATCAATGGGCTATTCTATGGAAGCGGCACGTCAATTTTTTAGAGTATCTTTTGGTCCAGCAACAACATTTGAGGAAATTGATCGATTACAAATGGCTCTTTCTGTTATTTAACTTCTTTAGCAGATGTTTTTTGTAACGAAAGTGCAACGTCAGTCAAATGTTTTCTATAACGTGAGCGAAGCGTCAAAAATGTTCTTTCACCTGAGCAGTAAATTTAGGGATAATATGATTGAGGATAAAATGAAACCTGAAAATTATAATTAAATAATTTTGGAATGATAAATTAACAGGCATGTTGAGTGAATCTATAAATAGTTTTTCGTTTATATTTTGCTTGTTTAGTTGATTGTAACGAAGGGCTACTCTGATTGATCCTGTAGTAGATTAAAGATTCCTGCAAAAAGCGAAGTGTCTCGACAGTCAGAAAAGAGTAGCTCATATCGGAAAAAGTGTTTTTTAATGAATTAAAATAGATAAAAACACTTCTGATAAATTAATTGTTTTCTTTTAATTAAGCAATTGTTATAATAAATAGCAGAGTGATAATTTCTCTTACATAACAAAAATATCTTCGAAAAGTAATAATTTCTTTTCTTTTATAAAAAAGTGTTGCACAATGTGAGAAAACGTTATACAATAATTCTTGTCTTGAAGGACAGGTAATAAAAACTTCAAAACGAAATACATAAGGCTTTCAGAATACGAAGTATATTGAAAACTAATAGTCTAGTGATGATGGCAAAGAGGTCACACCCGTTCCCATACCGAACACGGAAGTTAAGCTCTTTAGCGCCGATGGTAGTTGGGGGCTTCCC
>NZ_JBNNVB010000056.1:0-6638 GCF_050280325.1 Lysinibacillus sp. NPDC093216 | reverse complement strand
GGAGACAACATAAAAAATAGAGAAATCCGAATTTGAATTCATTCAAATTCGGATTTCTCACTAATTGAAGCTAGTTATGTCCCAGCCTCTTTTTTTATGGAAAGCTGTTCTTCTTACTCTTTTTATAAAAGAGTTGAAATTGTTAATTGGAAAAGTTATCATGTTATTAAATAGTAATTCGGGAATTACGAATTACATGTGTTGATTTATAGAAAACTAAATGGGGTAGTGATCAAATCTAGGAGTTGTATAAAGTCGTCGCATCACGCTTTATCGCAAAACATTGAATTAAAGGAGTTTTATTAAAATGACAAAATATCGTTCACAAGAAGAAGTTCTGGCGAATTATGATTCTTCTAAATATATAACACCTGATGGGTATACGTCAGATATCGCAATTTTTACAATAACATCAGAAAAAGTAGAGGAAAAAGCACCTCCGATGATGACGCTTAAAATCATGTTGATTAAACGGGCTGAAAAAGATCATGAAGGAAATCCAAATATCGAAGGTGGGAAATGGGCGCTTCCAGGTGGATTTGTAGATGCGACAAAAAGGGAAACTGCCTATATGGCTGCTAAAAGAGAATTGAAAGAGGAAACGAATGTAGATGGTCTACACGTTAAGCACTTCGGTGTCTACGATGACATAGATCGTGATCCTCGAGGCTGGATGATTTCAAATGCCTTTTATGCAATCGTTCCGGAAGTATACATTGACCAGCGTCAAGCCAATGATGATGCCGCAGAAGTGGAGTTATTCGATATAAATGAAGTGTTCAAACTCGAATTAGCCTTTGATCATCGAAAAATTATTTCAGACGCTTTAGAATTTATTAAGAAAGATATGATACAAACAACGGTTGCTAAAAACTTTTTAGCAAAAGAATTTACTTTATCGGAACTGCAGAGGGTTTTATTGACAGTGGGAGATGATCCACGCATTTCAAATGATTCTGTGTTCTTTACAAAAGCACCCAAGTTACCTTTTATTGAAAAAGTATTAGATGAAGAAGGTAAACCGAAGAAAACAAAAAGGAATTCGTTTAGACCGTCGCAATTATATACTTTTAATGACTTCGAAATCGTAGAGTCAATTTATCATTAGGAAAGCACTTGTCTTTCCTGATAATTTTTCAATATAGTAATTTGTAATTATGCAATTACTAATTAAAAAGTGGAGTGATGGAAATATGCCAAAACGTGCATTGATTAATATTGATTATACAGTGGATTTTGTAGCACCAGATGGAGCTTTAACTTGCGGAAAACCGGGGCAACTATTGGAAGAGGTAAATATACAATTAACAAAGGAATTTATCTCAAACGTTGATTTTCTAGTTTTTGCCATTGATGTTCATGAAAAAGATGATAGCTATCATCCGGAAGCAAAGCTTTTTCCTCCTCATAATATAAGAGGTACAAAGGGGAGGGAACTATATGGTTCCTTAAAAGAACTATATGAAGAAAATAAAGAGTTAGATCATGTCTACTACTTGGATAAAACAAGATATTCTGCTTTTGCAGGTACGGATTTAGAGATTAAATTGCGCGGAAGAGGCATTACTGAACTGCATTTAATAGGTGTATGTACGGATATTTGCATTCTTCATACAGCGGTAGATGCCTATAATAAAGGATTTAACATAGTTATTCATAAAAATGCAGTGGCATCTTTTAATCAAGCAGGGCATGAGTGGGCGTTAGGACATTTCGAGCATTCTCTCGGAGCTACTATTATGTAAATGGAGGAAGATGAAATGAAATATGCAGATGATAGTTTAATGTTGCACACAGACTTATATCAAATAAATATGGTAGAAACTTACTGGAATGATAGTACTCAAAATAGAACAGCGGTTTTTGAACTGTACTTTCGACAGCTTCCGTTCGGTAATGGCTATGCGATATTCGCAGGCTTAAAAAAGATAATGGAGTTTATCAAAAACTTTGGTTTTTCTAATAGTGATATTCAATATTTACGCGAGGAAGGAAAATACTCAGAGGAATTTCTTAAATACCTTCAAAGTCTAAAATTTACAGGCACTATTTCTGCAATGAAGGAAGGTGAACTGGTATTTGCAAATGAACCTATTTTACGAATTGAAGCCCCGTTGGCAGAAGCTCAATTAATGGAGACACCTTTATTGAATATCGTTAATTACCAAACTCTTATTGCAACGAAGGCTTCACGCATTAAACAAGTGATTGGAAAGGATGTAGCGATGGAGTTTGGTACTCGTCGAGCGCATGAATTTGATGCAGCGATTTGGGGAACTCGTGCAGCGTATATTGGTGGATTTTCTGCAACTAGCAATGTCAGAGCTGGAAAATTATTTGGCATCCCTGTCTCAGGTACTCATGCGCATGCCATGATACAGGCATATCGTGACGAATACACTGCATTTACAAAGTATGCAAATACGCATAAAGATTGCGTTTTTTTAGTAGATACGTATGATACGTTGCGTTCAGGAGTTCCTAACGCAATTCGGGTCGCGAAGGAATTTGGAGATAAAATCAATTTTGTAGGAATCCGGCTGGACAGTGGAGACTTAGCGTATCTGTCAAAAAGAGCAAGGGAAATGCTAGATGAAGCTGGCTTCACTGAAGCGGAAATTATAGCATCTAATGATTTGGATGAATACACGATTATAAATTTGAAGTCACAAGGGGCTAAAGTTGATACATGGGGAATAGGAACTAAGCTTATTACAGCCTACGATCAAGCGGCGCTTGGGGGCGTATACAAATTAGTATCTATTGAAGATGAAACCGGAAAAATGGTCGATACCATCAAAATTTCCGGAAATCCTGAAAAAGTAACGACCCCGGGCCGCAAGCGTGTCTATCGAATTATAAATACAGACAATGGTCATGCTGAAGGAGATTATATTGCGTTGGACTACGAAAACCCACAGGAGGAAAAACGCTTGAAAATGTTTCACCCTGTTCATACTTATATCAGTAAATTTGTGACGAATTTTACAGCGAAAGAATTACATCAAGACATTGTTGTAAATGGTTCTATTCTTTACAAAGAACCAACACTTCAAGAAATTCAAGCATATGTAGAAGAAAATTTACATCTACTATGGAGTGAGTATAAACGAACAATGAATCCAGAAGAGTATCCGGTCGATTTAAGTCAAGCGTGCTGGGATAACAAAATGACAAGAATTAAAGAAATTAAAGAAAAAGTCACGAAGATGATGAATGGGAGAAACTAATAGAGACGAGGAATGGAGGGGTAGGGAATGGCGAAAATAGGGATTTACGGATCATCCTTTGATCCAATTACAAATGTTCATCTTTGGACCGCGAGCACAGTCGCGCATCGTTGCAAATTAGATAAAGTAATTTTTTTACCTTGTTCAAATAAACGAAAGGACAAGGAAATAACAACGGAGAATTCTCATCGATGGAATATGCTACAGCTGGCTATTGCAAAGGATGAGCGTTTTATTGCAGATTCATATGAAATGGAGCAAGAAGGCTGGAACATTTACACATATGATACGATGAAATATTTTAGAGAACAACACCCGAATGATGAAATTCATTTTATTATGGGAGCCGATTTATTAGTGGATATTGGAGCAGGATTGTGGAAAAAAGGAGAAGCGTTAGTAGCTGAGAATAAATTTATTATAATGGCAAGGCATGGAATCGATATGTTATCAACAATTAGTCGCTCTCCGATATTGAGGAATCATGATGATGGAAGATTTCATTTGATTGACAAAGGCTTAGCGATGGAAATTAGCTCTACCTATATTCGAGAAGAATTCGCAATGGGCGGTGAACCAAAATATCTACTGCCCAACGCTTGTTATGACTATATTAAAGAGCATAATCTTTATCAAAAATAGTCTAGTTTGGCCGATACACGATAGTAGAGCCTGGAGTGAGCAAATAGGGGAACGAAGGCTAAATGCATCACGTCCTGTGATAACGCCTTCGTGACCAACATCATGTTGGCCCAAGCGGCTCATCGGACGCCCCCAGGAAGCTTTGCTCTGTGCGAAAACGAAGCGTCAGCAACAAATGTTTTCTGTAGCGAAAGCGAAGCGTCAGCTACAAAGCACCCAGCCGGAACGGAAATCAACCTCGCGCTATGGTGAGGAGTCTTTTATTTTGTAAAGATGGTGAACTTTCTCATATATCGTTTTGGGTAAGATATAATGAATCTAAATGGTAAACGTGCAAGGTGCTGCAATTACAAAAGGTTTTATGTATCACCTAGCACAATGATTAATGTTAGAAAGGAATTCATAGATGTGCAGCTTACATTAACATTTCTTATTTTAGGAGCGACAATTTTTGCATTTGTGACGAATAAAGTACGAGCAGATCTCGTTGCGATTGTGTCACTTTTAGCATTTGTCATTACAGATATTTTAACACCAGCAGAGGCACTAGCTGGTTTTTCGAACTCTGTAGTTTTAATGATTGCGGGGTTATTTGTTGTGGGCGCAGGAATTTTGCGAACTGGACTTGCAGGGATGGCAGGACGATTATTGTTGAAATGGTCAGGTGATAGTGAGCTGAAATTATTTGTGTTATTGCTCATTATTGTAGGGACGGTAGGTGCCTTTATGAGTAACACAGGTACTGTAGCTTTAATGATGCCGATCGTTGTTAGTATTGCGATTAGTATGAAGGAAAGTCCGTCAAAATTCTTGCTACCACTTTCTTATGTCGCGAGTCTTTCAGGGCTTATGACTTTAATTGCTTCACCAACAAATTTAATTGTCAGTCAGTTATTAGTAGATCGTGGCTATAATAAGCTTGGATTTTTCGAAGTGACGCCCATCGGTATTGTAGGGATGATTGTTGGTATTACCTATTTAGTACTTGTGCGAAATAAACTATTACCAAATGATAAGAACCGTTCACAAACAAAAGCTGACTATAAACTATCACCGAAGAAAATTATTAAGCAATATGATTTAAATAATCATTTGTTTAAAGTATTTGTGCCCGAGGGTTCGCCGATTATTGATGCAACATTAGCAGAATTAAAGCTTCCGGCCAAATATACGCTTTGTATGATGAAAATTCACCGCCGATCTCAAGAAGGCATTAATTTTTTACCGATGACATATCAGGAAATGGCAGGTCCGACAAGTGTGATACATGCCAAAGATGAATTGTATGTCCAAGGTGAGGAAGAGAATATTCGTCGTTTTGCTGCAGATTATAGTCTAGAGATGCAGGAATTGGCTGAAGGAGAGGCTGATGATTTGGTATCGAAGCATCTTGGTATTGCTGAGGTATTATTAACGCCAAATTCCAGCTTTATTAATAAGACTGTTAGCGCCCTAGGCTTCCGAGAAAAATATAATCTAAATATAATTGGCATTAATCGTAGAGGTGGCTATAAACTTCAGGATATGGTGACACATAAATTGAAATTTGGAGATGCCATTTTAGTACAAGGTGCTTGGGATGAGATTTTATTACTGGCAAGGGAAACGCAGGATGTCGTTGTTGTGGGTCAGCCAAAGGAGCATGCGAGTGTAGCTGCAGCCACGGGGAAAGCAGGTATTGCTGGTGTCATTATGCTTTTAATGATTGTGTTAATGGCTTTTGAAATTTTCCCTGCTGTTATTTCCGTTATGATTGGTGCCGTATTGATGATATTAACAGGTTGTTTGCGTAATATGGAAGATGCGTATAGCAATATGAATTTTGAAAGTATTGTGCTTGTAGCTGCAATGCTTCCAATGGCGACTGCATTGGAGAAAACAGGTGGTATGGTTATTTTATCCGATGGTATCATTAATGCACTTGGAGATTATGGACCGTATGGAGTACTAGTTGGCGTATATATTTTAACAGTTATTTTTGGACAGTTTATTAGTAATACGGCGACTGCTGTCTTGTTCGCGCCAATTGCTATGAATGCCGCGATTGCAATGGAGGCAAGTCCAACGACATTTATGATTGCTGTTGCTGTAGCAGCAAGTATGGCGTTTGTTACTCCGATTGCTTCCCCAACAAATGCGCTAGTTATGACTGCTGGCGGTTATAAGTTTATGGACTTTGTGAAGATTGGAATTCCACTACAGATTATTATGTTTATTGTTATGATGCTGGCAATCCCATTTTTCTTTCCATTTTAAAAACTCGGTTTCTATACCGAGTTTTTTTGTTGATTTTTTATGGAATCTATTAATTTCTTATTGAAGATTATGATAAAATTCTATTTTAGATACCAATAAAAAGTTAAATTGACTTGAGAAGAAGAGTCTAATGATAATTTTTTTCGTAAGTATATAAATAGGAAGTTTTTCGATGAAATGAAAAAGTATTAATTTATATTAGAAAAAGTATTGACCTTTTTAAATTAAGAGAGTAATATTATACGAGTCGCTAAGATAACTTAGAAACAACAATTAAATCAAATAAATTAGTTGTTGACATCGAGTTTGCGACGTGATATTATATAAGAGTTGCTGCTGAGAAAACAGCAACGAAATGAACCTTGAAAACTGAACAAGCAAAACGTAATCAATAAAGTTTTTAGTAACTAACTTCGAGTTAGTGAACGAAACAAAATTTTGGACATCAAACATGATGCCAGCAAAACAATTTGAGCTAATCAAATTTCTTTTTATGGAGAGTTTGATCCT
>NZ_JBNNVB010000055.1:0-6970 GCF_050280325.1 Lysinibacillus sp. NPDC093216 | reverse complement strand
GCTGTCGCTTCGCTTTCGCACAGATAAAACATTTGCCGCTGACGCTTCGCTTTCGCGCAGAGCAGAGCTTCCTGGGGGCGTCCGATGAGCCGCTTGGGGCAACAGATGTTTTTTGCGCGGAAGCGTAGTGCTAACGAAGCGTCAGCAGCAGGATGTTGGTCACGAAGGCGTTATCACAGGACGTGATGTTCTTAGCCTTCGTTCCTCTATTGCTAATCCCCAAGGAGTCGCCCAGCCTCCACTCCAATCAACTTATATGCATGGTATACGTTTCAACAAATGTCCTACCCAAAATTTGATGATGTGTTATTTATCTATCATTTTACCATATTAAGGTTGCGCACCAAAAGTGGGGACGATTCGAGAAACTAAAGTCCCCTTTTTATTCTCTCCAGTAATTTTATCTGAAGCCTAAAATGCAGATTTGTAACATACTGTATTGATTGGTATATTGTTAGCAATAATCAAAATAATTTAGAAAGGGCTGGAAAAATGACTTTTAGAAGGAATTACGGTTTTTTTCTATTATATTTTGTATTATTGGGTTGTTATTGTTTTATGCTAGTTCATTAAGTGAAAACAGCATTTTTGGTATTTACTTTTATTTAGGTGCTCTACTGTGGATAATGAGTGTTTATTTTGGGATATCCGGAATTCGATCAAAACAAACAGGTATTTCTAAATATTTAGGATTACTCATCATTTTGCTTATTCTTGTCATCTACGGATCGATGATTGCAATTATGGTGATACGAGGTTTTGAACCTTAAAGATTAATCGTTCACTTGAAGTATTTTGATTGTACGTCTAGAATTACAAATTTATTATTAAACTAAAAAAACTGCCCTGCAAGTCAATTTCTATGACTTACAGGACAGTTTTATTTTTTATTGTTCGACTTTTAAATCACATTGCTCTAATGGAAGCATTTTAGTTTTATGCTTGATTTTATAGCCAAGCCATAAGAATAAGAACAGTGGAATACCGATATAGGAGACAAGGACTCCATACCAGTCTATTGTATTACCCATAAAGGCATTGTAGTTTTGTCCAATAACAACAATCATACAAACCGTAAAGGCAAATAGCGGGCCGAATGGGAATAGCCTTGCTTTATACGGTAACAATTTCGGATCTAAGCCCTGTACCTCGAATGCTCGACGGAAACGGTAATGGCTAAATGCAATTCCTAGCCAAGCAATGAAGCCAGACATCCCAGAGGCATTTAGAAGCCACATATAGACTACACCATCACCAAAGAATGAAGCTAAAAATGCTAGGGAGCCTACAGCTAAAGTCGCCAGTAATGCGTAAATCGGAATACCTCGACGGCTTAGTTTAGCGAAAAATTTCGGTGCATGTCCATCTACTGCCAATTGCCAAAGCATACGAGAAGATGCGTACAGCCCTGAATTCCCTGCTGACAGCATTGCCGTTAAAATGATAGCATTCATCAATGAAGCAGCAAAGGCAATTCCTAAACGGTCGAACACCAGTGTAAATGGTGAAACAGCGATATCTTCAGATAGCAAACGTGAGTCTGTAAATGGAATCAGCAGCCCAATTGCACCGATCGCTAAAATATAGAATAAAAGAATTCTCCAGAAAACAGACTTAACAGCTTTCGGAATATTTTTACCAGGATCATCTGTTTCACCTGCTGTTATTCCAAGTAGCTCTGTCCCTTGGAACGAGAATCCAGCAGCTAAGAAAATACCAAATGTAGCAAGAAATCCACCGTGGAATGGTCCATCACTGATAAAGAAATTCGTAAAGCCTACCGGAGCGTTTCCTCCTAAAATACCAAAAATCATTAGGAAACTGATAATAATAAAAATGATGACAGTTACAACCTTTATCATGGCAAACCAATATTCACTTTCACCATAGCTTTTTACAGATAATAGATTAAACGTTAAAACGACAGCAATAAATAAAACAGTCCAAAGTGCTGATGAGCTATCTGGGAACCAATATTTCATAATTAATGAGACAGCAGAAATTTCTGCCGCAATTGTAATTGCCCAGTTGTACCAGTAGTTCCAGCCAAGCGCAAAGCCTAGAGCTGGGTCTACAAATTTTGTAGCATACGTACTAAATGAGCCCGATGATGGCATATAAGCTGCCATTTCCCCTAAGCTCGTCATTAAAAAATACACCATGATACCGATTAATGCATAGGCGAGTAGTGCACCGCCAGGGCCTGCTTGCGCAATGGCACCTCCACTAGCTAAAAACAATCCAGTACCGATTGTACCGCCTAATGAAATCATTGTAATATGACGGCTTTTTAATTCTTTTTTCAGCTTCGGTGCTTTATGACCGAGCTGATTGACTTTTATTTCACTCACGATATAGCTTCCTTCCTTTTTTAAGAGGCGAAAAAAATGCCATCACATGAACGTTGCTGTGATGGCTAAGTAAATCCTCTGTTCCTTCAAAATGATAGCTCAACACGTTGTTCAAACGTGACAGTTCTGTTCCTTTCGGAGACAGCCCCAGCATGAGGTTTTCAAGTCCCCTCACACTTCGGCAGTATTTCCTTTCAGCTAATTTCTCTAATGCTTGTCATTTCCATTAACATACTCTTAAATACCGCGACCTCTACCTCACTACAAACATGAGGCATTAAATATTAAATTTATGATGGGTATTAGTTTAACATACGACCTATGGCATTTCAATAACTCGATTAATATTCTATATTTTGTGAATTTTCCACTATTTTTATTATTGTGATAAAGTGGTATAGTGATTCAATCAAGTTTGTTCTAACAAGGGGGGATTTATCTGACTACTCATGAACATACCGATACTTATCCTAGCAGGAAAATTAACTGGAAAGGTACAACCTTATTGCTCGTTATCGGAATAATTTGTATTGCCTCGACATTACGGATGCCGCTAACAGTTGTTGGACCTATCATTTCCTTTATCCGTGAAGACCTCGGCATATCCAATATACTAGCAGGCTTTCTAACAACGATCCCATTGCTAGCATTTGCAATCATTTCACCATTCGCTCCAATTGTCGCACGTAAATTTGGACTAGAATTAACATTATTTTTATCAACTATTCTTTTAGGGGGAGGGATTGTACTACGCTCCCTTGGCACAACTAGTTTACTCGTATTTGGTACGATGCTAATTGGTATAGCCATTTCATTTGGTAATGTACTAATTCCAGGATTACTTAAATTGAAATTTCCCTTTCACGTAGGTTTACTTATGGCATTTTTCACAATGTCGATGAATTTGACGGCTGGACTCGGTGCTGGCATTAGCTATCCTGTTGCCAATTCATCACTTGGTTGGCAAGGTGCACTGGCCATTTCACTTGTTCTTGTGGTGTTAACTATTGTAATTTGGATTCCACAGTTGAAATTTAATAAGCCTGAACCGACTAATAAGACTACGAAAGAACGTACACCATTATGGAAATCACCTGTTACTTGGGCAGTAGCAGGGGCTATGGGATTTCAGTCATTATTATTCTACACAACCGCCGCTTGGATTCCTGAAATATATATATCACAAGGATTAGCTGCAGATCGCGCAGGCTGGATGTTTTCCATCATGCAATTTTCACAAGTTCCAATGGCTTTAGCTGTTCCTATTATCGCTAGTAAAATGACATCTCAACGTCCTCTCGTATTAATGTTTACAGTATTTTACTTAGTTGGCTTTATCGGAGTAGTCATGGAATGGACGACCCTCGCTGTACTGTGGATGGTGCTACTAGGCTTAGCCGGAGGCGCTTCATTCGCATTAGCGATGATGTTCTTTACACTACGTACCCGTACAGCTTTTGAGGCAGCTGATTTATCAGGATTTGCGCAATCACTAGGATATTTATTAGCCGCAATCGGTCCAATCTTATTTGGTTATTTACATGATTTATTCGGTGGTTGGAATATCACCGGCTGGTTATTTGTTGTCGTAACATTTATTCTCTTTATATGTTCATTTAGGGCTTCTAAAAATGAATATGTGAATTAAAAAGGGCGGCTCATGATTAAATTATGCCTCGGCATAATTGATCATGGGTCGCTTTGTATTTGCACAATCTTAAAGTGTGCTGCCTTTCTCTACTAATAAGGTGGTTTCTGATAAAAGTAATTTGGTGTATTGTAAACATTAACATAAGGTTTATGGAAAATATGAGTCGTAGCTGGTGAGAGAGGTGGAATCAACCACGTCCAATTGCCAGTAACCTTTCGATCCGCTGCTGCTTCTGTTTCCTCAAACAATTTAAATTGCTGTGCAGCTGTATGATGATCTACTATGCTGACACCGTCTTCTTTAAAGGAATGCAGAACGGCAATATTCAGCTCAACTAATGCGCGATCACGCCATAGAGAAGCCTGTTTAGTTGTATCAAGATTGAAAATTTCTGCTATAGCAGGCAACATATTGTAACGCTCATGATCTGCTAAATTACGTGCTCCAATTTCTGTACCCATATACCAACCATTGAATGGGGCCGCCTCAAAATCAATACCTGCCATTTGAAAGCGCATGCTTGAAATAATCGGCACTGCATACCATTTTAATCCTAGCTTCTCTACTTGAGCAGATTCCGGATGACGAATAGGTACCTCTAGTACATATTCGTCAGGGATAGTAACCACTTGTGGTTCCCTTCCATCCACCTGTACAACGAGTGGAAGCACGTCAAATGCTGTTCTCTTACCTTGCCAGCCGAGTGACTCACATACTTTTGTAAACTCAACAGAATGCAGATCACCAACGATTCCAGATTCCGTTTCATAGCCAGCATAACGGATTAGCTGATGATTCCATATACGTACACGCCCCGGTGCAAAAATCGTTATTGTTGGACGAATTTTTCCATCATTTGTTGCATATTGAATATGTTCAAGCAATGCGTTGAAAATATCCTCTTCTTTTGAAATATCACGGGCATCAACAACATGCAGCGATTGCCAAAACAATCGACCAATACACTTATTACTATTGCGCCATGCTACTCGCGCACCAAAGATTAATTCTTCCGTTGTCGGTATATATTCGCCTGCTATTTTAATTTGCTGTAATTTATTGTCTAGCCATGTTTTTGATTCATTTTGTTCTACTTGATAAAGTTCTAAAAACCGCTGTACTTCATGTAAATTCATATTGAATTCCTCCATCTCCCCTCATATTAGAGGAATGGAACTATAATCACCACGATAAAATCTGCCAGAAAACATACATATTTTATATATGAAATACTTTGTTCAATATTTTATAGCATCTCTCTTTTATTTTTCTAAAACTAAAGTTATTTATGGATTATGATGCCCATTTTGAGTAGACATTATTAAAATTAGGGGAAATTACAGAGGGAATAACTGTTGAGCATGGATTTGCCCCTTTTTTACGCTGATCCCCTTTCGTACGAAGTCACGGTTGACCAGACCTGATTTCATTGTACGGCTGGGTTTTTTTCTCGTCCATAGCTAGAAGCTCTTTAGAACCCCTCGCATAGCAAGGGGTTTTCAAAAGATACAAAAAAAAAGCATGTCGCACTAATGTGCAACATGCTTGATGACCCGTACGGGATTCGAACCCGTGTTACCGCCGTGAAAGGGCGGTGTCTTAACCACTTGACCAACGGGCCGTGGCTCCGAAGGCAGGACTCGAACCTGCGACAACCTGATTAACAGTCAGGTGCTACTACCAACTGAGCTACTTCGGAATAATGGTGGGCCTAAATGGACTCGAACCATCGACCTCACGCTTATCAGGCGTGCGCTCTAACCAGCTGAGCTATAGGCCCATTATTTTGGAGCGGGTGATGAGAATCGAACTCACGACATCAGCTTGGAAGGCTGAGGTTTTACCATTAAACTACACCCGCAGATGGTGGGTCAGGACGGAATCGAACCGCCGACACTTAGAGCTTCAATCTAATGCTCTACCAACTGAGCTACTGACCCGAAAAAATATGGAGGAGGTAGAGGGATTCGAACCCCCGCGCGGTGTTACCCGCCTGTCGGTTTTCAAGACCGATCCCTTCAGCCAGACTTGGGTATACCTCCGAAATATATAAATGGTGGAGCCTAGCGGGATCGAACCGCTGACCTCCTGCGTGCAAGGCAGGCGCTCTCCCAGCTGAGCTAAGGCCCCATGTTAGGAAAGATGGTCGGAATGACAGGATTCGAACCTACGACCCCTTGGTCCCAAACCAAGTGCTCTACCAAGCTGAGCTACATTCCGATACTATTAGGCTTTTTTTGGCGCGCCCGACAGGAGTCGAACCCATAACCTTCTGATCCGTAGTCAGACGCTCTATCCAATTGAGCTACGGGCGCATTTATAAAAACTGATGAGCCATGAAGGACTCGAACCTTCGACCCTCTGATTAAAAGTCAGATGCTCTACCAACTGAGCTAATGGCTCATATTAAAAAATGAATGGCTGGGGTACTAGGATTCGAACCTAGGCATGACGGAATCAAAATCCGTTGCCTTACCGCTTGGCTATACCCCAATTATAAATGGGGCGACTGATGGGAATCGAACCCACGAATGCCGGAACCACAATCCGGTGCGTTAACCACTTCGCCACAATCGCCACTATATGTAATCACAGTAGTTTTTGATAACGAGTACCTAGAAACCTGGCAGGGGCAGTAGGAATCGAACCCACACCAAAGGTTTTGGAGACCTCTATTCTACCGTTGAACTATGCCCCTAAAAATGGTGGAGGGGGACGGATTCGAACCGCCGAACCCTAAGGAGCGGATTTACAGTCCGCCGCGTTTAGCCTCTTCGCTACCCCTCCAAGGGATGGTGCCGGCGATAGGAGTCGAACCCACGACCTACTGATTACAAGTCAGTTGCTCTACCAACTGAGCTACACCGGCAAAAAAAAAAATGGCGGTCCCGACCGGGATCGAACCGGCGATCTCCTGCGTGACAGGCAGGCATGTTAACCGCTACACCACGGGACCATTTTGGTTGCG
>NZ_JBNNVB010000054.1:0-9553 GCF_050280325.1 Lysinibacillus sp. NPDC093216 | reverse complement strand
AAGAAATTTGATTAGCTCAAATTGTTTTGCTGGCATCATGTTTGATGTCCAAAATTTTGTTTCGTTCACCAACTCAAGGTTAGCTACTAAAAACTATATTGATTACGTTTTGCTTGTTCAGTTTTCAAGGTTCATTTCGTTGCCGTTTCTTAGCAGCAACTCTTAAATAATATCATGTCGTTTACTTATTGTCAACAAATAAATTATTTAATTTAAAACTCATTTGTTTTTCAACAGTTATCTTAACGACTCTTATTACTATACCACAATATTTTTATTTTGCAAGCATCTTATAAAAAATATATTAAAGCAGTTATCCCTAGCACACCCGGAATACCTAATATTGCAATTGTGAATACTGAAAATAGATTAATCGGCACATTATAGCCTGCATACCCTATTCCTAAGTGAATAATAAATAATAGTAGAAAGGCAAAAGCAAATCTAAACCAAAACACAGACATTCCTTCTAAAATTTTACCCATCTTGGCATGTCTTATTATTATATAAAGAAAAAGAAGCACTACAGGCACACAAAAACTCATAATTACTAACCACGACATATGGTTACCCCCTTAGAAAATATAATTATGAAAGTTTATGTTTCCTGTTTTGCTTCTATGAATATTAATTATACCGAGGCACCAACTTATTTCAGCGGGTGTTTGGACACCCGCTGAAATAAGTTTAAAAACTATTATTTAATTAATACTCTACGAATTCTAGCTTCCTTGAATAAATAAAAATGTATACTCTCCGCAGCTTTGCGTTGAGCTATTACTTCTAAATCATAGTCGTCTAGTAATTCTTCAATTATCTTTGCCTGCTGTAAATCCTCTTTTGTTCCTTTTATAAGATTCACAAGCTTGTCATCGAATTCTTTTTTTAATTTTCCCTTACTGCGGAAGAACATATTAATCCCTCACTCACAATTCTCGGCGACCTTCCATTGCCTTCGATAACGTTACTTCATCTGCATATTCTAAATCTCCACCTACTGGTAGTCCATGAGCGATCCGTGTTGTTCGAATACCAGATGGCTTCACTAGACGAGAAATATACATAGCTGTTGCCTCGCCTTCAATCGTCGAATTCGTAGCTAAAATAAGTTCTTGAACAGTCTCATCTTGCAAACGAACTAGTAGCGAAGCGACATTAATATCCTCTGGCCCAACACCATCCATAGGTGAAATAGCTCCCTGTAATACATGATACATACCGTTGAAATCACGCATTTTTTCCATCGCAATCACATCTTTTGTATCTTGGACAACACAAATAATAGAATGATTTCTTTGTTTGTCTGTACAGATATGGCATGGATCTACATCAGTTATGTTGCCACATACGGAGCAATAGCTTAAATTTCGTTTAGCATCAATCAATGCCTTTGAAAAGGATAAAACGTCATCTTCTTTCATTGTTAACACAAAAAACGCCAGACGAGCCGCGGTTTTCGGCCCGATACCTGGCAATTTCATAAAACTATCAATCAGTTTCGATATTGGTTCTGGGTAGTACATTTATTTACCTCCTAGAACGGAAGATTCATGCCTTGAGTAAATTTACCCATTGTTGCATTCGTTTTTTCATCTACTTTTTTCAATGCTTCATTTGCAGCAACAACGATTAAATCTTGTAGCATTTCGATATCGTCTGGATCTACTACTGATGGATCAAGATTTACTTCTACAATTTCACGTTGACCAGTTACAGTTACTTTCACCATACCGCCACCAGCTACACCTTCAAATTGCTCTGCATTTAAAGTCTCTTGAGCCTCCATCATTTCCTTTTGCATTTTTTGCATTTTTTTCATCATACCTTGCATATTTCCCATTCCGCGCATAAACATATTCCTCCTAAATGATTAATCTTCAACAACCTCAATAAAATCTTTACCAAACAGCTTTTCTGCTTCCGTCACAAGTGGATCTTGTGAAGCAAGCGGTTGAGCATCGTCGATAAACGGCCCTTCTGGCATTTCTGCCGGTGGTGGTTCTGACAATTCCATTTCATGATCGGTTTCATTCTGAGATTTTTTCTCCTGCTGTAAGCCATGATCACGAATAAACTCTTCACGTAATTTTAACCAAGCCTCTTCAGGCGTACAAAGCATTTCATACATAGTACCAGTTTGCCCTGCAATTAATTGTGTGAATTGAGCTTTTAGGGCTTGATTATCAGCAACCATTTGACAATGAATATCATACTTGAATTTTAACACAAAAGCACTTGATGATGCCGCAACAGGTTCAGCCTCTGCTAAAAGAGCTGACTGAGATTTTTGCATCTGACTTAATGCCTGGGCCCAAACCGATTTGATACGTTGCACATCTTGCTTTGTAGCATCCTTTAGTATCTCTTGAATACGGCCTGTTGGTGCTTTATAGCCATTCGGACTTTTTGCTCGTGGACGTTGCTCTTTTGGTGTTTGCGCTGTTTGCATAGGAGCACCTGCTTGTAATTGAGCTGATAGTTGTTGCACCATCTGCTCAAGTGCCACGATTTTTTGGGCGAGCTCAGGGCTCATAGCTGCCTCACCTGAAGTGGTAGTCTGACCAACTGCACCACCCGAAAACTGCACCATTTTAAGTAACGCTGTTTCCAAGTAAATCTTTGTATGGTGGGAGAACCGCATTTCTTGCTGTGTTTTCGCTAAAATATCAATGTAGCCATAGAGCAAATTCGGTGCAAAATCATGCGCCAATGTAAATACTCGCTCCTCTGGTGATACTAGTTCTAATAATTCAGCCAAATCCTCACTTGTTTGCAGTAATAATAAATCCCGGAAAAATGTAATCAAGTCCTCTGAAAGTCGAAGTGGATCTTTCCCATCCGCAATAAGCTGTTCTAATAACGCAAGCATTTGTGCGACATCTTTTACTTTTAGAGCTTCTGCTAATTCATAGAAAACTTCCTGACTAATAGAACCTGTCACAAGTAATGTATCCTCAAGCTTCAACTTTTCTCCACTGAAGGATACAACCTGGTCTAATAAACTTAAAGCATCACGCATACCACCCGCTGCTGACTGTGCGATTACCTTTAAACCTTGTTCCTCAAATGGTAACTCAATATCTTCTAACACAACTTTCATGCGCTCAATAATATCATTGGTTGAAAGACGCTTGAAATCAAAGCGCTGACATCGCGAAATAATTGTTGCGGGCAATTTATGAGGCTCTGTCGTCGCTAAAATAAATACAGCATGTGAAGGTGGTTCTTCTAACGTCTTTAAAAGGGCATTGAAAGCACTTGTAGAAAGCATATGCACTTCATCAATGATATACACTTTATATCTGCTACTCGCAGGAGCAAATCGAACTTTCTCAATGATGTCTCGTATTTCTTCAACGCGCGAATTAGACGCCGCGTCAAATTCAATAACATCTGGGTGAGAACCGTCAGTAATGCTTAAACAAGTAGCACATTCATTACAAGGCTCTTTTGATGGTGCATGCTCACAATTTAAAGCCTTTGCAAAAATTTTAGCTGTACTTGTTTTCCCGGTTCCACGTGGACCAGAAAATAAATAAGCATGTGTTGTTTTATTCGCTAGGAGAGCATTTTGTAGCGTTCTTTTGACATGTGCTTGACCAGACATCTCTCGGAATGATTGCGGTCGATACACACGATAAAATGCTTGATACGTCAATGGTTTCCTCTCCTTTTCTTCATCATATAGAATAGTTCTATTATAGCATTTTCGTCATTATTTATAAAATAGTGTCATCGTTTTTCAAAAATTTCGGGACGATTCTCTTTCACTTCCTGTAGTGAAAGCTGATACTTCCGGCTCCTATCAGCCGCCTCGTACAATTTGTAACTCCCATAAACGTGCTAATGATTGATTTTCTGTCCCAACAAATAGTATAAAATCATATAAAAAAAACGCATCCGCCTTTTGTAGACGGATGCGTTTGAATTGGCAATTTAATGCCGTGCACCTTTCTTCGACAGCCGCACATAAGCGTTACTCTTGTCGTTAGCTCAGATTAGGCAACCCCGCGGCACATGAATAAGACCACTTAATGCTGCTTCCTTCCGGACCTGACATAGTTCATGGGTATCCATTGCGCAGGACCCAATCGTCAACACTACGTGCAAAAGGCAGACCAAACAATACGGACAGCCTCGAAAAAGGAATTCAGTCTCGCTAGAGCGGATTGCGAGTTACAGGACACCGCTACCTTCCCACCTAGCACGGCAATAACTAGTATACTGACTGTTTTCATAAATTGCAACTTAATACACATAATATTTATTTGGAACATTCTATCTGCACTGTAAGAAAGAAATTATTAATCCATTATGCCTCGCCATAATTGCCGCTGTCGCTTCGCTTTCGCGCAGATAAACAATGCGTCCGGAATCGGCTTTGCGCTTGCCTGGATGAGGGCCGACACGATGTCGGCCATTTCGATAATACCTTACCGATTATCGCATGGATGCGCTATAAGAACTCTTTTTCATTCCATGTCATCCGCTCAAAAACTGACTTAGTACCGCATTCATCTCCCTCCTATAGAGGTGAAAGACTTCTGTACCTGACGCTTTACTTTCGCTACAGAAAATAATTGTTGAATGAAGTTAAAAAAACATAAAAAATCTGTTGACGTGAATTTTAAAATATGATAAATTAAATCTTGTCGATAAGACAACGAACAAAACAACATGGAGGTATACCCAAGTCTGGCTGAAGGGATCGGTCTTGAAAACCGACAGGCGGGTAACACCGCGCGGGGGTTCGAATCCCTCTACCTCCTCCAGTTTTAAAATTCCGACTACGAATGTAGCCGTTTTTTTTTGCTTAAAAATTATATGTAACATTTACTAGATGCCACTTCCACTTAGGTTGTGGTATTTTTTTATTGTAAATTGTTATAACCGTAAAAAATCTATAGCATTATTTCATCTAGACAAATGCGCTTTCATTATGAAACCACTTTTCGCCCCAACGCAATATTAAAAGTAGTGGTACAATTACCTTTATTTCAAACAAATGAGCTCTTTTAGCATAATGCTCGTTAATATTATTAGGAAGGATTTTTTTATGCACTCGAAAGTTTACATATCCCGTGCTTCCCTCACTTGGATTTTGACAATTGCCCTGTTAACTGCTATTGGTAGTGAAATTAAAATAATGCCTTTCGCTGATACACCTTTTCGTTTCGGATTAGGAAGTATTATTTTCTTTTTGTGCACTCTGCTAAGACCTACACCTATTATTTTCGCTGGATTTACTACGAGTATCGTGACAACCATTTTTCGAGTTATCATTAATTACACTTTACATGATGTTCCAGTAGTCAATAGTTTACTAATACATTTACCTGCCGCCGCCTTTTATATATTGTTTGCAGTATGCCTACAAATTCTAAGCATTCACCAATATAGAGAAAAACCACTATTGCTTGGATTGCTAGTTGCGTTTAGTGAAGTATTCAGTAATTTAGTGGAACAACTATTTCGTTATTTTATAAATTCTTATACTTTTTTATTCCTTCATGATTTACTTATACTATTAGCAGTTGCTTTATTACGTAGCTTTTTTGTTGTTGGTATATATAGTTCCATTTTAATTGCTGAGCAAAAAAAACGTGTTCAGGAAATGCTTACAATCGGCTCAGATTTATATGTTGAGACACTTTATTTAAAAAAATCTATGAACCATATAGAAGCAATAACAGTCAGTGGGTTTGAACTATATCGACAATTAAAATCGCTAGGTTATCGTGCAGAAAGTTTACAGGCACTTCATATTGCCCAGGAAATTCATGAAGTGAAGAAGGATTCACAACGCATTTATGCAGGTATTTCTAAAATTGTTGGTGAAAAGAGCTTTGGATCCCTTAGATTGTCAGAATTATTACATTATATTGAAGACGGCAACAGTAAGTACGCTAATTTTCTCGGCAAAGAAATTGAATTTAAATTAAATATTGAGATCGATTTTCAAACGAAGGAACATATTGCATTGCTTGCACTTTTGAATAATTTAACAGCTAATGCTATAGAAGCAATTGAAGATCAAGGCATCATTTCTATTGCCATTCAGCAGCAACAGGATGATACTGTAATAACAGTATGCGATAACGGAAAGGGCATTCCACAAAGTAATCTCTCTATCATTTTTGAACCTGGATACACTACAAAATACAATGTAGACGGTGTCGCAGCAACAGGTATTGGGCTCTCACATGTTGCTGAATTAGTAAATAAATTAAATGGCTCAATAACCGTTGAATCAAATACTCAAAACACGATGTTTAAAATTACAGTTCCTACGCAAACTATTCAAACGGGAGAGACTTAAATGAGGTATTTTATTGTAGATGATGATCGTGCAAGTCGGGTCATGTTAAAACAAATTATTGAAGATAGTGGCTTAGGTACAGTTATTGGTGAAGCACGCAATGGTGAGGACGCCATTCCACAAATTTTAATGACACAACCTGAATTTGTGTTGATTGATTTACTTATGCCTAAGCTTGATGGGATAGCAACAGTCGAACACCTTATTCAAAATCGTTTTGAAGGACAATTTGTCATGATTTCTCAAGTAGTGAATAAGGAAATGGTTGGTGAGGCATATGAGCAAGGTATAGATTTCTTTATTCATAAACCAATAAACCGTATTGAGGTTGAAAATGTTTTACGTAAAACAACTGAACAATTTCGCCTGAAAAATTCATTACTTATTATTCGCCAATCACTTACAAATATTGATCTAAGTGAACAAATCAATCATAAAGCAACGTCACGCGATCATATTCAATCCATCTTAAATGATATGGGGATCGTTGGCGAGATTGGAAGCGAAGATATTATAGCTATCATCGAAACATTACTTGCGCATCAGCACAAAATTGCACCACTTCCACCATTAAAAGAGCTTTATGAGGAGATTGCAGTTGTCACAAAGGCTACACCAGATGAAATTTTGAAGGAAAGTAAAGCCATTGAACAGCGGGTGCGCCGAACTATATTAGCAGCGATGATAAATCTCGCCAATTTAGGTGTCGTAGATTATACAAACTCCGAATTTGAATATTATGCACCTAGATACTTTGACTTTAAAGAAATTCGTCTGCTTATGACTCAGATAGAAGATCACAAAAATCGCAAAGCAAAGGTTAATATTAAGAAGTTTATTCAGGTATTATATTCAGACATTTTAACTAAATTAAATTAATTTTCTCGGATTTTGTCGGATTTCATAAGTCCTCCGTATTATTAAAGTAAGGCAAGTCCTAAAAATTTAATATTAGGAGGTACTAAGGTTTTGAAGAAGAAATTTAGAATCAGTTTAGCCACTCAAATTTTAGTCGGTTTGATTTTAGGGATTATTATTGGTGGTATCTTTTACGGAAACCCCAAAATTGAAACATATCTACAACCTCTAGGTGATATTTTCCTTCATCTAATTAAAATGATTGTTGTACCGATTATTATTTCGACTTTAATCGTTGGTGTTGCTGGCACTGGAGATATGAAACAGCTTGGACGATTAGGCGGGAAATCGCTTATTTACTTTGAGGTTATTACAACAGTAGCAATTGTAATTGGTTTACTTTCCGCAAACTTATTCCACCCAGGCGCGGGCGTAAACATGAACGAGCTCTCTAAAGGAGATATTTCGAAATACGTTGCAACTACAGAAGAAGTACAGCATGAAGGACCATTTGATATTATTGTAGGCATAGTACCGACAAATATCATTCAGGCAATGTCTGAAGGTGATATGCTTGCTATCATTTTCTTCTCAGTTATTTTTGGTTTAGGGGTTGCTGCCATTGGCGAACGTGGTAAACCAGTATTAAACTTCTTCCAAGGGGTAGCAGATACCATGTTCTGGGTAACTAACCTCGTAATGAAATTCGCTCCAATTGGGGTATTTGGTTTAATTGGTGTAACCGTTTCCAAATATGGATTCGCTTCACTAATACCACTCGGTAAACTCGCTATACTTGTTTATGCAACAATGCTATTCTTTATCTTTGTCGTTCTTGGTCTTGTGGCCAAATTTACAGGTATCAGTATCTTCTTCTTAATTAAAGTATTAAAAGATGAGCTGATTTTAGCGTTCTCAACAGCAAGTTCTGAAGCTGTGTTACCACGAGTTATGATGAAAATGGAGAAACTAGGTGCTCCAAAGGATATCGTATCCTTTGTTATTCCAACCGGTTACTCTTTTAACTTAGATGGTTCTACACTGTACCAAGCTATTGCTGCATTATTTATTGCTCAAATGTACGGTATTCACCTAAGCATTGGTGAACAAATTACGTTAATGCTTGTATTAATGGTTACATCTAAAGGGATTGCAGGTGTTCCAGGAGTATCCTTCGTTGTGCTTCTAGCAACTTTAGGTACTGTCGGCATTCCAATTGAAGGTTTAGCATTCATCGCAGGTATCGACCGTATTCTTGATATGGGACGTACAGTCGTTAACGTAATTGGTAACTCACTTGCGTCATTAGTAATGGCGAAATGGGAAGGCCGTTTCGATTCAGAGAAAATGAAAAATTACTTTAAAGATAATGAAAATTTAGCATAAAAGTTAAAAAAATCCTCACGATGTATGGATGGCATCGTGAGGGTTTTTTTATTACGTCTGGAATCGGCCGTTAGGCTTTAACTTCTTTCAGCTTCTTCTGGAGGAAGTTAATGCTTTATCTAAATAAGCAATAATAGATTCTTTTCCATTTGCATGTGCCTCTTGAGCACGTACGTCATCTTTTTCGAGCTTTACCTCAGCGGCTGCCACAATACGCTCTGCATCTTCCTGTGGCACGACAACGACACCGTCAACATCCCCAATAATATAATCACCAGGGCGAACAGAAACGCCCCCAATAGCAATAGGAACATTTACTTGACCACCGCCGTTTTTATTGCCAGCTGCTACCGTTGTGCCAAGTGAAAATACAGGAAAGTCTAGCTCACGAATAGCTGCAATATCACGAATAACACCATCAACGACAAAGCCCTGTACACCTATACCCTTCGCTAATGAAAGAACAAAATCACCAGCAACTGCACGATTGGTATTCCCTTTAGCGTCAATTACTAAAATATCCCCTTCTTTAGCAACTCGAATGGCTTCCAATACTGCACCATTTTCACCATCTGGTAAACGCACTGTTACTGCACGGCCAGCAATTTTATAATGATCTGCTAACGGTTTAATATCACTGCGTAAATTCGTATGTCCTCCTGTCGCATCTGAAACTGCAGTCGTTGGCAAATGCTTAAAACTTACTTCCACCTTTGTCATCTATAACACCCCTATTATGATTTATGAAAGCTTTACACAATTATTGTAAATAAAACTCAGCTACTTTTTCAATATATATCAGAAAATTATGTAAATATTACATTTGAAGACTAGCTATTACATACGTTAACCTTTTCTCTAATTCTTGCAATTATTTTATTCTTCTTTATTAAACGAATCAATTTCATAAATCACTTTTTTCAAGAGCTTAGACTGCTCCTATTAAGAAAACTTACGTTTTTAAAAATTATGCTGCTTGAGTTTGTACTT
>NZ_JBNNVB010000053.1:0-9632 GCF_050280325.1 Lysinibacillus sp. NPDC093216 | reverse complement strand
TCGTCGCTACCATTATACCGAATTTGGGGAGGTGCCCGTTTTTTATTGTTTCAGAACCCCTGATGCTAAAGGGATTAGAATTATGAAATTAACTCGTTTAAATATTAATTCAAAAAAAGTAGGAGTGCCGTGACCTTTTATTCCCGGTGCAAAGATTTGTACTAACTCCCATCCTTCTTTTTCATGATCATAAACAACTTTATGATAATCTTCCTCAGGAGTTAGTGTCCATGTGGATAATTGAATTTTCACAAATTTATGTTCATACAAGATAACAACCTCCTTATTCTTACTTTTATTTACGTTTTTTAGTAATTTAAAGTTTCAAAAATATTATGAAGTAAACAGTTCGAGGGTTTTTCGAAAGAGAATGTGTAGAGAGGGTGTTCACTATGGATTTTTATAAATATTTCCATTTAGAACTGATTGATGCATGCGAATTCGCAAAAGATACTTAAACACTAGATAAATAGTGTTCAGTAAAATTATTGATCTTTTCGGGGTTTTATAAAGAATGAACTGAATACAACAGAAAGCCCAATAAAAATGAATATTATTGCAATAGATTTATTTGGAATAAATGAATTGTATTCGAGGGGACCAGATAATCTGCCTGTTCCGCTTACAAGCAAGAAGATACCTAAAATAAATATTATATATCCAATTTTAGAATGTGTACCGTCTGTTTTCATTGCATAACAACTCCTAATATATAGGTTAATAACTTATATAAGGATAACATAATTAGGTAATGTTTGAAAATATGGATTGATTCAATTACTGCACAATATGAGGAAAGAAGGTAAAAGAATATGAGTAATCAAACTTTATGCTGTGATTATTGCGAGAGCACATATCGGGAAGTACCTATTATCGAAAAACCAAAACGATTTGCTTTGAATCGAGTTTATGATTTAACACAAGTCAATTCGGATGGACGAGAAGTGGATAATATCTGCTTAGAATGCTTGAAAGAGCAAATTGATGATTACGGGATCTAAATTACACAACGTGAGTAAAAGAAAAAGCAGCAGCGTTTGCAGACGCTACAGCTCTTTAAGAGATGTTAAACCTTCATGTAAATTAATAATCTTCTAATTATTGTTTATATTGATCTTCCTCAAATACCTGTTTTATATTTAGAAATATTCTTTTCTTTTTCAAAAATAGAAGTATTCTGTTCATATTTTTTGGGATTAGATAACTTTTCAAGCTCTTGTATCAACATATCCTCTAAATCTATGGACTCTTTCATGTTTTCTTGGGTTTGTTTAACCTCCCTAACAAGTAATCTAACTAATTTTTGTCCATTCGATTTCACAAGATATGTACGTATATAACCATCTTCATATCTAGTTTCGAATTTAGGTTTGATATTTTTCTCGTTTTCGTCTTCGTCTTTGTCTTTATGTATATTTTCAATTCCAAATAAATCTAAGAGACTTTCATTTTTTATATTTTTATTTACCTCTGTTTTCAAATAATTTATTGTATTACTGGTTTGAATTTTCATTCATAATTCTCCTTAGAAATTAGTATTTTGTTACACTTAATTATAACCTTTAAAGTTAATAAATGGAGGTTTTATTATGAAAATTCGTTCAGTACTTTTAAGAGCATTAGTAGCATTAAAGTCTACATTGTTAACTCGCCCCAAAAAGGAGTTTTAACAACTTACCTTACTTTTTATTATTAATCATAATTCTTATAGCAACTGGGACTCAATACTACTGCACAATATAAGTATTAAACGAAAAAAGTTTGGTGGGGATATACCTACCAAACTTATGAATTAGTTAGATCGAGATCTTTTTAAAAATAATAAAGCAAGGACAATTATAGCAAGACCTATCCAAATAAATTTATATGGTAAAACAATTAAATTCCAAACAATAAAAACGATGTGGACTACAAGATCAAGAAAAAACGACAATAATAAACCTGCTTTCTTTTTAACCAAATTATAACATATTAGTAGATTCAAAAAATAAAAGCCGCAGCGTCTTCACACGCTACAGCAAACTAATGAACAATATGAGTAAAGAAACTAATATAGAGACACTCGGCTGGGAGTGATCCAAAGTTTAACTATAAGAGACTATTTAAACTTATCAACTTTCTTAACTTTCATTGAAGCTACTTCTCCACAATTCGTACAAATAGTCAAAATTAGTGGTGAACTCGAAAAATGGACCATATCGAGCTTAATGGGTTTTACATTTGCCATAGATCCGCCTAATTCACCTTGTGCAAAGGAATCACTACCACAAGCCTTACAAACTAATTTATTATTTTCCATGTTATCACCTCTTTATGTAATATATGTAAATTTTATCATGAAAATAGCCGCAGTGTCATCATACACAACAGCAACCAAATGAACAATATGAGTATTAAATGAAAAAAATAAAATCTATTTTTTATTAATTTGTTCTACTAACTTTTTTAAATTTAAATTTATTCAATATGCCACTGACGAAAATAAAGACAGCAAGGAATAGATGCTCCATTCATCGGACAACTCCTCATTTTTAACTTTATTATAATATGGAAAGCTGCAGCCTTTGGACACACAACAATTCAGATTTGAAAGACATTTGATGATTTCAACTGGATATATCTAGGGAATTAAAATAATGGTGGGATAGCAAACTGCAATGACGTTTGGGGCGTTGCATAAGGTCAAGCTATCCCGAAGTAAATATATGTAAACGCAATTAATAACATTCCAACTGTAAATATGGTTAAAAAGGGATTTTAAAATGACAAGGGCTATTATTAAACAAGCATTTTAGGTAGGCATCAGGTTAAATCCGTTATACATAAGTAGCGATTACTTTGAATATAAAAACGTACCTCTATTTAGGGATGTGATGTTTTAACAAAGGAATTTTAAGAAAAAAAGCGAAGATGATTAAGAATTAAATATCTAATAGGTGGTATGTAACTATGTTAACAAAATATCGCTCCAATACATATATTCCGGAAATGGTGAAGGCAAGTAAAATGTTAGCCCATAGACATGATTTCGAGTATTCTTGCTCAGACGAGGCAGGAAGATTGTTGTCAGTGCTTGTTGGTCAAATTACACATGGGACAATCCTAGAAGTCGGGACTGGCTATGGTGTAGGCAGTGCATGGATTCTTTCTACCATTGCACCAAACGTACAGTTTGTCTCAGTGGATCATGCAAAGGAAAAAATCGATGCTACTGCTCAAACACTTCGTCATCAGCAGGCTGAATTTTTAGTAGGTGACTGGAAAGAAGCGATAGCAAAAGGTCCTTTTCAATTTATTTTTGCTGATGCAGCTGCTGCTAAAACAATTGAAGGCGAACAACTATTGGAGGCATTAGCTGTTGGAGGTATGTTAGTTATGGACGATTTTACGCCAGAAGAACATTTTCCAGAAGAATGGAGAGGGAAACCTGATAAGGTCAGGGACTTTTGGTTAAATCATAAGGAATTAAGAGCTACAGAAATTTATTTAACAGCAACATCTTCTGCTATCCTCGCAACTAAGCTGAAAGGAAAAGAATTATCAAAGTAAAGAATCCATACATATTATATAATGATTTCTTTATGAAGAGGTGAATCATTGGAGAACATGCCAGAGGGCTATTCTTATGTCCCGCAGCCTATTCGGAAAGATGGGGCGGGGTGGGTTGATAAAGGGCCGAGAGATATTATGAGGGATCTGGAAAATCCTGATATGCTTGTCCCTCCGAAAACAGATGCTGGACTTGTACCAAATTTAAAATTCTCTTTTTCTGATACGCATATGGTTTTAAAAAATGGCGGTTGGTCTCGAGAAGTTACTGCTCGTGATTTACCAATTGCCACTACATTAGCAGGTGTCAATATGAGTTTGACACCTGGTGGAGTTCGTGAGCTGCATTGGCATCAACAAGCTGAATGGTCGTATATGCTTCTTGGTCATGCACGTATTACAGCGGTCGATCAAAATGGGCGTAATTTTATTGCCGATGTAGGACCGGGGGATTTATGGTATTTCCCGCCAGGAATTCCGCATTCCATACAAGGTCTTGAGGATGGCTGTGAATTTTTGCTGGTGTTTGACGATGGGCATTTCTCAGATCTAAGTACTTTTTCAATATCTGATTGGTTTGCTCATACTCCTAAAGATGTGCTGTCCTCCAATTTTGGTGTTCCAATGAGCGCTTTTAATCATATCCCGAAAGAACAGGTCTATATTTTTCAAGATAAGGTTCCAGGACCTCTAGACACACAAAAAGTACAATCCCCATACGGTACAGTCCCTCAAACTTTCAAACATAGCCTGCTTGCCCAGACCCCTATAAAAACTCCTGGTGGTAGTGTCAGAATTGTGGATTCAACAAACTTTCCTATTTCTAAAAATATCGCAGCAGCACTTGTCGAAATTAAGCCTGGTGCTATGAGAGAGCTGCATTGGCACCCAAATAATGATGAGTGGCAATATTACCTCCAAGGAAAAGGGCGTATGACAGTGTTTACAGCAAATGGTGTGGCTAGAACATTCGATTATCGTGCAGGAGATGTGGGATACGTGCCATTTGCAAATGGTCACTACATTGAGAATACCGGTACGGAGACATTATGGTTCCTTGAAATGTTTAAAAGTGATAGATTCCAGGATGTTTCGTTAAATCAATGGATGGCCCTTACTCCATCTGAGCTAGTACAAAGCAATTTAAACATTGGTCCTGAACTTGTTAATGTGTTAAGAAAGGAAAAGTGGCCGGTTGTAAAATATCCAGGATTTTCTTATTACCCAAGATGAGCGTATAGAAAAGCAGGTAGGAAAGAGACTCTTTCCCACCTGCTTGTTTTTAATATTGAAATTTATTTCTAGTAGCAAGTAGTATACCGATTGCTGGAACAGTACAAATAAGCATTGCTGCAAATGATAGTCCAGGCGAAATCTCGTATAAATAGCCACCTAAAAATGTAAGGATCGCTGTACTTAATCCCATTGCTAATGCAGAATAAAGGCCTTGTGCATTCGGAATTTGCTCCTTCGGCAATGTTTTTGTTAAATAGCCGATGAAAGCGAAATGCGCGAGAGCAAATGATAATGCATGTAATGTTTGAGAAGCGATAAATACCCATACATTCGGGAATAGGTAAATGAGTAGCCAACGTAATGATGAACCACTCGCTGCTAAAAGTAATAAAGAAGATGAGCGCCATTTTTTAAATAGTGTATCAGCCTTCATAAAGTATAAGATTTCGCAAATTACGGCGATGTTAATAATCATCCCCATGTAGAATGGATCAACATGTAAATCACCTAAATATATATAGCCGTAGCTGTAATAAGAAGCATGTGCGCCTTGCAACAGAATAACAACTAATAAAACAATAGGGAAGCCTTTAATTGTCCATAATGTTTTCATCGACAATGATTTTGCGCGTTGTTCTTTTGTCGGTACAACGAGTAACTCTTTTGGTGTAGCCATTTGTTGCATCAACAGCATACCGATCAGGCCGACCACCATACTCCAAAAGATAATGTTATTGCCAAAAGCACCTGTTAGCATACTAATGATTAATACTGCAATGACAAAGCCAAGGGAACCATAGGAGCGGCTTTTACCATAGTGTACATTTCCATGCTGTACGAGCGTTGCCGCACTACTTTCAACGGCAGGTAGCAGTGCTGGATAGAAAACGCTAAATAAAAGGGTAACAATAAGAAGCGAGATAAAGCTCGTGCTTAGTAAGTAAAATAAAGTTGTGATTAGGGCACCTATTGCTAGAATACAAACGAGTCGTTTTTTGTGCACATATTTTGCAAGCGTCGGGAAGAAAAATAGATTTGAAGTTGCTCGTGCTAAAAGACCGCAGCCCATTATGACGCTAGCCTGTGAGACAGTAAGATGTTTGGCATCTACAAGCCAACCAGTCCAGTAAGGTAAGAAAATACCCCATGTAAAGAAAAATGCAAAGAAATTTTGAGAAAGCCATCGTTGATTGTTCATAAATTTTCCGTACCTCCAATTTAACTATGTTGAATAATAGCACGTTCATCGGTACAATAATGTGAGATATCTCACATTTTTCAAGAGGAGAGAGTGAAAAAATGCATATACTGACAGCTGAGGAACGTTCATACTATCTCGATAAATATCCAATTGATGATTTTTTCTCATTTGATATAAATCCATTTCTGGAGGTATGTAAGTTTGACAAAGGCGAATGGATTTTTCAAGAAGGGTCATTTCCGGATACGCTATACTACATGATTGAAGGGAAAGCGAAAATATATATGACGCATAAAAACGGCAAGGTCTCACTTATCGAATACCCAGAGCCACCGCGTTTTATGGGTGAAATTGAGTTGCTTAATGAGGCGAGATATACGAAGGGGATTCAGACAGTAACCGAGACGATTTGTTTTTCGATTACGCAGTCCTGCAAAGAAAAGTTACTCACGGATGTACTATTTTTACGTAAACTTTGTGTGTTTTTAGGGGAAAAGTCGACCAAAATGACGTCAAAATATACACAAAATCAAGCGTATCCACTTGAAAATCGACTTGCTGCCTTTATCCAATTATCGTCAGATCAAGGTATCTATAAAGAAAAGCATACGGAAATCTGTGAATATTTAGGGGTTTCCTATCGGCATTTATTATATGTACTGGCGCAATTCTGTGAAGAAAAAATTTTAGAAAAGAGAAAGAATGGCTATCACATTGTGAATGAAAAGCGACTTTCCGAATTGGCACAGGAGATACAGTGAGGGATACTACAGCTTATTGTATTCACTTTTTTTAATCAACCAGCGTGCAATCTCCTTGCCGCTATGGTAGAAGTTAATCTCATCGACTCGCTGGTTTTGTACGGAGATATTTAGGGTTTCGTCTATAACGCCAAAAGGTATAACCCTTATACATTGGTGTTTGTTAGGTGAAAATCTTTTGTGCTTTGCCTTAGCTTCCATGTGAGCTTTAGCAGATTTTTGTGCATTTTGGAATGGACAAGCAAGTAATTCTCCTTGTTCCAATGTTGTGCTTGGTGAATAACAATTACTTTTCATTCAACATGCCCCCTTTGTCGTTAGTGTTATTGTACAAGATATGCGGTCGGAATAGTCTTCATTTACAATGCTTTAACGAAAACTTAAAGTTTTGTCAGTCAATTATGTCTTGGCATAATTGCGTCTGGAGGCTATAACTTCTTTAAGAGGACGTTTGTACATACTCTGAAAGAAGTTGCATTAGTAAAATGTAACCGTATTCATGCCATTAACGAATAGAAATCATAGAAAACTTGTATAATTCCAAGAGAAAAACACGTACTCAAACTATTGTGAATTTTCCTGACAAAACGTATTATTGTAATTAGATTTAACGTGAAAGGTTTCACAGAGTCACGTAATCGTGAGGAGGAATTTTTAATGAGTGCAATTCGAGTAGGTATTGTAGGTTATGGAAATTTAGGGCGCGGAGTAGAGTATGCTATCTCGCAAAATCCAGATATGGAATTAGTAGCGGTATTCACACGTCGCGATCCTTCAACTGTAAAAATTGCAAGTAATGCAAGTGTATATTTAGTAGATGATGCTGAAAAATTTCAAAATGACATTGATGTAATGATTTTATGTGGTGGCTCAGCAACAGATTTACCTGAGCAAGGACCACACTTTGCACAATGGTTTAATACAATTGATAGCTTTGATACGCATGCGAAAATTCCTGAGTTTTTCGAGGCAGTCGATGCAGCAGCTCAAAAATCTGGAAAAGTATCAGTCATTTCAGTTGGCTGGGATCCAGGTTTGTTCTCATTAAATCGTATACTTGGGGAGGCAGTTCTACCAGTGGGCACAACTTATACTTTCTGGGGAGACGGTTTAAGTCAAGGACACTCAGATGCTATCCGTCGCATCGAAGGTGTTAAAAATGCAGTACAATACACATTACCAATTAAAGAGGCTGTAGACCGTGTTCGTAACGGTGAAAATCCTGAGCTGACAACGCGTGAAAAACATGCACGTGAATGCTGGGTTGTTCTTGAGGAAGGTACAGATGCTACAAAAGTTGAGCAAGAAATTGTGACGATGCCGAACTATTTTGATGAGTATGATACTACAGTAAACTTTATTTCTGAAGAGGAATTTAAAGCAAACCACACTGGCATGCCTCACGGTGGATTCGTAATTCGTAGTGGTGAAAGCGGCGCTAACGAAAAACAAATTCTTGAATTCTCATTAAAGCTTGAAAGTAATCCAAACTTCACTTCTAGTGTTCTAGTAGCTTTTGCACGTGCAGCTCATCGCTTAAATCAAGCAGGAGACAAAGGTGCAAAAACAGTATTCGATATCCCATTCGGTCTGTTATCCCCAAAATCAGCTGCTGAATTACGTAAAGAACTTTTATAATATACTTATTCAAAATCCCGATTATCATATTATTTGATAATCGGGATTTTTTTAGCAAGTCTAATCCCAAGCACGTCAATATGTATAGCGTAGCCATGGTGTAAACAATACAAAGTTGACCCACAATATATCGGACAACAAATTACTTGAGGTCCAATCATGACAGGAAGTACATTCGATTCTACACCGGGTGGTAAAGGGAACTTGGACTACAAAGCGAAAACTCCTCTCATGATTTTTCTTAGCAACAGTTGCGATACTTGAGTTTTTGTTTAAATAAGACAAATTATTGTTATTTGGTAATAAATTATAATTTATGGTTAAATAAAACTATTTTGACCCGATATACTATGTGGTTCGTATTTAATTTCTATTAATATAGGCTGAAATTAAATATATTACGGTGCTGGTATAAATGTATTACCAACGAAAGCTTTCTTAACTAAATTGGAATAAACGATGAGGTGAATGAAGTGCAAATTATTCTTCTGTATGAAGCTGCAGTTAGGGAGTACCATAGACAAGAGGCGCTTAGCAATCCTAACCTTGTAAAGGGGCAACCACTTGGCGGAAAAAATGAAATTGAAGTTGAACGTGATGGTAAAGCATATACACTCACTCTATCTGATGAAGTAAAGTATTTAAAAGCTATGACAGAGAAAGAAATCGCAAAGATGGACATGCGATCGGTAAATCCTGATCCTTCCGATATTTTTTCGTATCGTCCACAGGATCAGTGGCTTATTTTTAGTCAATATTTGAGTGACACGGGCTTTTTTACGGGCAAAGAATCACACACAATTGACGACATAGAAAATATGCTGGTAGACATAACGGACGGTCTAGATAATTTGGATATATCCCAGATGAAAGGAAGGGATATTAAAGTAGGACGGACGCCAATTACACAAGAATTAAGTTCTACAGAAGCACAGTTGGAACTTGCTGCTTCAACAGCTGCTTTAAAATTTTTTAGTGAAAAGTATTTAACAGGTGATATGAAACAGGGCTTCGATGACTTAATCGATCAATATGTTAAACATAATGAAAGCCGTGTGATAAATCATGCTTCTCAAGAAGAAAAGTTTTATAGAGGACGTGCGAAAGTATTTGAGATGCGAGGTATGGATACTTCATCTTTAAGTGCTGAACTTGAGACTCCCACCCCTAAAGGGACAAGCTGACTAATGTCAGTGGGATTCCTGAGTAACTATGCGTTCGCAGTCCATTTCTGTTTTGAACAGTTC
>NZ_JBNNVB010000052.1:0-9774 GCF_050280325.1 Lysinibacillus sp. NPDC093216 | reverse complement strand
AGTAGCGATAGTAGCCTGTATTAACAAACTGCTTCATTGGATTTATGCTTTATTAAATAGAAAAGAAACTTTCTTGGATATAGCGTAATTAACGGTTATAAGTAATAAAGAGAAAACCTTCCAAAAGGTTTTTGGAGGGCTATTTGTCATGCTCAAAATAGTATAACATAAGGTTAATTAGAATTTTAGAGAAAAATATTGACATCCTATTAGCTGGTTTTGTTTAATTAGAGCAATCGCTTTTTCATTAACGGGGCAGAAGAGTTAAAGAAGAACATCACTGAATGGACAATATATATATTGTTTCCTTAGAGGAAAATAATGTTAAAATTAAATCACCAAGCTATATGTTGCCGGAGGGGATTTTTAGTGTTGAGATTTGTTGATGACTTAGCAGGTGCTATATATGATATTTTTAAATTTATTATAAGGTCGATTAGCTATTTACTTGCAGGGGCGATAATTGTTGCAGTTCCAATGTATTTGATAGTTTGGATATTCGGTTTATTTCAGTAATCATATTCAACTAACCCGTGCTTTACTTCAAGAGGATTCCACAGAAATCCCATCGTTTTCTTCTCAACTAACGATGCAGTTTAGTGCTATAAGAAAATACTATACGAGGGGGGAACAGGTTGAAAAAAATAATATTATTTTTTTCTCTACTAGGTGTTTTGTTAGTTACTTCGAGTTGCTTGAATGAAATGGTTGGGCAAAAAATAACTGTGCAGAAACGAACTGGTGAAGATAATATTTTTGAAGATTTTAAAGAAGTCAATCAAAGAAAACAGGTGGAAAAAGCAATAGATATAGTAAAAAATGCTGATTGGGAAAATAAAAAAGTAGAAATGACAAGCTATGCTGATTACCAATTTCAATTTCCATTTAAGAACAATAGCGAAAACAAAATAGCCTCTTATTCACTTTGGATTAGCATAAGTGGTGAAAATTTAGAAATTGTTACGAATAGCGATAGATATGTGAAATTAACAGAGCAAGATTCAGCAAATCTATATGAGATTTAACTGGAGAAGAATTAATAAAGTAATTCTTTTTCTTGTATACTATACAACTAAACCAGCTAATAGATTGTCAATAAAAATCTTTTAAATTAAAAAACACTAAAAAGCGCAACTCAAATAACCCTTCGAATTCAAATTGGAAGGTTTTCGTTAAAATTGAAAATGTTGTTACTGTATTGTTTCTTGGAATGGTGTTTTCGTTTTTAACATGGCATAAATCCAGTGTAAAAGCTTATTAGCGCAAGCAATTATAGCTACTTTATATGGTTTGCCTCTTTTCGTTTTAAATCATAGAAAGCTCGTAACCGCTTATTTCGTGCTATAGTTTCAGGTGTTGTTTTCTTTTTCCGACTATCTCGAATAGAACAACGAACAGCTGTATAAAGCATGTGGCGAAGCCTAGCCGAGCCGCGTTTAGTAATGTGATTTTTCGTGCCTTTAAAGCGACCTGATTCAAACACACTGGGATCTAGTCCTGCAAAGGCTACTAACTTTTTCGGATGATTAAACCGATCAATTTCTCCGATTTCTGAAATAATCGTTGCAGCGATTTTTTCACCAATACCGGGAATTGATTGGAGTAATTCATATTCTTCAAGTTGTGCCGCTAACTCTTCAATCTCACGCTCCAACGTAGAAAGTTGTTGGTGGTACACTTGCAGTAAATCAATATACATATTCAAACTGATTAGAAGACTTTGATAAAGAGTTAATTGAAATGGATTGCGTTCTGCGGCTTCGATTAATTTTTCCGATCTTTCAAGCGCCCAATTAAACGAACGTGCTTTGCAATGTGTATCAATGAATTGTGCGATCTTTTCTACACCTGCTTCTTTAACTGATTCAGAAGTAGGGTAAGCTTGTAAAGTTTTTATGGAAATCCCAGCGTATAAATCGCCAAAAACTCCTTTGTACTCAGGGAATATTTGATCTAATACGGCTTGAAATTGAAGCTTTGTTTGAATCATAATTCCAGTCATATTTTCATGTTGTCTAGTTAGATGCCGAAGGTTTAATAACTGTACACCACGCTTTTTCTGAGGCGCTAAATCCTCTTTGTAATACAGTTCGCCTAAGTGATAAGCATCAATGGCATCTGTTTTGGTTTTTCGCAAGCTAGAACTTTTTGCTCGGTAAGATACCAGTGGATTTACGATAATGACAATGTATTCTCTTGCTTCTAAAAACTGTACAACTGGTGCATGATAGTGACCCGTTGATTCCAAAACAACAGGTGGCTTCATCTCTGTTTGACGCTCTAAATCTAATAAATAAGAGTGTAACTCTTCCAATCCATCCACCGTATGATCAACTTTCACGCTGCTTTTATAGGGCATTTTTTTATCCAAGAACATTTGAACCTGACTTTCACCTTTTGCGACATCCAGACTAACTACTGGATTCATAGTTTATCTCCTCCTAAGGTAGTGTATTGACCGGTAACCTCTATCTAGCTTGTTATTCATATCTTCGCTTGTTATACGAGATCGTAATGTCCCAACCAGCCTAATCATGTGTTAACAAGTAGAGGGCGAACAGTTTAGTTGTCGGGATCCAATCCCACGGGTGCTTCCGTTCTACCCCGGCTACTATCAATCTATAAATTGAATAAAAAATAGTCAACCAGATTTACTCTGGCTGGCCTTATAATACGAACGGGTGCTTTACTTGAAGAACATTGTGTTGCATATGCAGCTCATTTTTTCTTATTGAACTCCCATGAAAGAACTTAATCACCTTTCATTTTCTGTGGTGTAGCGCTGGTTTTTGCGCTACATGGATGGCTAACGGGGCAGGTTTGTTTAAGACAGGTAAGCTAAGGGTTAAATGTACGGATATCATAGACGGGCATCACTTCATTCAACATTTACATTTGATGATTAGAAATGGGAAGACAATACAGGAGAAAATCTGTCGGTAACAAATCGAAAACGACCTTTACAAAAAAACACTCCCGAAGGAGTGCTCACCGCTTTAGTTCAAAAAGGTAAAATCCATAGTCTGTGGAAACACCGGAATAACCCATTTGTCGGAGCATTGCGGTAATATTACCACGGTGATATGTACCGTGATTAACCACGTGCCTAACGAGATCCTTGTAATTGGCCCGCAACTCACCGAATTTAAGCGGATACTCAGATATTTCCTCTAAATCATCTTGGTGGTTCAAGATAAACTCTTCATATCGAGCCGCAATTTTAGCAAAATAAGCCTCAAAAGAGTTGAGCGTGGCATCTTTTACCTCTTCAAGTGAACTCGTCATCGCAGCATAGATTTCCTCAGGACTTTCATGGGACATTATGCTGAGCCAAGTATTATCCACAGAATAGATATGTGCTAATGCGTCGCCAATGGTAGGAAATACACTATTTAGTGGTTTACGGTACAGATCATCAGGAAGTTTCCTTAAATGTTCAAAAACTCTTTTATTAGCCCAAACATGGTAACGAAATAGTTCAAGCGTATCTTTCATTATATACCTCCTGGATCCTGATGTTTTTTCCAATAGTATGGTGTTCCATATATCGAAACGAATCCTTTAACTATTATGCACGATAAAATGGATCTTTCAACCATTATGCACGGACGTTCTTTCAGACGAATTCCATGACCATCCTTCTGTCGCTAACGGGTGCTTTAGTTGCATATGCAGCTCTTTTTTTATTCTTGAACTCCCATGAAAGAACTTAATCATCTTTCATTTTCTGTGGTGAAGAGCTGATTTTTGCGCTTCATGGATGGCTAACGGAGCAGGTGAATTGAATAAGATAAGGTATAAGGTTTGAATTTAATAGTGTAAAGGGGGTGGAAAAATGAAAAGACCTTTAGGAGTATCTTTAATTAGTTGTTTTTACATTTTCGGTGCAGTTGTATTGATTATCACAGCCATATTTTTTAATCAAGATGCAAATGAATTTGGCATAGCAGATAGGTTCGGTTTACCAAACTTTCCAGAACAGCTATTTAGGATTATATTGGCAGTTGTTTCCCTTATCATCATATATGGTTATATACGTTTAAAAAGATGGGGATTTTGGTTGATGATTTTATATTCATTAGGATTTGGGCTAATAAGCTATATTCTATTATTCTCATATAATCAACAGCCGTTTATTGGGAATTTTATTTGGTCAGTAATCGTTTTAATTTATACATTTTGTGTTAGAAAGTCCTTTTTCCACGTAGAAAAAAGTGTATAACTCACTTATATGCTAAACTGGTGAAAATTCAAACCAATAATTAAGGACTTTGTGAAGTATTGTACTTAAACTCCCATGAAAGAACGAAATAATCTTTCATTCTCTGTGGTGTATCGCTGGTTTTTGCCCTACATGGATGGCTAACGGGGTGCTTTTCTTGAAGATCATTGAGTTGCATATGCAGCTCTTTTTTTCTTTTGACGGATTGTAATATTAAGTGCAACACCCAGAAGTAAATATAAAAGAAGCCCATAACGACCTCGTGTAGAATGTAGTTACCACACAAACATTCAAATGGAGGAATCGTTATGAGCTATACCCATCTTACCCTATCAGAACGTGTAAAAATAGAAACATACCTGGAACTTGATTATCCGATTCGTAAAATAGCTAAACTCTTAAATCGTCAACCTTCTACGATTTCCAGAGAACTAAAACGCCACGCTGGTAGTACGGCTGAAGAAGCGCAAATACGTTACCACCAAAATAGATCCAACTGTGGTGCCAAGTCAAAATGTACGCCAGAAGTTTGTTTTGATAAAACCATTTGATATTGCCGTAAAAATAGCGGTTCTCTCTGCACAATTAGTTGCACCTAGAGAAACATTTTCTACGTTTACTCAATTAATTACAGCTCCATCTTTTAGTAATAATGCTACTCCAACTGGGAATTTGGAATAGGGTACGTATGCCTTCGCTTTCATCTTACGTGCACTTTCCATTAATAACTCTAAAGTATCTTTAAAAGTGAAGATGCCTCGATGAGATAAACATCGAGGCATTTTTAGGGCTAAATATGTGAAAGGCTGTTTTCAGTTCAAAATTATTCAGTAGTTAACTTTTTATTACTTCTTAGGCTGTAAATCCTCAATTGAGTCAATGTCCATATATGCAGGAACTACAAATCCATTTTTTGTACCTTTTAAGTTCTCACCTAAATCAACTAAGTCATCCTTATATTTTTCATAAAAAGAGCTATGTGTTGTTGGTAACCAAGCAGCTACTGTTGCATCAGATACGCCTGTAGCGATAGCTTGAAACATAATTGCAGGATCTACAGGTGTGATTGTGACAGTGTATCCGAGTTCTTCAAATACAGCCTGTAATACACTACTCGAAGCTCTTTCTGAATCCCAAGGTGTTGAAGCTAATTCAATTTCTTTTCCGCTTACTTTTTTCGTATCTTTTGTCCACTCATTTACTTTGTCTTGGTTTTCTTCTATCCATTTGTCTGCTGCATCTTCAAATGAACTCGTTTGTGCTTCAAACATTACAGCTTCCATATCTTCTGGTTCCCAATAAAATCTATCCAAAATTGTATACGCATCCGGTAAGTCCTTTTCCAAGCCCTTACGCGCAAGTGTATTGATATTTTCCGATCCACCTAATGTCCCTTGAGGATCTTCTAAAAATTTCAAATCATAAGATGAAAACATCCAATGTGGTGTCCATCCGGTAATAATAATTGGATCTTCATTTCGAATAGCCTGCTCTAATGAACCTAACATCCCAGGTGTAGAACTTTGTTCAAGCTCCCAGCCTTTTAAGTTTTCATATTTCTCTATAGTATTTTCCGCCAGACCAGTCAACCCAGCTCCTGGTTCAATTCCTATAATCTTATAGTCCACTTGCTCCCCTATGCTTGGCGTAGTTCCTGTTGAATTGCCATTGTCTTTTTTGCTATCTCCATCTCCACAGCCTGTTAAAAGTAACGAAATAGCTAACCCTAAAGTGAGTCCTACAGATTTCAATTTCATCTTTTTTCATCCCCCTAGTTTGAAAACTTAGAGTTTTAGCGACTTCCTAAGAAACCCTTTATTAAAAATTTTTTACTCTGCTACCAAAAGTAACAACTTGATTTTAACCACAGGTTGTTACTTTTGTCAAACCACTTAATCTTTTAAATACCCATTTTTGCACGTTTACTAACATAATTCTTCACACAAAAAAAAGCCTTTAACGGCTCTCAGTTCTTTATTTTAAAAAAATAAAAATAGCCTATCCATAAGGTTATTTTTCCGTGAGACATTTCCATAATTTGTTTAATAAATAGAATGAATATATTAAAATGAAGGTAAAAGATGATATTGTTTACTAATTCCTAATAAAACGTAATTATTGGTTGGGGGATAAAAAATTGAACAGAAATTCAATAGCAAATATATTCTTTTTTACAGGAAGCATTTTGCTCATATTAAAATTACCATTTGTAATGGGGTATTCAGGGGTATGGAGGCTTTAATTCCTCTTTATAGAACAATTCACAAAGAAGATAGGCATCGATGGCATCCGTTTTTACTTTTCTCAAACTGATCCTCTTGCCTTATATGAAATTAACGGATTAATGATGATCAATAAATATCCTCGTTCTTCTAAATGATGTATGACAGGAGCACCATAATGTCCTGTAGCTTCTAAAATGATTGTAGGCTTCATACCAGCCTCGTTTTTTACAGGCTTTCTCCTTTTGAAATATCCAGACCAACGACTGGATTCATTCTTAATCTCCTCCTTAAGGTAAAGTTGTGATCACCTCTGATGGTGAGGTGAGAAATACAGATACACTTAGCGTTGAATGGAAGTTCTGTAATAAACTAATACAAAATAGTTAGTAATATCATTTATATTACTATAGGATGAGGATGGTTTTAATCTAGTTTCATTAGTGCAAAATGTGAACTGTTACACTTAAACTAACGGAGGCTTTAGTCAAGTGGAGCAAAGTCTTTTAAGACATTGCTCCTTTTACATTTAAAAGTACTTCTGATAATACTCTTTCCTTAGCCTCCCGCTTAATTGAGCGTAGATCCTAGTTGTTTCGCTTTTCTCATGCCCCATAAGACTTTGTATGACTTCTATGGGAGCTCCATTGTTCAACAAATGAGTTGCATAGCTGTGTCTAAGTTGGTGTGGATGAATTTCTTTATTGATTTCAGCACGATTGGATATCCGCTTGATGATGTATCGCATCTGGGCAACACTCATTTTATGTGGCTGCCTTACTGTCACAAAGATGGCGGGATTATTGTCAGTACGGCTTTCAATATAACGTTTAAGCCATATGTCACAACGCGTGTTAAAATAAACCTCCCTTTCCTTATCACCTTTTCCTCTAACGATTGCGGATTGATTGGACCAATTAATATGGTTCTTTTCTAACGCAACTATTTCTCCAATTCGGCAACCAGTAGAAAACATGAATTCGAAAATTGCTTTTTCCATTGCGGAATGACAGGATTCACGGAGGTGTTCAATCTCCCGTTCTGTTAAATACTTGGGTATCCGCTTACCTACTTTCGGTTCTTTAATTTTGGAAGTTGGATTCTTACTCAGGTATCCTTCTTCATGAGACCAACGAAAAAATGATTTCATAAAGCGGATACGGTGTGCAAGACTGGCTGGTTTTAAGTGCTTGCCGGATATATCAAGATATTCCTTCAGTTGATTGGTGTCAAGCAATTCCATCTCTATATCCTTAAAATAACCAATTAATAGAAAAGACTGTAACCGGTAGGCCTTCAGCGTTTGTGGCGAAAAGCCCTCTATTCGTTTATCTGCTTCAAACAAAGTCCATGCTTTTGACAGTAACAATTCCATTCCCCCTAAAATAGTAATATAAAAGGGATTATTGCCAACTTAATAGAATTCTAGACATAGGAGTGATTGTACTAATGGGCAGTTTTGTTGAAGAAGATAGCCAAATGAGAAGCAACAATCATTGAGAAAACAGCCTAATAAAAAGAATCCATTTTCTCAAAATGGATTCTTTTTATTGCACTAATTGTTACTTGTATCTAGTTCATTCTTGTTTTCAACCATCTTATCGGTTCTCTTCGTGATTAAAACAGTTTGCTCTTCAATAATAGTACCAATTTATACCCCTCCTTTTAATTGACATTTTGTTGATTATTCAATAAAATGTCGTATATAATGCTATTATGAGAAATATAACCAATCATACAAAAAAGGATGTGGAGAAGTGGCAAAAAATGTGGATTTACGTGTATTAAAGACGCAAAAGTTAATAAAGGAAGCTTTTATCTCCCTTATAGACAAAAAGGGGTTCGAATCTATTACAATTCAAGATGTTGCAGATGAGGCTTTTATTAATAGGGCAACATTTTATTTACATTACCAAGATAAATATGATCTACATGAAAAAATCAGCAACTCCTATTTGAATGAATTAATGGATGCAATAGATATTACCTTTCATTTTAAAAAAGGAGAGGTTAACGTCAATCGATTTAAAATCACATTAAGAAAAGTAATTGAAAATATCGAGAAGAACAAATTATTTTATCAAGTTATGTTAGGAACAAAAGGGGTACCTAATTTCACCAATAAGATTGAAAAACTATTATCAAACAATTTCAAGATTACTTTTACTTCTGTTTATGGGGACTTAGATCAATTGAAGGTTCCTATGGATTTGATACTCAGTTTTATCAGCTCCGCGTATATAGGTGTATTGAAGTGGTGGCTTAGTGATGAAGGCAGCACTTATTCAGTTGATTTTATAGTCGAACAGCTTACAACTTTAATTACAAAGGGTCCTATTAACGCTATAGGATATAAAATGATTTTTAATGAGGAAGATAATTAGATTAGATGGAGGGAAACTAATAATTTAATTGAAGCACCTAAAGTTCTCAAGGTAAATATTATTATATTCATTTGGAGGGGTATTATGGAGAATTCTCATAGAATAGCTATAATTGGTGGGACAGGAAAGGTTGGACGTTATATTGCTGCTAAAGCATTACAGAATGGGTACCAAGTTCGTATGCTTGTTAGAAATCCAGATAAGTTAACTTTAAGAGATGATAGGATTGAGATAGTAGAAGGGAATGTACAAAACTTTGAGGATATTCAAAAACTATTAAAGGATTGTCAAATAGTTATAAATACTTTTGGTCAGCCAATTAAGGAAGAGCCGATTTATAGCAGTGTAACTAAAAAAATACTTGAGATTATGGAAGATTTACAAATAGATCGTTATATTGGTGTTACAGGCGGTTCACTTACTATTAATGGAGATAAAAAAAGCATTATAAATAGAGTTGGAGCAAAAATATTTGAAATCATCTATTCTAAAATGATGGTAGATAGGAAAAAGGAATGGCATATTCTTAACGGTAATAAATTAATTAAATGGACACTAATTAGGCTTCCATTTATAGATAACGGCAATGAAATAGGATATATAAAAGAAAATCTTGTAGATATGCCCGGAACAAAAGTCACTAGTCAAGATATTGCGACTTTTATCATCAATCAAATTGAAAATCCAAAGTATGTACATAAGGTACCGTTTATCTCAAATTAATTTAACTAATTTAAGTATTGTTTAGGTAGCACAAGGCTTAAATGCTTAATTTAGGTTATTCCGCAATAGGACGTGATTGTTGAAGAAGCGTCGTAAACTCCCATGAAAGAACTTAATCATCTTTCATTTTCTGTGGTGTAGCGCTGGTTTTTGCGCTACATGGATGGCTAACGGGTGCTTTAATGGAGCAACGGAAAAAGCCTAATTTCTTAATTTTAATAAG
>NZ_JBNNVB010000051.1:5061-11918 GCF_050280325.1 Lysinibacillus sp. NPDC093216 | reverse complement strand
ACCCGTTCCCATACCGAACACGGAAGTTAAGCTCTTTAGCGCCGATGGTAGTTGGGGGCTTCCCCCTGTGAGAGTAGGACGTCGCTAGGCACTTAGAAAAGTCGAGGATTTATTCCTCGGCTTTTTTTTCTGTGAAAATAAATAACCCCTTGGCCTATGAATATTCTAAAAATAGATAGAGAATCGGTATGGAGTTTTAAAAGCCAACGGAAAAGCAAAGGTATCTGTTTAGAGTAATTTCGATTAATTCTTTTTTGGTTAGATTAAATTATTCGCGATTCTTTGTATGGGTATAGCATGAAATAAATAAATCCAAAGCATTCGATGTGATAGCGCAACGAGTGCTTTTTTCTTGCCTCTTCTAGTTGCGATTGTCCAGTGCTTTTCTAATGCATGTTTTTGTTTCCAATATTGATGAATAAGGAAACGTTGATATTCCGTGAGTATTTCGAATAACGAATCGGTATTCATCTGTTTTTTAGGCATCACTCTTCCATGTAAACTTGTTTCCATATCCATTTCATTAGCGAATATTCAACTGCTGGGACAAAGCTCGCTTTTCAATTAATCCATGGCGCAGTAGTTTCGTAATCCATTTCGCATGAGAAACATCTGTTTTCCTTAAAGAGGTAGTCTTAAGTGAACAGCACTCAATCCAATCTCAAAAAATAAAGTTGAAAATAATAATCATAACAATCCAAAGAAGCTTTTATCAAAACATGTTCAAAAGTAAGCAAAGATTGATTTGCATATTTCCCCAGAAAGTTTTACCCTTCAATAGCAGCAACCATTAAGAAAAGATTTCCGATAAAAGGATGTCCTTTTTTGCTTTTTATAATTTTATATAAAGAGTTAAAAATGATTCTTGATGATTCGACTGTTGCAAGTAATACAGAGTAGTACTAGCATTAACTCTAGGGTTATGCCATACACAAAATCCAAATAGTGCTAGCTTCTATAGGTGGTAAGATGAATGCTGGTTTATTCGCTGAAATAGAGGAACTCTGTCTAAGAACGCCACGTCCTGTGGTAATGATTGAGTGACCAACATCATGTTGTTGCTGTCACTTCGCTTTCGCAAAGTCAAAAACACGTTGCTGACAAGCTGTGGTGTGTCAACACTAAACTGGACAAAGATTATATGGGCTGTTGCTTGAATTCCACTGGTGTTAAATAGCTTAGAGTTCCGTGAATACGAATATTGTTGATCCAATGAACATAATCATCAAGTTCAAGAGCGAGCTGTTCAAGAGAAGTGAAATGAGCTCCATTAGCGAATTCCGTTTTAAATACTTTAAACATCGCTTCAGCCACGGCATTATCATAAGGACATCCTTTCATACTCAATGAACGCTGGATATCGAATATTTCAAGTGCCTCAGAAATAAGCTTGTTAAGTGAACTGGAATTAGTTTTTTATGATATTGGTTTGGATTATAAAAAGACAACACCATTGCAAAAGCTGTGGGCTGTTTGAATGAAGTAAAGGATGAGGATCAATGACTCACACAACGATTTTGTAGGGGTTTCATCAATAAATTAGGGTCAAAGTCTTTTGGTAAAGCTAAGTATTTTTTGATACTTTCATAAGTTAAGATATTTGATTGATTATGGAGGGGTTTAGAAAAATGAAACAGGAACAACAAAAACATCCAACCCCATGGCGTCCTAGGGGTTTTATTCAATGGTTACTAACAATCATTGCAGTAATTGCATTTTTTTTCATTAGCATTATGACATACTATATTTGGAATCCAGGCGGTTTTCCTAATATAATGAGTGCCCTTGGAGCAGGTGCATTGATAATACCTACGCTTCTATTAAGTATAACTGCTGTGATCATAATTTTATTAGTATTAGCTGTCTGGAGGAAAGCTTTAATAGCTCGGACAATTTTGATTCCTCTAGTTTTATTATTAAGTTTTTTAACTGTAGAGCCAATTATTGAAATGTTACATTACGCTAAGAACGAGAGTGTTTCCGTTTCGCTTCGTTCTCATTTTTTCGGTAAGACAGAAATCACATCAAAATTCACACAGGACGTTGTATACATGACAACCTCTGATGGTGTGGAATTAAAGCTTGATGTGTGGCCAGCCAATGAAGACTCAAAAAAACCACTTCATCCTGCTATTGTACAAGTGCATGGAGGTGGATGGGTTGAGGGGGATAAAAATAGAGCACCTCATTGGAATCAATGGTTAAGTGAATTAGGATATACTGTGTTTGATATACAATATCGTATGCCACCTCATGCAGGATGGAAAGATGAAGTAGCTGATGTAAAATCAGCAATAGGATGGGTGGCAGAACATGCGGATGCTTACAAAATTGATCCTGAAAAAATAAACGTAATGGGACGGTCAGCAGGTGGAAATCTGGCTATGCTAGCTGCCTATAGTATGGGGGATACACAGTTACCTCCTTCATCAAATGTACCTTCAGTAACTATTAACTCTGTGATTAATGTATACGGTCCGTCTGATATGGAGAAAGTTTATAAAAATAGTCCAAGTCCTGACTATGTGCAAGATGTTATGAAGAAATATATTGGAGGTACACCTTCACAATTCCCTGATCGTTATAAAATACTTTCTCCGATCAGTTATATTCAAAGCAAGACACCTCCTACTATTACACTTTTAGGAACGAGTGACCGAATTTTTCTAGAAGAACAGGCTGAAATTTTGGACAGGAAGCTAAAAGAAAATAACGTTCCCCATGAACTTTATCTTATTCCAAAAGTCGATCATGCTTTTGATGCAGTATCAAATAGTTTGAGCACTCAATTTACTTATGAAAAAGTAAAGGCTTTTCTTCAAAAGCATAATTAGTAAACATAAGTATTTTTAGGGGAAATACGATCTTCTTTAGTGGGGGAACGCCGTTTTTTCGACAAAATGCGTCTGCTCTTTTTTATGTTTATTCGGTGGTAGGCGATGGGTCATGAACGTATCGATATATTGGGTTAACTATTCTTTTTATCATAAATTTGTAACTATCTTCATATAGTATTAGTAAGCCTATGAAAGGAGTCGTTATCATGCGCATGCCGGCACTACCTAAAAAGAAGTCTCCTCAAAGGGAAGCACCAAGGTCATGGTGGAAAGTTGTAAAAGCGTACTTATCCAGAGGGAGGTTTTACCGTTTACCACCTCGGAATCGATAAATCAGATTTAAATGTTCGATGAAAAAAAGTCGCTTTAATAGCGACTTTTTTATCTTCTTTCAGCTGAGTTTTGATTGTAGCGAAAGCGAAGCGACAGCTACAATTACATCAAGGCGAAAATATTTATTATATCTGTTCATTTTCTAATAGAAATGTATTTTTTGTTGGGCCGATTAAATAAAGCTCATGCATGGCTCGAGTGAGTGCCACATAAAGTAGCTTGCGATCAACCTTCGTATCGTAGAAAGGTGTATCGAAGGCAGCTACGATCACAGCATCAAATTCAAGGCCCTTTGCTAAATGACTCGGAACAACGAGCAATAATTCCTGATTGATGGACTCATTTTCAGTTAGAAGCTGCGAAGCAATTTTTTTGTCCTTTAATGCTTGCTGCATTGTTTTTGCCTCTGCAGTCGTTTTGCAAATTAAAGCAACGGAATGGTGTCCATTGGATCGAATGGCTTCAAAAATTTCTTTAATTTGCAGGGCATCAAATGATTGAGCTTGTATATAGGTAGGGACATTACCATGCCGTACTACTGGCTCTACTAATGGAAGTTGTTCATCCATTTGCGCTAAGACTTTGTTTGCAACCTCCATAATTTCAATGGTTGTTCGATAGCTTTTTTGCAGTGTTCTAAAGCTTGCTCTAGGAAATAGATTTTGGACAGGTTCCCAGGCAGTAAGGGAACGATAGCTGTGAATTCCTTGTGCTAAATCACCGACCATTGTAAACATATCTGTTTCAAGCCCAGTCTTTAAAGCAGCAAGCTGAAATAAACTATAGTCCTGTACTTCATCGATGAAAACGACTCGCATTTTCCATTCATCTGGAATGCCCTTTATACGAGCTTGTAAAAAATAAAGTGCAGCTAAATCTTCAAGCACCCATTGTTCTTTAGCATGTGCTTGTAAAAATTGCTGTTGCTCAAGATAATGCCATTCTGGAGCAAGTTCTGCTAAAAGCTCAGCATTTGTTAGAAGAGAACGATAGAGAGTCTTGATGTTATGTTTAGAAAAGCGCCGCATATAAACAGTTGCGGTTGACTTTGCCTCTTTTTCAATAGCAGGAATACGTTCATCACGCTCATCAATAAACTTCGTGACAACACGACGTCGTTTGTCATCATCACGAAATCCATCAAGTGCTCTGCCAAGTGCTTCATCATATTTTTTATGAAGTGTATTTAAAATAGCCTGTTTCTTTTGACGAGCATGGCTTGCAAGCACTTTTTTTATATGTGCTAGTCGTTTTTCAATCGGCATATAAGAAAATTCATATAAAAATAGCTTCTTTAAATGGGAGGCACGCATAATGCAATATTTTTCAATGAATACATCCTCAAACTGATTGGCGATTTCTTGTTCGATTTTTTGAACATATCGTTCTATTACATCACGGTAATAAAGTGAGCCCTTCATTTCGGATATCCAAGAAGCTGCCTGTTGGGGTTCTCCTGCAACAAGAGATTCTAACTGCTCATTTGGGTTTTGAAGTTTCAATTTTAGCTTCGTCGCAGCTAGAACGTAATCGGTAAAGGTTGTTTGGCAAATTTTATCGACACCAAGCTCTGGTAAAACATCACCAATATAATCGATAAATAACTTATTCGGTGCTAAAATCATAAGCTGCTCAGGATTAAAATGCTCGCCCATCGTGTAGAGGAAGTAAGATATTCGGTGTAGGGCAATTGTTGTTTTTCCACTACCAGCAGCACCTTGTACGATAATCGGCTGACGAAGATGTGCTCGTATAATTTCATTTTGCTCCTTTTGAATGGTGGAGACGATTTCAGTCAAACGCACATCTGCTTTTCCAGCTAACGCTTCTTGCAGTAATTCATCGTTTGTTGTTAAATCAATGTCCCGTAAATCGAGCAATTCACCATCATTAATTTTATATTGGCGTTTGGCAAAAAGATGTCCCTTATGGATTTCTCCACGCACATCATATTCCATATCCCCAAGGCGACCATCATAATAGACGTTTGCTACTGGTGAACGCCAATCGACTATTATAGGCTCATGGGTTTCTCGATGAAACAAAGACGTTTTTCCGATATAAAGAAATTCTTCAGGATCTCCTGTCTTTTGAAAATGAATTCGGGCAAAGTATGGCTTTTTTCGAATAGCCTCTAAGCCTTCCTTTTGGTTTCGGGCCATTTCAAAGAAACGAGCATTTGCTAAGATATTATTATAGCCCAAACTGGAATCTAAATAATCAAGATCTGCCATCGACTTACGAATATTCTCCTGAGCAGATTGCAAACCTCTTTGTGATTCATTTAAAATTTGCTGCATGTAATTTTTAGTGTAAGCTAGCCGCTCCACTTCAGCCTGAAAATCTGGATGTTGTGCAGTCATTTTTTAGCACCTCCTAAGTACTTGCATTTTCAAGTAGATTCTCATACTACTATATATAATATTTACCATCAAGTGAAATTGTAATAGGCTTATTAAGGGAGAAGGAAAATCGAAATTTAATGGCCCGCCTGTTAACGAGTTGAGAGGTGGGCGAAATAGGAGGTTATCGAATTTGAATATTTTTGCCCATAGAGGCGTTTCGGCACATTACCCAGAAAACACTATGGCTGCTTTTATGGCCGCATCAAAACTTCCGATTACAGGGATTGAACTAGATGTTCATTTAACAGCGGATAGGGAGTTAGTCGTTATTCATGATGAAACAATCAATCGTACATCTAATGTCTCTGGCTACGTAAAGGATTACACGCTACAAGAGCTCCGTGCATTTGATTATGGTTCATGGTTTTCTTCTAAATTTGAAGAGGAGAGAATCCCAACTCTAGGAGACGTTTTAGAGCTATTTGCAGGCACTAATCATCGTATTAATATTGAGCTCAAAACCGATATACTTCCATATAACGGGATAGAAGCACTTGTTATTAAGGAGGTAGCTGCATTTCAAATGACAGAGAGAGTAATTATTTCCTCCTTCAATCATGAATCTATTCAAATCGTCGCACAAAGAGCACCCTATATTGAAAAAGCAGCACTGTTTGCCGAAATTTTAGTTGATTTTAACGGCTACGCAGCTCAAATCCCGGCAGATGCTATACATGTCAGCCTACCTACAGCATTTCGGAGATCCATTCAAGAAGCTCTTAATGAAGGAGCAACTGTCCGTGTCTATACGGTTAATGATGTTGAGCAAGCAAAGCAATTACAGCAGCTCGGTGTACAGGCAATATTTACAGACGACCCGGAAAAGATAGTAGCAGGATTGACGGATTAGTTGGGGTGAATGGCCAGGGTTTGGGGATAGAAGCGGTAATACGGTCAGAGTGACTGATTGAAAGAGCCAAGGTGACGGATAGAAATGAGAGCGACGGAAGGAAGAGGCGAAGTGACGGCTAGGATTCAGAGCGGCGGAAAGAAGAGTCGAAGTGAAGGATAGAATGGTCAAAGTGACGGAAAGAAAAGCCGAAGCGACGGATAGGAATCAGAGCGACGGAAAGAAGAGCTGAAGTGACGGAAGGAATCATCAGAGCGACGGAAAGAAGAGCTGAAGTGACGGAAGGAATCATCAGAGCGACGGAAAGAAGAGCTGAAGCGACGGATAGGAATCAGAGCGACGGAAAGAAAAGCCGAAGCGACGGATAGGAATCAGAGCGACGGAAAGAAGAGCTGAAGTGACGGAAGGAATCATCAGAGCGACGGAAAGACG
>NZ_JBNNVB010000051.1:0-4968 GCF_050280325.1 Lysinibacillus sp. NPDC093216 | reverse complement strand
ACGTAGCGACGGAAAGAAAAGCCGAAGCGACGGATAGGAATCAGAGCGACGGAAAGAAGAGCTGAAGTGACGGAAGGAATCATCAGAGCGACGGAAAGAAGAGCTGAAGTGACGGAAGGAATCATCAGAGCGACGGAAAGAAAAGCCGAAGCGACGGATAGGAATCAGAGCGACGGAAAGAAAAACCGAAGCGACGGAAAGAATGGACAAAGCGACGGATAGGAAGTCGAGTGCGACGGAAAGAAGAGTCAAAGCGACGGATAGGAATCAGAGCGACGGAAAGAAGAGCCGAAGTGACGGATAGAATGGACAAAGCGACGGATAGAAATCAGAGCGACGGAAAGAAAAGCCGAATCGACGGAAAGAATGGACAAAGCGACGGATAGAAAGTCGAGAGCGACGGAAAGAAGAGTCAAAGCGACGGAAAGAAAAGCCGAAGTGACGGAAAGAATGGACAAAGCGACGGATAGGAAGTCGAGAGCGACGGAAAGAAAAGTCAAAGCGACGGATAGGAATCAGAGCGACGGAAAGAAAAGTCGAAGCGACAGATAGGAATCAGAGCGACGGTAAGAAAAGCCGAAGTGACGGAAAGAATGGACAAAGCGACGGAAAGAAAGTCGAGAGCGACGGAAAGAAGAGTCAAAGCGACGGATAGAGCAGCCAAAGTCGTGGATAGAACCATCAATGTCGTGGATAGAACGGTCAAAATCGTGGATAGCCCCGTCAAAGCGACGGATAGAAAGTCGAAAGCGACGGATAAAAACGCCAAATCGCCGAAAAAGGCGCCATTTAAAGGCTTTTTCGGATTTAACGCGCTGAGGGTGTGCGAATCAGTGCGTTAAATCCTAGTATGAGAAGCAAATAGCAAGCAATTAATTTTTTTGTTCTTACCACTTTACGCGATTTTCTTCGATGCTGCCTAGCATTTGTTGGATGACAAGTGTTTCGCCATTGTCTAGTAATACGGAGCCGTCGTAGTAGCCAAACATTTGATGTACTTCAGATTTTATGAGACCAGCTTTTGTGACGGATACACGCTCGAAAAATGGGGAGAATGTTAATGAAACTTGGTTAGTGAATTTAGTTTTGATTTTCCATCGTTGCATTAAATCCTCTTGATTATAGCTAAACAGTACATCCTCGTGTATTTTTGTCATTTTTCCTTCAACGAAAACAGCATTTTCGGTCATTCCTGTTCCGTCTGTCCATTTACCACCTAAATTGAGTCCGATTCGTCTTCCTCGGACTCGCTGTGAGGCCATTCCCCAATTCCATGTGAATGTACGGGGCCAAACGCCACGACTGTATTCTAGGACAGAGAAGTTTTCCTCAGGGGAAAATGTAAAGCGACGATTACCAATTGTCACAAACCCAGAAGTAGGGAGTGTATGATGCTTACCTGTAAATTGGAATGTTTTACGGTTCCAAGGGATGACTACATTCAATGACTCATCTGTAGGCGGATGCTGAATGACAAGCTTTGCACGTAAAACATCTCCATCGAAGTCTGGGATTGAAACGGATAGATGTGTTTCATTTTGTACATATGTCATATCAATCATCATTTCACTATTTTTGAAGGATACTGAATCTAGCACCTGCGTAGGCATTTTTAACTTTCCACCCAATGGAATGGTAATTGTTTTTTCAAAGTAGCGCTGTGTTTCATATTCAAGGAAATAGACGAAGCAGACCGCTGCGTAGTCTAGATGGCTAATAGTAGCTGAGAAGATGATCTCATCGCCGTAGACACACCAATAATTCCATTTCTTTTTGCGCATGATATGGCCACTTAAATTGCTGTTTATGAGAGGTTTACGAGCAAATCCGATGGCAGCTGGATTTAAATTACCTTTTTTATCGCATAAAAGAGTAGGTTGTATAATTTCTTTCTCAGCATGCTGCTTCAATTTCAACATCCCTTCTGATTCGTAATATAAAAGCCTATAATTCCTTACCCTTATTGTAGCAAAAACTATCTCAAAATTGGCAAAGATAGTGCCAAATAAGACCACATTCGACATTTTTATGAATAAGGACCTAGCTAATAGAAATCCCTCTTTATACATATGTTGAACATAAGGAGGGGAAGCGTGGCAAAAATGTATAACAGACAGGCCGCTGTACAGTATGCGAACTTGTGGTGGAACAGGCGTAATCCAGCATTTCCGAATTTTACTGTTGATTGTACGAACTATATATCTCAATGTTTACTTGCTGGAGGAGCACCAATGCGAGGTGCTCCAAACAGAGGGAAAGGTTGGTGGGTTCAACATGGAAATTGGAGCTTTAGCTGGTCTGTTGCACATTCCCTTAGATGGTATTTGGAAGGCTCTACAACAGGGTTGAAGGGTAGGCGTGTACAATCTGCCGAAGAATTAGAACTTGGAGATGTCATATTTTATGATTTCCAGGGGGATGGAAGAGTTGATCATTCCGTAATTGTGACAAGTATCGAAAATGGTATCCCATATGTTAACGCACACACTTCAGATAGTATTAAGCGACCATATTTTTATGAAGATTCAACGGCTTATACGCCAAGCATGACTTATCATTATATTCATATAGAAGATAGTTTTGCTTAAGGTGAAGCAGTGTTAAAGCTCATCATTTTGTGATAATGTGAAGGGTAGAAGATATCAATTTTAATTATTGTAGTGTTATAGAAGGAGATAAGAGTATATGAGCGAACAATTTTTATCTGTTAGGGATGCGATTATTGAGCGTCGTTCTATTAAAAAGTTTAATGGACAGCCGGTGGATCGTGAAGATTTATTGGCTATTATTGACGATGCAGTGTGGGCACCAAATCATGGGAATCGAGAGCCTTGGCGTTTAGTTGTTGCATGTGGTAAGGAGTTAGATCTTCATAATTTATTGCGTGATCTAACGATACCGAAATGGCAGGAGCTTTCTAGTGAAGATTTAGCGAAGCAAATGGCGAAATTCACATTACCGGGTGGCTATGCTTTTGTCATCGTTCCTGAGGATGCTCGACAAAAAGAGCGATTAGAAGATTACGCAGCGGCAAGTATTTTTATTCAAAATATTCAATTGCTAGCTTGGGATAAAGGAATAGGCTCATGCTGGAAAACGCCTGGCTTCCTAGATAATCCGAAATTCCGTGAAGCCTTAAAGGTTCAGCCGGGTGAGCGCGTAATCGCGATGCTACAAGTTGGCTATTTTGATGAAGTGCCAAAAGGGAAAGAACGTAAAACATCAGCAGATATCGTTACGATTTTTGGAGAATAATATAGCAAAATCCCCTCGTTACAAGAAACGAGGGGATTTGTTATTTTACTTTTGTAATTCGGCTACCTCGTATAAATAATCACTTAAAACACGTAATCCTTTATCGAAGTTTTCTAAATGGAAGTGTTCATTTGGTGCATGGAAGTTTTCGCTTGATAAGCCGAAGCCCATTAGCACTACTGGCAATTCTAAAATTTCATCAAAGGCAGCCACGATAGGGATTGATCCTCCTCCACGTGTGTAAGCAGTTGGCACATTATATACTTTTTCGTATGAGCGGCCAGCAGCTTGGATAAATGGATGATCAAATGGTGTTAAGAATGGACGACCTTTATCGAATTCAGAGATCGTCACGTCAACGCCAGTTGGCTTATGTTTTTCAATATGTGCTTTTAATAGTGCTACAATTTCATTTGGTTCTTGATTTGGCACTAGACGGCATGTGATTTTTGCGCCAGCCTCAGCAGGAAGTACGGTTTTAATGCCTTCGCCAGAGAAGCCACCGAACACACCATTAACCTCTAATGTTGGACGTGCCCAAGTACGTTCTAAATATGAATAGCCAGCTTCACCGAATAATTCCTTCACGCCAACTTCTTCCTTCACGGATTCTTCATCAAAACCAAGCGCACGATAAGCTTCGCGTTCCTCTTCAGATAATGGTAAAACTTTATCGTAGAAGCCCTCAACTTGAATTGTGCCATGCTCATCGCGGAAGGATGCTAAAATGTCAGCTAATGCATGAATAGCATTTTGGACACCGCCACCGTAAAGACCAGAGTGAAGGTCTCCTTTTGCACCACGAACATCAATTTGAACCCCCGTTAAGCCACGTAATCCATAGCATACAGCAGGCTTACCAGGACCATATAAACCTGTATCAGAAATCAAAATTAAGTCAGCTGCTAGTTTCTCTTTATGCTCTTCAACATAGGCAGGAAGGTTAGGACTACCAATCTCTTCTTCACCTTCATAGATGAACTTCACGTTCACAGGTAAAGTACCAGTTGTCGCAAATAATGCTTCAATCATTTTTAAGTGCATAAACACTTGTCCTTTATCGTCACTAGCACCACGAGCGAATAGTTTGTTGTCTCGAATTGTCGGGTTGAATGGTTCCGTTTCCCATAAATTTAGTGGGTCAACCGGTTGTACATCATAATGACCGTAAAATAGAATAGTTGGTTTATCCTCTGCGTGTAACCAATCCGCATAAACAACAGGGTGACCTGCAGTTTGCGTAATAGAGACATTCTCAAGATTTAGCTTCTTAAAAGCGTTTGCTAACCACTCAGCGGCATTTTGAATATCTCCTTTATGCTCTGATAAAGAACTAATACTTGGAATACGTAAAAATTCATTTAATTCATTTAAGTGTGCTTCGCGATGTTCTGAAAAATACGCATCTAATTGCTGTAAATTTGTCATCTAGCATCCCTCTTTTCAAATATTTCGATAATAGAAATAGTATAGCATAATGTGGTTGGGGAATCTTGTTATAGCAATGGTTCCTGCCATATTTAGCTAGCCCAACTGCCTGTAAAGTTGGTTGATTAATTCACAGACCATTTCTTACTGGATGCTTGTCACTCACATACTTTCATCACTGTTCTTTTCTATTTGATGATTTGTCAAATTAAGTGCAACAATTGCTCATTAAAAGCCTCGTTTGCAGTTTTCCAACCAAGACATTTTCTTGGTCGGTTGTTGATA
>NZ_JBNNVB010000050.1:0-12489 GCF_050280325.1 Lysinibacillus sp. NPDC093216 | reverse complement strand
ATTTGAGTACGCTTAAAAACAGTTTTTTAGATGCTTGGTAGCTTAAGAATTTCCAATTCCGATGTTTTTTATGGTTGACATATCACCACTGGGCTGATTGGAGAAGGCTATAATCAGTAGGGGATAAAGAAAACCCACTTCCATCACGTTTTATTTTCCGCGGTAGCCAAGCTTCATGGAAACACGTTTACCAGTTTCCACTAAACGCTCTGTAAGGGTATTAATATGTTTTGCAGAAACGTTAAAGCTAACAAATCCTATACTTACTGCACCAACTACTTCATTGAAACCATTTAAAATAGAAACTGCAATGGAGGATGTTCCTGCTGTTCTTTCACCATGACTAATGGCAAATCCTTGTAGTCTTATTTGCTCAAGCTGTGCCTCTAATTCAACGATTTCTTCATGAGGAATAAGCTGTTCAATAATTGCCCTTGCTTGAGAAAATGGAATTGTGGCTAATATTGCCTTATTTGCAGCCCCAATATGCATCGGTATACGAATACCTAACTGATCGTAAATACGAATTGGATTAGCTGCACTGTCTATTCTTTCAATAATAATTGTATCTAAACCAGCAGGCTTACTTAAATAGACACTTTCCTCGACTTCTCTTGCTAAACGCTCTAATTCTGGCCTAATTTTACTAATGTAGTCCATCGTATCATACACTTGTAAGCCAAGTTCCATCCATATTGTACCGAGACGATATTGTTTAGTTTGATCGTCTTGTTCAATCATTCCTTCCTTAATCATCGCTTTTAAAATTCTATGTAATGTGCTAAGTGGTAAATTGCATTTTGCCGAAAGCTCTGAAATGGACAAGCTGTTTTCATTTGCTTCAGAAGCCAAAATTTTAGCGATTGTCATAGCTCGTTCTAATAATTGCATTGATGTCCCACCTCTCTTTCATTCATTTTATTTTTATTCCGTCTCTACGTCTAGCTACGTAATTGTGGATATCTATTTCATTATGCTTTTTATTCAAAAAGAAAGAATATATAAATTATTCTAAATATATTGACAGTATACATTAAAACACATATATTTTTCATATAAACTTTCCTCTCAACGGAAACGTTTTCCACTACACGGAAAGGGGTGAAGGGAATGCATTATTGTTCGTCAATGTATGCACCTTTGAAACACGTAATAGTAAAACATCCAAAAGATGCTTTCCGAAACCAAGAGTATCTTAGCGATGAATGGAAAACATTTAACTACTTATCAGAGCCTATCTATAATGAGGCTCTTAAAGAATACGCTGAATTTATGAGTATTTTAGAAAAGTATGTTGAAAAAATTGATTTTTTACCAGAATCAGATGAAGTAGGGTTGGATTCGTTGTATGCGCATGATCCTGTAAAGTTCACACCAAAGGGTGCCATTATCTTGAAATCTGGCAAAACATTAAGACAGCCAGAAGCAGCTGTTTATAAAGCATTTTTACACGAAAAGGGCATTCCAGTTATCGGAGAATTAACTGGAGAGGCTGTATCAGATGGTGGCGATATTGTTTGGCTTGATGATTGTACTCTTGTTGTAGGTAGAGGTTATCGAACGAATGATGAAGCTATTCGTCAGCTAAAGGACATGACAGAGGATATTGTCGACGAATTCATTGTTGTACAGTTACCGCATGATTTAGGTGAAGCGGAATGTTTACACTTAATGTCCTTCATTAGTATGGTGGACAAGGATTTAGCGGTTGTGCATTCACGATTAATGCCAGTTTTTTTTCGTCAGCTTCTAATCGAACGAGGTATTCAATTAATTGAAGTTCCGAATGAAGAGTATGATGCGCTAGGTTGTAACGTTTTAACACTTGCACCTAGAGTATGTATTGTCCCCAATGGAAATCCAATTACAAAGCAACAATTACTTAATGCAGGTGTAACAGTTTACGAATATAAAGGAAATGAAATTTCGCTAAAAGGAACAGGTGGACCGACATGTCTAACTTGCCCAGTAGTAAGAGGATAAAAGGAGATGAAGTACAATGTTTAAAAATGTTATTGTAAAAAATCCAGGAAATAGCTATGTAAATGGTTTAACGACTAGTGACTTAGGAAAACCGATTTTAGAAGAATTATTTAAGCAGCATGAAAAATATGTTGAAGCTTTGAAGAAATGTGGCGTTGAGGTTACACAGCTTCCAGCAAATGAAGCCTTCCCAGATTCAACATTCGTAGAGGATACAGCTGTTTTAACACCTGAATTTGCCATTATTTCAAATCCAGGTGCAGAAGCTCGTAATCGTGAGATTGAGGGAATCGAACCTGCTGTTAAAAAGTTCTATGAAAATTTATATTATATCGATGGCCCAGGAACACTTGATGGCGGAGATGTATTGCAGGCAGGAAAGAAATTTTATGTTGGCATCTCTGACCGTACTAATGAAGAAGGGGCTCGACAATTTAAAGAAATCGTTGAAAAAGAAGGCTATGAGGCAACGATTATTCAATTGAAGGAATTTTTCCATTTAAAAACGGGCATCGCATATGTTGGTGAGAATCGTATGGTGCTAGCGGGAGAGTTTATCGACCATCCTGCATTCGAATCCTATGAAAAAATTATTATTCCAAAAGAGGATGAGTATTCAGCAAACTGTATTCAAATAAATGATTATGTCATTATTCCAGCAGGCTATCCAGAAACCAATCGTAAATTAAATGATTTAGGCTACCAAACAATTGAGCTTGAAATGTCTGAATTTAGAAAACATGATGGCGGGCTAAGCTGCTTGTCATTACGTTTTTAATTCAATACCCAATCAATTTATCTCCTATAAATTGATTGGGTACTTTAGTAGAGCTAATATCAGAATTTTCGATATATAGATAACAACTAGAGAGTGGGGATGGATGTTGAGTAAAGGGGAACAACGGCAAGATAATCAATTAAACCGTTCAATGAAAAGTCGTCATTTATTAATGCTATCGCTCGGTGGAGTTATTGGAACAGGACTATTTTTAAATGTTGGCTACACAATTAATCAGGCAGGTCCAGGAGGAGCATTAATTGGTTATTTATTTGGTGGCTTAATATTGTACATGGTCATGAATTGTCTTGGAGAATTAGCTGTTTACATGCCTGTAACTGGTTCTTTCCAAACCTATGCATCACGTTTTATCAGTCCTTCAGCAGGATTTTCTTTAGGGTGGATGTATTTTGTCGGTTCAGCTGCCACAGCGGGAGTAGAATTTACTGCGGCAGGAATTTTGATGAAACATTGGTATCCAAATGTCCCTGTTTGGGTATGGTGTGCCGTATTTATGGTACTGTTATTTACTTTGAATGCATTAACTACTAGAGGTTTTGCAGAAGCAGAATTTTGGTTTGCAAGCATTAAAGTCATTGCGGTGATTGCATTTATCATTATAGGAGTTGCTGCAATCTTTGGATTGATACCTTTAGCTGATCGTCCAACACCACATTTTACGAATTTAGCACCATCTGGTTTACTCCCGGCAGGTATTTCGATTATATTTGTCACGATGATGAATGTTATCTTTTCTTATCAAGGTTCAGAACTTGTAGGGATTGCAGCAGGAGAAACCGAAAATCCAGAGAAAAATATTCCACGGGCAATAAAAACAATTCTTTTTAGAATTATAGTTTTCTATATTGCTTCTATTATTGTTTTATCTGCAATATTCCCTTCATCGGAGCTTGGACTACTGGAAAGTCCTTTTGTCACATTGATGAATTTAGCTGGCGTTCCATATGCTGCTGGCATTATGAACTTTGTTATTCTAACAGCGATATTATCCGTAGGTAACTCATGTTTATATGCTTCTACTCGTTTATTATGGTCGATGTCAAAAGAGGGGATGGCTCCCAAATTATTTGGACGACTAACGAAAAACAAAGTGCCATTAAATGCACTCGTTTTCACGATGCTCTTCTCTCTGCTTTCTTTATTAACGAGTGTGATGGAAGCAGATGCAGTATTTGTTTTACTTATGTCTATTGCAGGAATTTCTGTAACAATTTCATGGATGGGAATTTGTGCATCTCAATTGATGTTCCGATATCGTTATGTCAAAGCAGGAGGAGATGTATCTGAATTGAAATTTAAAACACCATTTTATCCATTGATTCCAATGTTCTGCATTGTTTTTTGTACACTAATTCTTATCTTTTTAGCTTTCGATCCAACACAAAGAGTTGGTTTACTTTATGGAATTGGATTCTTTATCGCTTGCATGATTTTCTATAAATTAAAATTGAGTAAAACAAATACAGTTTCTTCTGAGATCAGTTCATCACCATAACGTGGGGGTGATTTCCGTTCCGACTGGGCGCTTTCCTGGGGGCGTCCGATGAGCCGCTTCACTCGCGCTACTCGCTCCAGGGTCTCATCTGTGACGCTAATTCCCAAGGAGTCGCCCAGTCTCCACTCCAATCAAAAATTATATACATGGCATACGTTTGAATGTATCCCAATTTTTAATGATGAATTGAAATTGAAGTAAAAAATGTGGAATCATTTCATATACATTGAAATGAAATGCAATTGATTTTGAGAAAATAAAGGAGAATTTTTATGAATGTTTATCTTTGGGATACATCTGAAAAGCTACGCGCATTATTATGTGAAATTGTCAGTTGGGAAAGTAGGACATTAACAAAAGGTGAACATGAATTTGCCTATAAATTAAAAAATAAATTGCAAACGCTTACTTATTTTCAGAAAAACCCGGAACTTATTGAATTGCATGATGCGGGTCTTGAACGCAATGCTGTGACTGCCTTGTATAAGCATCCATTTGCAGTAGAAACGGTTGTTTTAATAAGTCATTTTGATACTGTCCATACCGAAGAATATGGTGAGCTTGAGCCATTAGCCTTCTATCCTGAAGAGCTTACAAAAAAGCTAATGGAACCTAAATACAAAAAAGATTTACCAGAAGCCGCAAGAATTGATTTAGAATCGGGTAACTATTTATTTGGTCGTGGGACGATGGATATGAAAATGGGGCTTGCTTTGCATATGCAGTTGATTGAAAAGGCAAGTATCGAAGAATGGCCAATCAATCTAATTTTAACAGCTGTGCCAGACGAAGAAGTGAATTCTGCTGGGATGCGTGCAGCGGTTGTAGAGCTTGTCAGACTTCGTGAACAGCATGGCCTCTCTTATAAACTATTTTTAAATAGTGAGCCTTCTTTTTCACAAGGCCCAGCTGATATTAATGAATATATTTATTCAGGAACTATCGGTAAAATTATGCCTGCTGCCTTATTTTATGGAAAAGAGACTCATGTGGGGGAGCCATTAAAAGGAATGACAGCAAATTTTATTGCCTCATACATGACGCAGCATATGGAGTGGAATCCAATTTTCCGTGAAACAGATCTAGGTGAAAGTACGCCATTACCTGTATCCTTACAATTAAAAGATTTGAAAAGGGAGTATTCTACACAAACACCTTATCGTGCAGCAGCCCTTTATAATGTGTTTTTATTAAAGCGCACAGCATCAGAAGTAATGGGTATTTTTGAACAAGTTGCATTGGAAGCGATGTCAGCTTGTAATGAACAATATAAGCGAATTTGTGAGCGGGAAAAAGTTCATGGCGTAGGTGAAGTAAAGGTACTTCGTTATGAGGCACTTTTAGAGTATGCGGTTAAGAAATTAGGGACTGAGGAAGTAAGTTTAATAAAAAATCAGGTTCTTGAAAATAGTGCCTGGGATGATCGAGAGAAATCTATTCGCATCGTAGATCAGTTAATGATTCGTTGCCAGGAACTAGCACCAGTGACAGTGTTGTTATATGCGCCACCTTACTATCCTGCGATTAATTCATCCAATCATCCCCTAGTCATTCAGTCGATAGAGTTAATGAAGAAGACAGCCAAAACATTTGATATTGAAGTAGAGCAAATTCATTATTTTAATGGTATTTGTGATTTGAGCTATGTCAATTATTCCGATAACTCAAATGAATGGACAGCATTCGAGCGCAACACACCGGTATGGGGGGACACGTATAGTATTCCATTTGAAGCTATGTCCGCACTACAGGGTCCTGTTTTAAACGTTGGACCTTTTGGCAAGGACGCCCATCAAAAGACAGAAAGATTACATGTGGATAGCGCGTTTAAGGAAATGCCAGTGATGATTGATACGCTAATAAAAAGCTTATTTTAATTTAAGGTATGGCTCTGTTAAATAATATTGTTGATTATTAAATCAAGGACCTTGTGAGGTTCTTGATTTTTTGCTTTTAGAAGTAAGGCGTTGAAAGTAATTTTCATAACAACTTACTTGTAAAGTAACACCCGATTCACCAATTAACTTAATTGATTCTGGTTCAAAGATTACATTGTTGTTCATACCTGGAAAACGCCCAGTCGGAACGAAAATCAACCCCTTGCTTTGCCGAAGAATCATTTTTTTACATAACATTTTCATTTCATTGAAACAATAGTTTTACAAAAAACATGGAAGTTGATTTTTGAAATAAAGCATCAGCTTTTTTATTTTTTTTGAGAATATTTTATGCAGCGAAGTGAAATGCCTGCTATAAAGTTTTGTTTTTGACTACATGAAACCTGCCTAGCAATATGGTAGGTTTTTTGAGCTTTTTTAAAGGTCGAGCTAATCTTGTTCAATTTTCAACGATTTTGCAAAGACTACTTGTATTTTTCATTATTTAGACGATAAATAAAGGACAAATTATTGCAAGATTGTTTATTAGGGGCGGAAGAAGTTATGGGAAATCAAGAAGAGCTAGCTCTCTCTATACAAAAAGAAATGATTCAATTTAACTTAAAACGCATGCGAACAGTAGCATGGATATTGATGTATATATCAGCCATTATTACAATTATTCATTATGGCGAGGTCTTCTTTGTGAAAACAGAAAGAGCGATGGTGCCAGCTTATATAGCCATCCACACTATATTGTTTTATCTAGATCTAGCGGTGTTATTATTTGTGAAAGAAAAGAAACTTAAGGTTACATCCCTTAATTTACGAAAATACGAAACGATCTTACTTGCTTACATCTATACAATATTGTTATTAATTTCTGTCATAACCGTAATGGACGTTTATTTCTTTAAACATACTGCTCTTTATGAGGTGCTGTTTTTATTGATTTGCACTGTTTTTGCTATCCCTTTCCTGAAAATTTTTTGGATTATGTTAATAACAGTGTCGCCAATTTTAATAAGTGCTTATTTGAGTGTTGGAATATCAGGTGAAAGCATTAAAATATTTTTACCGATGTCTCTTATTATTCCCATAGGGCTAATGATTCAGCGTCATACTTATAAAGTTCAAAGTAAAATTACGAAGCAACATATTTTATTACAAGAAGAAATGAAAAAATCTAAGAATTTGTCAAAATTATTAGCTGAGAAAAATAATGAACTATCAGAACAAGTGCTTCGGGACACGTTGACAAATTTGCCTAATCGACGAGCCTTTAATAATAAATTGACACAAATAGGGCAACAACTTAGTAAACCAACATCTTTATCGGTCATGATGATTGATATTGATTTCTTTAAAAATTTAAATGATTATTACGGTCATTTACAGGGTGACGAAGCATTGATAAAGGTGGCTGCTCTATTAGATGAAATTGCAGAAAAGTATAATGCATTTGCAGCGCGGTGGGGAGGCGAAGAGTTTGTAATCGTTAGTCAGCATGCCGCAAAGTTTTCAGAGCATGTTTGTGAGGAAATTCTAGAGGAAGTACGCAACTTAAATATTCGTCATGAACGTTCGGAAGTAGCTGATATTGTAACAGTCAGCATCGGGATGTGTCATGCCAAAATTTCAAATAGCGAGCAACTGAAAATATGCTGTGAATTAGCTGATCAAGCACTATACACAGCAAAACAAAACGGTCGTAATAACTTTTACTGCAAAAGTGGAAATTTCGATGAAGATGTATGTTTACCTTTTTAATGTCAGTAAAACGTTGATACAATGCGCTTTCATGCCTTCTAAGGTTGCTTAATGCATAACGAAAGTGTTACAATATCATTTAGTCAAAAAGAGCCAAGGGGGCATTTCTATGTCAATTGAATTAAACAATGAATTCGGCCAAATTGATATTTCAACAGATGTACTTGCACAAATAGCTGGTGGCGCTGCTGTAGAATGCTACGGTATTGTTGGCATGGCATCTAAACATCAAATTCGTGATGGTCTAACTGATATTTTACGTAAAGAAAATTTTGCAAAAGGTGTTGTTATTCGAAAACAGAACGACGATTTACATATTGATATGTACATTATTGTTAGTTACGGGACAAAAATTTCGGAAGTTGCTTATCAAGTACAATCGAAAGTGAAATATACAGTGGATAAAACATTAGGTATGAGCGTGAAATCTGTCAATATCTTTGTGCAGGGCGTTCGTGTAGCGAATGATTAAGAGGAGGAACTAATTCTAATGCAGTCTTTAGACGGAATAAAGTTTGCAGAAATGGTGCAAATGGGTGCTCATCACCTATTCCAAAATGCAAATTATGTTGATTCATTAAATGTATTTCCAGTACCAGATGGTGATACAGGAACGAATATGAACTTATCGATGACATCTGGGGCAAAGGAAACGGAGCAGTATGCGTCAGAACATATCGGCAAAACAGCTCAAGCTTTATCAAAAGGTTTACTTATGGGAGCACGCGGAAATTCAGGCGTTATTTTATCGCAGTTATTCCGTGGCTTTGGTAAATCGATCGAAAAAGAAGCGACAATTGATGCCATGGGCTTTGCCGGTGCCTTCCAAGCAGGCGTAGAAACTGCTTATAAAGCAGTAATGAAGCCAGTTGAAGGAACGATTTTAACGGTTGCACGTGAAGCGGCGAAAAAAGGTGTAGAAGTGGCAGAAACTGAAACCGATATCATTGCAGTGATGGAAGCATTTACTGCTGAAGCACAGGCTTCGTTGCAACGTACGCCTGAACTTCTTCCTGTTCTAAAAGAAGTCGGTGTTGTAGATAGTGGCGGTCAGGGTCTTCTATTTGTGTATGAAGGATTTTTAGCATCTTTAAAGGGCGAGCCATTACCGGTGAAAAATGAAGCAACTTTAGATGATTTAATTAATGCAGAACATCATAGAGCACAAGATTTCATGAATACTGTGGATATTGAATTTGGTTATTGTACAGAAATCATGGTACGTTTTGAAGAAGGAAAAGAGCCATTTAGCGAAGAACAATTCCGCAATGAATTAAATCCTCTAGGTGATTCTTTACTCGTTATTTCAGATGAAGAAATTGCAAAAGTGCATATTCATTCTGAACAACCAGGCGCTGTTTTAGCAATGGGTCAAAAATATGGTAGTCTTATTAAAATTAAAGTCGATAATATGCGTGAACAGCATTCTGCCATTGTTGGTGAGGATCATAAAGCTCCTTCTTCAGCTAAAAAAGCAGAAAAGCACCCATATGCAATTGTAACGATTGCAATGGGCGAGGGAGTTGCTGAATTACTTCGTTCAATTGGTGCCTCTTATGTTATTGAAGGCGGTCAAACAATGAACCCTTCAACTGAAGATATTGTGAAGGCAGTACAAGAAATTGGTGCTGAAAAAGTATTGATTTTACCAAATAACAAAAATATCGTGATGGCAGCAGAACAAGCAGTAGAGCTTTTAGATATAGAAGCGGCTGTAGTTCCAACGAAAACAATCCCTCAAGGTATGGCAGCAATTTTATCGTTTAATCCAGAAGCGGCAGTTGAAATGAACCAAGCAACAATGACAGAAGCCTTCGCAAATGTTAAAACTGGCCAAGTAACTTATGCAGTTCGAGATACATCTATTGATGGTGTGGAAATTCATAAGGATGATTTCATGGCTCTTGCAGAAGGGAAAATTGTATTATCTACTCCAGCATTAAAAGATGCTGCTGAGAAGGTGATTACTGATTTGGTGGATGAAGATGCAGAAATTGTAACAGTCATCTATGGTGAGGATACAACCGAAGAAAATGCCTCAGAATTAGTGAAATTCATTGAAGAGAATTATCCAGAGGTTGAAGTAGAGTTATTTAATGGTAAACAAGGATTATATCCATATATTATTTCAGTAGAATAATTCACTCTACTTTGCGCATAAGTAGACAAAGCAGTGCACAAGCCGTGTACTGCTTTTGTTTATGGTACAAGGAGAATAGGGGATAATAAACGAGCTAAATTAGCTAAAAATAAATGATTTGATGTATGCATCCAGTAGACACTGAACTTGGAAATACTGGAATATCAGCATTTTGAAATTATTGTGTATACGGAGTAGACAAAAGTTAATCTATATTTCCGTTGTGTAAATTATAGTCGTGTAAATTTTCTGAAAGTTGATAAAGAAGTGCTTTACTTTTATAGTAACTATCAAGCATGATATAAATAAAAAATCGATATTATTATAAGGATAGAATAGAGGGATGTTATTATGAAGTTTACTTCAGTATTTGATATTATTGGACCAGTGATGATTGGGCCTTCTTCTTCTCATACAGCAGGTGCCGCACGAATTGGACGCGTTGCCAGAGATTTATTTGGAAGACAACCAAAATGGGCGAAAATCCACTTATATGGTTCGTTTGCTGAAACGTATAAAGGACATGGAACAGATGTAGCTTTGGTAGGGGGCCTATTAAATTACGATACATTCGATGAGCGGATCAAAACAGCTTTTGCCGATGCAGAAAAGGCAGGGTTAGATTATGAGTTTATCCCAGAAACAGCAAATATGGAGCATCCGAATACAGCTCGCCTTGTAATTGGCGATGATGAAGGAGAGATGTCCGTTGTTGGTATTTCTATCGGTGGCGGTAAAATTGAAGTGAGTGAGGTTAATGGCTTCAAACTACGTCTAACAGGTGGTATGCCAGCAATCCTTGTTGTTCATGATGATCGTGCTGGCTGTATTGCCAATGTGGCAAATTGTTTAGCGATGCATACAGTCAACATTGGACATATGGAGGTTTCACGTATAGAACGTGGTTTAACGGCCCTTATGGTGATAGAAGTCGACCAAAACATTGAGGATAAAATATTACAACAAATTTCTTTAATACCACATATTTCGAAGGTTTCTAAAATTAATAACTAAGGAGGTGCCCCAATATGGACGTATTGTTTCATAATGTTCGTGAACTAGTTGAACGAGCGGAGCAAGAAGGAAAGCTAATTTCTGAAATTATGATTGAGCAAGAAATGTTAATAACTGGACGCTCAAGAGATGAAATTATACAGCAAATGGACAATAATTTAACGGTGATGGAAGAAGCTGTTGAAAGAGGCTTGAAGGGTGTAAAATCTGTAACAGGCTTAACGGGCGGTGACGCAGTATTGCTTCAAAATTATATTGCGCAAGGCAAATCACTGTCGGGGGATTTATTACTAGACGCGGTGAGTAAGGCTGTTGCAACAAACGAAGTTAATGCAGCTATGGGTACAATTTGTGCTACTCCAACTGCGGGTTCTGCTGGGGTTGTACCAGGGACATTGTTCGCGGTAAAGAACAAGCTAAATCCGACGCGTGAGCAAATGATTCGTTATTTATTCACATCGGGTGCTTTCGGCTTCGTTGTTGCTAATAATGCTTCGATTTCAGGTGCCGCTGGAGGCTGTCAAGCAGAGGTTGGCTCAGCTGCTGGTATGGCAGCGGCTGCGATTGTAGAGATGGCTGGTGGTACGCCTCAGCAATGTTCAGAAGCATTTGCTATTACATTGAAAAATATGCTAGGGCTTGTTTGTGACCCGGTAGCGGGATTAGTAGAGGTTCCTTGTGTTAAGCGAAATGCTATGGGAGCGGCAAATTCCCTTGTGGCAGCGGATATGGCACTTGCAGGGGTCACAAGTCGCATCCCGTGTGACGAAGTGATTGGTGCGATGTACCGAATTGGACAATCTATGAGTCCGAATTTAAAAGAAACTGCACGTGGAGGACTTGCTGCAACACCAACAGGCAAAGCTATTAGCAGAGCCATTTTTGATAATGGCAATTTAGAAAGTATCAAGTCACTTCAAAAATAAAAATATTCAACACGCTTTTCCTAAGTGGAAGGCGTGTTTTTTTGAGGTTCTACATGGTGTAGGTGAAAATGTAAGGCATAATGGTGAAATAGTTCGGGAGGGTAGTTTTGACAAAGAGAGTTTTGCCAACAATGTTCATTTGTTCTAGTTTGCGATTTACAACAATTAATAACCCTCTTCATAATTGAAATTGGGTCATTTTTTAATTGATGTTGCATTAAAATTTGGACACTTTCTAAAAAGTAACTTACCCGCATTCATCTCACCACTTATAGAGGTAGGAGACTTTTGTAACTGCCGTTTCACTTACATTACATAAAAGATTTGTACCTGTCACTATGCTTTCGATACAATAAACATTCACTGATAGAAGTTAAAACGAACGCCGTGTATATAAGTTGATTGGAGTGGAGGCTGGGCGACTCCTTGGGGATTAGCGTCACAGATGAGACCCTGCAGCGAAGCGAAGCGGCTCATCGGACGCC
>NZ_JBNNVB010000049.1:0-12735 GCF_050280325.1 Lysinibacillus sp. NPDC093216 | reverse complement strand
CTATATCAACAACCGACCAAGAAAATGTCTTGGTTGGAAAACTGCAAACGAGGCTTTTAATGAGCAATTGTTGCACTTAATTTGACAAATCATCATGTAAAAAAATAAGACGTTTAAATTAAAAAATTACTCAAAATACAACAAACAAAGCCAACTTCTTTGCGTACAGGAAATTGGCTTTCGTTTTGTTGAAATTCACAAAATGTGGGATATATATATCATTTGGTTGGCGAGACCCCAAATGGTAACCCGCAATAATAAAATATGATTTGTTCACCTAATTGTTTATTTAAAATAATGATTGAATGTACATTCTCTGCTACCAGCACGTTCCATCGTTCACATCATGTTTTCACCATATTCAATAAGTCCACTGAAAGTCCACTTACCAATGGCGGTTGGTTTATTTTCTTTTATCATTAAGATTTCGTCATCTTTAAATATTGTTATACTCACTACTTAATTTGATAAATTCATCCACATCTTTAACGCATAATTCAATTCCTTTTTTCCAAAAAGCTTCCGAAGTGATATCTTCACCTAAATGTTTCATCACTAAATCTTCTGTGCACATACACCCTGAATCACGAAGTAAATCCAAATAACATCTTTCAAATTCTTTACCTTTTTCTTTTGCTTTTGCAAATATGCTCAATGCAAACAAATATCCGAATGAATATGGAAAATTATAAAAAGGAGATTGTGTAATATAATAATGTGGTGTCCAGATCCATGATTGCAGTGAAGGATTATCAAGAGAACCATCATATCCTTCATCTATTGCTTCTTGCATAATTTCGTTTAAGCGTGATGATGAAACAATTCCTTCTTTACGTTCTTCATAAAATTTCTTTTCAAATAAAAACCTAGAATGAATATTCATGAAATTCATAACACTACGCTTTAATTTCTCATCAAGTAAAAATAATTTTTCATTAGTAGATTTAGCTTTTTGCATTGCCGCATCTAATATAATCATCTCTGAAAACGTTGAAGCAGTTTCAGCAATGCTCATTGGATATTGTTTATTCACGCCATTAATAGATTTCATTGCATCGTTATGGAAGGCATGTCCTAATTCATGCGCAAGTGTTAATACATTTGTAATTGTACCGCCAAATGTCATGAAAACTCTTGATTCTTTCGAAAGTGGAAAACCTGAACAAAATGCAACAGCTGACTTATTTGCACGATCTTCAGCTTCTATCCATCCTTCACTAAATGCCTTTCTAGAGAAATTTTCTAATTCTGTTCCGAATTCACTGAAATGCTCCAAAATAAAATTAACAGCATCTTCGTATTCTATTTTTTGACTTTTTGTTGTAATAGGTGCCCAAAAGTTAAAGGATTGCATCTTTTTATAGCCATTTATTTTTGCTTTTTGATGTAGGTAGTCAGCGAAAGGTTTTTTATATTTATTAACTACAGACCACATCGCATGAAGCGTTTCCTCCTTCATACGATTTTTAATTAAAGATTCTTGTATTACATTATCCACGCCACACTTCTTGTAAACTTGTAATCGAAAACCTGCAATATGATTTAATATTTTCGCAAATAGTTCTTCATTCTCTTTCCACGTATGTTCTAAAGCATTATGGGCTTCTTTACGAACATCTTCATTAGGATGTGAACGTAAGTTGATAGCTTGACCTACAGATAAATTTTTTTGTTCTCCATTTATTTGAACTTTTATCGTAACAGTACTCATAAAAGAATTATAAAATTGCCCCCAAGCATGAAATCCATCTACCATGAGGTCCGATACTAAATTTTGTTCTCCAACTGAAAGGGTTGTCTCACCATCTTCACGCCATTCATTCAGTATAAACTTAAAGTTTGCTAAAACATCAGTATTCAGTAGATCTTTCCACAAATGGGTATCAATTTTTACCAGAGTGTTTTTCACTTTTTTCAATGCAGATTCAAAACGAGTATTTATGATCGTAATTTTCCCTTGCAGAATTATAGCATCCTGATCTTTTGGATTTTGGGCAAGAAGGCAGGTTATAAAAGAATTTGCTTGAGATATATTAGTTCGAATATCTCCTATGTATTCAACTAAAACCGCAACATTAATTGATTCATTTATTTTTTGTGGAACATTAAAGGAATTTGTTTTTTCTTCAAATTCAGAAATTTCTTTTTCTAAATATCTTATATGTTCATGTAATTGAGATGATTTACTTCCGCCCTGGAACAGACTATCTAAGTTCCAAACTTGGCTATACTTTGTTTCGCCCATTTATTTCTCCCCCTTAAATTTTAACTATTCAGTAATAATCAAACATACATTCCCATTTTATCACATTATGGAACATTAGTGAGTGTTATTTAACAATCTTGCGCCATTGCTTAAGTAAATTGTTAATTTACTAATATAACTAAAATCAAATGGTTAATATATACGTTAATTCCCTCTTTTTTACATAGTTAAGGAATAAAGAAAGGAAGATTTGAAATTTAGATATGCGCCTGGTAATACGCAAGATCAGTCGTAATCACTTCAGCTTGATGCAATTGTCGAAAAACGAAGCGTTTAATTGAAATCAAGGAAGATTTTGAAGCAAAAGATATTCATTTTGTATCCCTGCAAGATTAAATTGACAGAACAACTGCTATGGGAAGATTTTTTAAAAATTTATATTCAATGAGTAGATAAATATCGCAGTTCCTTTTAACAACTATTCATATTATAGATTGTAGAAAGGAGGTAATAACTATGTCTGAATACTGCGGTAATGGCGGCGGCTACGGTACTGGTTCAGCATTTGCGCTAATCGTTGTACTATTCATTCTATTGATTATTGTCGGCACTAGCTTCATCGGATTCTATTAATACCCAATACCGCCATCTATCCCATAATTTTTAGGATAATATAAAGTTATCCTTTCCCTTCGAATATTTACAAAGGGTCACAATCCTCCGGTGACCCTTTTAATAGTTTCTTAAATCAAAGTTAAGTATTGAGTCGCATCTGAAGGGGCACTGAGTGTCGTTTTTGAGATAGTAAGAAAACCTCTTATCATACAGTCGGTTGAAGATATTGATCGTGTTTTATTTAATTAGCGACGTTTTCAGCTGATGGTGGAATTGCATTTCTACTACTTATGTTCGTTAATGATATGGATGATAACGAAGAAACCTTATTGATACCCAACTACATATAGTTAGACCAACATTAAAACATTCTTTGCAAGCAAACAAAAAAATAACATGAGACCCCACCTCAAATAGATAGATGATGCCCCCATGTTATTCTCTGTTTTTTATTCCGCTATTTACAACTATACTCTTTTGCACGTATCTGTATGATTTAGTTAATGATCTAGTTCTAAAGGTAAAAACGCATATTCTCCATTTCTAATAATCTCACATTTACGAACTGGGACAGGTTGTTTGAAAATTGGCCCATCTAATACTGTAGTATGGAACTCTCCACCTTCTCCGCAAGGGTCAATACCACGAGATTCAAGCTCCTTTATGTATTCAAGGGTTAACGTCCGTCCTAAATCTTCCTCGCGCATGCCCAAAGATAAATTAACAGTTACAATGATTGTAACAAATCCTAGGTTTATGAACTCTTCAACAGCTTCACGATGATCCATCTCCCATAAAGGCATGCCTAGTTTTAATCCAGCATTCTTCGTAACCTTGTCATGCCAGCAGCCATGTTCAGGCATATCTAAGTCTCCTGTTATTAACACTTCTGCCCCTTGATTTTTAGCTTTTTCTAAAAGGCGCATAAATATTTTTTCATATTCTGTCCAGCTTGCTGCTGCAGTATAAACAGGTAAACCTATCGATTTAGCTTGAGCACGTATAAGTTCCGGAGGCATTCCATGGAATCTTGAACGTTCGCCTTCTTCCTCCAACATGACGATTAATCCAAGCGCTTCTCCAACCTTCATTGCTTTATATAAAGCTAAGACACTATCCTTTCCCCCGCTAAAAGAAGCTATGAATTTATGCCCTCGAGCATTATTTTTCCAATCTATTAATTCTGCCATGCATATCTTTCCCCTTTAGTTTCTAATGACTTTTTATAAGCTCCTCCTAGAATAACATGAAAACTCATATGCAATTGCACATGAGTTTTCAAAGAGGCTTGATCTAATTGTTTTGCTCAAGGCATTGGTAAATTGCCATCATATCTCGTTTATTCAATTCACGAATACGGTTGAAAATTGGAATATCTGCAACAGCCTCCGTGATTAAACTTTCAGCGACAACGTCATTGACTATGCCCGTTAGCCATGTTTGCACGTCTACACCATCGACAATTTCCTTCCGTCCTTCATCATTGATACCACTTGCAGAGCAACTAACACATGGTACGGATAATTTATAGACGCCATCATGGAGATTATCTTCTGAAATGACTTTCTTCCCATTACAGAATGGACATTTATGACTTGCTTTAATTTTATTAATTTGTGTCACAATTTTTTTGTAGCCAAATGCTTCATAGACGTACGTTAGTTTTTTGTATTTTCCATTAGTGAAATATTGGTCAATGATATTTTCTCTCGTTTCGTCAATATTGGCAAAATCACAAATTGTTAGGAGATTTTTGCTGCTTATTGCTTCGATATTGTCTTTAATTTTGTCCCAGAATGGTAAAACATTATTTAGTACTATTTCATAACCGGCAAAGCTTGCTAGATCTAATTCCAGCATTTTCAACGATACTTGCGTTTCTCTAGGAAGTAAAGAGACATCTTCCGTAAGAGTCATATCGCCGCCTACAATTGCTTTTAGTTTTTCAAGCTCTGGTAAGTTCCCTACAGTTTTTATGACTTGATCGATAGGTTGATGTATTATCTCGCGAATATCTGTGTCTTCAAACGTTAGTTTTTTCTTATGGTTTAGCACCGCACCTTGACAAATTGGACAGGCAATCATTTCTTTTGATTCTTTCATTTGCTCTTTAATAATTGATTTCGAAATAACGATATAACGTCCAAGGATAAAATTAAAACCTTCCCATTTTTTTGAGGACTTACTTGCTTTATCATAAAATGATTTTTCCCAATAACCATATAGGAAGGTATGTCTTTCTTCCGTTGTCATCTCATTGTAGCTTTTACTAATATCTTGACCCAGTTCATTCTTGATCTCATCAAAAAGGAATTGTAATTTCGGATATTGATAATATTTTAATACTTCCATCACGTCTGGATGTAATAAGCCATCCCAGAATGGCACTGTTTTGTCTTGTATGACGATATCGAAATCAAATTTTTCAATTTCCAGGCGGCCAGAACAGCTAGGGCAATGATTTTCTTGGCTGAAGAAATCGAAGCTTCTAGTATCTTTATTCGTCGGATGTGCAGCCACGATATGGTTAATCAGTCCACCGATTTCATATAAAAAACTATACTGACTATACAAGTGTCTTTCTAGATCAATGGCGACGACGGGGGCGATTGTTGCGGATTCATACTCACCATAAATTAGACGGGCCATTGATGACAAGCTTTTTAAAATACCGCCTTTATAAATGTTTTCGGCATTTTTAAAATAGCTAATATGATTGTCTTCTAAGTTATGAATGCCATTTTTTGTATCAAGTGCTGAAGATATTTGCAATGAAGCATCACTATTTGTACTGTTATGCTGACTGAAATAATCATCATGACTGACGACATCAAGATGTCGAACAGGTTCCTGCTGTCTATTCCCAAAATCAACGATAAAATCAGAGCTATCTATCATATAGGCATTATGTTCAATCATCATAATAGAGACGGATTCATCTTGCAGAATGTCCCTGACACTATCTATGAACTGGTTTAAAATATTTTGCGATAATCCTTTTGAAGGCTCGTCAAAAATAAATAAAGTATGGGGGTTTCTTGCGTTCGAAAAAAGCTCAGAAACTAAATGAACACATTGAAATTCACCTGTCGATAAAGATTGTGTTTTTCTTTCCAACGTTAAATAACCGAGCCCAAGTTTGATTAGTAAACTTAAACGTTTATGAGCGATATCTTCATTTGGAAGCTCCTCAATAATGTCTTCAATGGAACGTTGGAAAATATCGTCTATGTCGTCACTGTATTTCGTCATTTTCTTTTTAATATCAAGAAACGTTGCAACAGTTGATCGACTAGTAATCGATTGGTTGCGGTCTTGTCCTACCATAACCAGTTTATCTTTTGGATATCGTTTTAAGAAATCCTTAGAGATACACTCATTGACAAGGGTCGATTTCCCACAGCCAGACTCACCTGTAACGGTTACTAGTCTATTTTTAGGAATCTGAATGTCAGCCATTTCAATATTACGGCAGTAAAGATCGTGAAATTGATAATAGTCTGTAGGTACTGCCTGATTCCGTTCCCAATGAATTGGCTCTGGACGCGGTGATTCTTCGACGATTCTACCGCCGTATTTCCCACTACCTGGCCCGAAGAATAGTTGCTCATCCGATGTATCGAGTACCGTATCAGAATGATCAATTAGCCAAATTTGGTTTTTATAGCCCAATTGTTTAATTTGTTGTAAAATTTTCAACAGCGTTTGGTGATCAAGACCAACAGAAATTTCATCAATAATAATTACGGTATTTTCACTAGCAGCCATAAATTCTGCTAAGTAAAGTCGTGTTAATTCCCCGCCAGATAGAGTGCCCATGATCCTATTTATTGTTAAGTAACCAATATTCATATTGATAATATTTTCAAGAATATGTTGTCTCTCTTCGCTAATATTTAATTCTTCTGAAAGGGAATAAATCGCTTCAATACTTAAATTGTTAATATCCGAAATACTATGTGGCTGATTCCATAATTCTAGCTTATATTGCTCAACTTCCGGACTGTAACGCTTACCCTCACACTTTTTGCATTCGACATTTTTAGTTGTTCCACGTCCTTTACATGCAGGACACCAGCCTAATGCATTATTAAAGGAAAAAACCTCTGGCGAAAGATCAAACTGATCTGCAAGCTTTTCGCGAACCTCTTTAAAAACGCCTGTATGGGTACCAACCGTTGAACGTGGATTAGTAGAAATTGATGATTTCCCAAGAAAAAGGACTAAAGGCATTTCCTCCATCTTGATGGCACTGAAATTCGTTTCCATAATGTTTGGGAACAAATACTGATATTCAGCCTTTGGCAATAAAGAAACGAGACGCTTCTTAGATTCTTCACCAATTGTTTGACAAAATGTAGTTTTACCGGAGCCGGACAATCCAGCAATTCCTAAAGATTGATCTTCCGACAAGTCGACATCTAAGCGGTTTATATTGTTAGCAATTAATTGATTTATTTTCATCGGATATTCTCTCCATTCCATCTAGTATTGTCATGTTAGCACAACTACTACTGGATTTGTTATGTTTATGACATGCCAATCAATTATGCCTCGGCATAATTGCGTCCGGAGGCTTTAACTTCTTTCAGCCTTTGCTGAAAGAAGTTAAAAAAATGACGCTTTCCGTGTTCCGAAAGCGTCTAATTGTTGAAGAACGGTTATTTTATTCATTTCCTATAGGATACCTGCTTTTAATCTTGAAAAGCAGGTATCCTAATGAAGAAATATTTTTACAGTTCTGCTAACACTTTTTCGAGCTGATTACCATTGTTAATCCAAGCGTATTTAGCTCCTTCGATTGCTCCTTGACGAGCTTTTGTTGCTTCACTGAATCCGCTTTGATCAAGATGTAAATGTGTAGTTCCATCTGAACCTTCTGTCAACGTCCATGTAACAGTAGTGGTTTCTCCGGCACTTGCCCAAGTGTAAGATAATGTATGGGGTTCTTCTACTTTAAGTACCTCGCAATTGACAATTCCATCCCACCATTCATTTGGCTCAGCTCGGAATTGGAATTTATGTCCTACGATTGGTTTAAAGTCATTTTTCCATATCCATTTTGCAAGAGTGTCTGAATCTGTTAATGCGTTCCAAACTTTCTCAATTGAACTTGTAAATTGATAATCTAAAGATACATCTGCTTTCATTTTTCTTCCTCCAATAAAAGATTTAATATAGCCATTCTTTCTTTCCAGAATCCTTCGTAATATGATACCCAATCTTGAATTTCCTTTAACGGACCGGCATTCAAACGATACCTCGTTTCTCTACCAACCCTTCGAGCAATTACGAGATCAGCATCTTTAAGGATAGCCAAATGCTTAGAAACTGCTGTACGCCCCATTTGAAAATGAGACGTTAATTCGTGAAGAGGTAATTCTTCCGCATCTGCCAACAAGCGTATTAATTGGCGTCTTGTTGGATCAGCAATAGCAGCATAAATATCACGGTCTTGAGTCTTGTAGCTCAAAATCGCCCTCCCCCTTATGAATTGGACACTAAATGGTGTCTTAATTATATGACACCATTTAGTGTCCAGTCAATTTTTATTTTGTGATAATGGCAATAGTTTTATACTCTTAACATTAATTAAAATCCATTTTGCTATATAATCATTTTAGAAAATGCATTGGAATTTGTGTTAGGTTTGGATTCCTCGCGTACTTGTAGTATCACTAACAGTCTAAGCCTATTTGATCACTCGACTTTTTTGTTTTCAATAAAAAAACAAACCGAAATTAGATCATTCGATTTGTCTTATTTAATCCATAAAAATTTATTCTCTGTAGTTGACTACTACGTAACGTAATACTTTATATTCTAGATATCAGGGGTGATTATTAGTGAAAACAATTAAAGAAATTTCGCATTTAACGGGGGTTTCAGTTAGAACCTTGCAATATTATGACAAAATTGATTTATTGAAGCCTTCAAATTATACGCTATCTGGATATCGACAATATGATTCAGAGGCACTAATTAAGCTGCAGCAAATTTTATTCTATAAGGAATTGGGATTCTCTTTGAATGAAATTAAGTTATTGCTAAACGATCCTACTTCTGATTATCAAACTAAACTATCAAGGCAACGTACGCTCATGGTGCAAAAGAAAGAAGGACTTGAAAGTATAATTTCCTTGATAGATTCTATTCTCAAAGGAGAGAAAGATATGGATTTTGAAGTATTTAAAAAAGTATTGGGCAATAAAATGCCTTCTGAAGTTAAGGACAAAGAGCAACTAGCAAACCAACTTAGCGCTGAAAATTTCACCTCTATAAAAGAGGTTTGGGGCGAGAAGGAGTTTCTTAATCTACCAACTATTTCGAAGGATGAATTTGATGAGTTTATGGAGCAAAGCGATATTCTTTTAAAAGCTCTAGCCCAAGAAACTGATGAGTTAAAGCAAATGCACATTATTAGTAGTTGGATCGAATTGCATGTAGCTAAGTTCAATATTAATAACCCTAAAGCTTTCGCAAAGATTACTTCTCATCTATATGAAAGCGACAAAAATGCAATAGCCCAAGTAAACCCAAAGTTCGGAGCAAATTTCAATAAAGTATTATCTAGTTTGCTAGCTAAATTTTCTGTATAAAATTACTATAATGCTTGGATAATAATGAAAAAAATTCCATCTTGCTCTAGTAATACCTACTAAAATGATTAGGGAAGGTTAAAATATGTTCTTTCCCTAATCATGCACGTTAGAACAAATTATAATTTTCATTCAGAGAAAAATCAAAAACACAGTCGAGTTGATGCTGTTGATTCGTTCGTACTAATCCGAATACATCTCGGTTGCAACACATCAATCAATGCTTCGTTTGTTATTTCCTCAACAGCTACCATACTGAGAGTCTTTAACAAATATTTTTGATAAACTTCATCAATTACTTCCGTCACATATTGAGCTAAAATCCGTCTTTTTCTTGTTGATTTCAATTTAAAACGCAAGTAAATCATTATACATTGTCTGCTGCGTTGCTGTTAATTGTCCATCAGAATACATGATAGCTAAACGCTTCAATGCTAAAAGTGCATTCTTCTTCAAAGCTGAATCTAGTTTCCCAGTAATTTTAATTTGACCAAAGGCTGTTGCATAGGTAATCATGTCACTTTGCATCATATCCATTTCATGCTCTTTTGCCATATCACGCACAGCTTTTTCATCCAATGTGTCAACTGATATATAATGCATTCCCCATATATTCTCTATTAAATGTTTCGGGAAAGTAGCAAAGTCATTGATGCGCTTCTTTCTTATGCCTTCTTCCATTTCATAAAGTGTATCAGACCCTTCATCACTACCAAAAGGTGCTTCTTCATCACCACAATCATAATAAAATTCTTCTGTGAAATGGGCGACAAAACGTGGGTGTGACGTTTTTGGATGTGGACCATATTCCTCTATATCAAAGTAAAGACAATTATCAAAATCAAATGTAGGATTTTCTTGATAACCTTTTTTTATTTTACTAGCTATTAACTTTTGGGCTTCTTTTTCACAAATTTCTTGTGACTCAAATTCTTTCATATCATACTTCCCGATCGTTCCATTTTTTCCGTAATGCACACATATTGTCATCCCAAAATAATCAATTGTCCAAAATTTATTTGATTTTTCGTCTTGATATGTAAAAGCTTTTTTCATCTAACTGCACATCCTCTCCAGAGCCCTTTGGTCCTGTCAGATTTCCCCATATCGCACTCGTTAATTCAAGAAAAACGAATACCTCCCTCTAATTACCACTCACGCCATTCATCTGTTAACTCATAACGTTCAAGATTCTGACTTTTAGTAAGGTCATCAATATCAAATCCACAACGAATCAGCACTTGGTCAAAATAGTCGCAAAGCTCCTCTCGTTCTTCAGTTTCAATTAATCCGCCTCCACCTACCTCATTAATCTCATTTAGGGCAAGTACTACCGTTTCAATAGATTTCATAATTGCAGGATAGCTATCTGGCTGATTTGGCAGTTTCGCAATGGATGCTGCATACTGCTCTAGCACCATTTCCGTCTGATGAATAAAACTATCTGGAAACAATTCCGCGTAAATACAGTCATCTTTCTCAATCAATCCAGCAGTAAATTCTTCCTCTTCTTCTCTTTTAGCATTGCGCCAGCGTGACGTTGGTCGAATATCTTGCATAGGCCATTCCCCTTTATCTTGAGTTTCTAATTAGTAAAAAATCCCTCTTTAAAAGCCTTTATAATATAGAGTATTGGGTAGCATCGTAACAGTTATTTAAACATAACTCACTACCATTCACGTTCTCTTAATGCGTCTTCAATATCAAGCTTCACGTTGTATACATCCAATATATCAATAACAGTTAATGCAATACTATCTCGTGCAACAGTTTCAATTTCACTGTCATGTTCTAAGAATTCGTCTTCTAAATCATTTATCGCACGTGTAATTTCATCAAATTTTACTTGTATATCTTCTAATGAATGGGGACCTTGCTCTAAATAGCGGACAATTTGCTCCAATATACCTTTAATTTTATCTACTAAAAATTTAGGATAATAACTATCTTGATACATACCCTTTAAATAATTGATTTCTTTCATCTTAAACTCCTCCTTTAACTCTACTATCCTTCAATAATCTCCAAGTAAAACCAGTTCTTTTCCTCCTCTATTAATCCAATATCGCCCTGGAAAATAAATCATGTATCTTTTCATCATTTTCACAAGCTTTTTTAAATCCAACAGCGAATCGCAACAATGCGTCCTTTTCGCTGGCATACGCACAGAACATATCTGCTTCTGGGTCGAAACGTACAATGCCTTCTAGCTCTGGTAACTTCTCTTGCAAATACACATTCGCAAGCGAGCACCAATCGTAGCCGTTACCTTGAAATCCTTCGTCTGCCCGTGTTTCAAACAACTCCTGTTTATAAATGCCTGCTTCTAATAGGAACGAAATATTTCCACTATCATGTTCTAGCCAACTAAAAGGTTTTAGTTCTTCATTCATCATTTGAGCATGTAGACTAGCTAGCTTTTCCGCTGTAAAACTTAATTTCCCCTCTTGACTTACAATTTCCCCCTGCTCTATACGTTCATTTAACCAACTTGAAACAAAGTCTGGGGCATATCCTCCTGTACTGAAACCTTGTGCAAGTGCAATGATATTCTTGTAATCCGCTAAATATTGAGCTTGCGTCACCTTCGAATTAGCACAAGTGTACAACCAAAACTGGATATCATACATCAGCATGGATATCTCATCTGCATGTAAAGCAAAATAGCCTTTGTCCTCTACAATTTGCGTACAAATACCTCGAATAACTGCTTCTATCCGATTTCCCTCTTCTGCTTTCTCACAAAACGACTGTAACAAAGGAGAGAATGGTGCATGTTTCACCAAATCTAAATCGTCAAGTTTATCTTGTTCTGATGTATCGAATACTTCCTCATTCACCAATCCGACAATAAAAGTCGCAAAGTTCGGCGCAAGGAAAGTAATATAGTAATCTGCCTCTTGGTCTACATGTACAACAGCAGGTTCACCATCTGCACCACATGCACGATAATCAAGCATAATGACATCATGACCTGCTGACGGGCAATCGGCTATGACAACGCCAATATTTGGGTAGCCCCATTCTTCCAACATAAAACTACTTCCCAAACTGCCACACAAGCTATTAGCCTTTTCGCGACCAATGCCCATAATTCCTGTAATCGCCACATGATTTTCTGCCGATACGAAAAACATATACATTTCTTAAAAAATGTAAACATCTCTACTGTGACACAACTTATATCTTCCGACTTTCGTATTTGTGTCTTCCTTATTCACCGAGTCTGGTTTCGCCAAAGCTACTACCATTTAGTATGACTCTCCAAAGGCTTAAATTCCGCAGTATCGTTGCGTACACATCTAAGGTTTAGTG
>NZ_JBNNVB010000048.1:0-18076 GCF_050280325.1 Lysinibacillus sp. NPDC093216 | reverse complement strand
TGGAGACAACATAAAAAATAGAGAAATCCGAATTTGAATTCATTCAAATTCGGATTTCTCACTAATTGAAGCTAGTTATGTCCCAGCCTCTTTTTAAGTGCACCCGGCATGCGCATACTTGAAGAATCCTTGGGTGAAAATTTAGAATGTTCCGATTTTTACAATATCAAATTATCTTAATCTGATAATCTGTAATTAATATAAAGAATGCTTATTTTCCTACTACAGTTCTAAGGAAAAATGGGCAATCAACAAAATCAAAGAGGGGAGTCAGATGAATGACGAAATACTAACTGTTTATTAGTTGTAACTGGGTTGAGGCCGTGTTAGGCAGAACATTTTCGTTTATTAATCCCAGAACTGAAAAGTGAATTCTGTCTTATTCGAGGCCTGAAGTACAGTTAGACAAAGCTTGCCTGGGTTGACTTGAATGAAAAAGTTTTGAATTGGTATGGAGGGTAACGTTTTGTATAAATAACAAAATTATAATAACGCCAATGGGGGTAGGGATTATAGAAACACAAAAATCAATAGGGAACATTCAAATTTTATCAGATGGGCAAAGTCTAAAAAGAAGTTTAAAGATGCGAGATTTAGTTATTTTTGGTCTTGGCTTTATGGCACCAGTTGCAGCGATGTCAATGTTTGGAATTATCACATTGGTATCTCAGGGCCATTCTGTCCTCTCATATGTTCTTGGTTTTGTTGCAATGTTATTTACGGCGTACAGTTTCGGTAAAATGGTTGAAGCTTACCCAGTTGCGGGTTCAACCTATACCTACGCCCATAAAGCGCTACACCCTAAAATAGGATTTATAGCTGGATGGGGAATGCTCCTTGATTATCTGTTAATACCGATGCTAACTTTTTTGATCAGTGCAAGTTTTGCAAACGCCCTTGTACCAAGCATTCCAGTTTGGGGTTGGGTTCTCATTTTCGCTATCCCAATCACGATTATAAATATAATTGGAATTGATATAGCGGCTAAGTTGAATTTAGTTTTAGTGCTCCTCATGATTATCGCGGTGATTGCCTTCGTTTTCAGCGCAAGTCACTATATTATAACGGGGGATTTAACTTTAATAAACTATAAGGCAATTTATGATGGTGATTCATTTTCAATAGGAGCAGTTATTGGCGGGGCAGCTATTGTTATTGTCGCTTACCTAGGTTTTGATGCTATTACAACCTTGGCTGAAGAGACGAACGTAGGGGGGAATAAAATTGGTTTGGCCATTTTGTTTACCTGTATCATTCAAACAGTATTTTATGTTTCCGTAACTTATTTAGCAGTGATTCTTGTAGGGAACTATTTAACTATTGATAATCCCGACACAGCCTTCTTCAACGTTTTAGAGACGATAGGGGGCGGGTTCCTCCAGACTTATATTACACTTACGATTATCGCATCTGGAATTGCAAGCGCCTTAGCGAGCCAAGCAGCTTCAAGTCGTCTGCTCTTGGGGATGGGACGTGACAATGTCATCCCTCAAAAATTTTTTAGCTATATCCATCCAAAGTATAAAACACCAATTAATAATATTTTATTAATGTCAATAATTGGAATGATTGGTGCAATATCTCTGAATCTACAAATTGTATCAGATTTAGTTGCATTTGGTGGATTATTAGGATTTGCTTTCGTGAATATTTGTGTAATTAAACACTACTATTTAAAAAATAAGCAAAAAAATATCGTTAAATATTTGATTATTCCATTAATTGGAACGTTGGTTTGTCTTTATATCTTGTGGGGGCTTTCAACAGCTGGAAAAATAGTTGGATTTACCTGGATGGGAATTGGTGTGTGTTATTTAGCGATTCGATCCCTGTATTCAAAAGAATCCAAGAAACTCTTAACAGATATAGAAGGGCAGAATGTTAGTTAAATGCGCTAACGAATGTGACAATCCCATATGGTGTGAAAACTGCAAATCAAGGATTTAGACAAGCTTCTCTGGCATTAGCTAAAGGAATTAACGTTATTGGAGGATTTGTGACATATAAAGCTGTAGCCGAAGCTCATGGCTATTTATATACCCTTATTGAGAGCCTGATAGAGTGTGAAAGGGTAATTTCATAAATCGAAAATTAATTATTAAATAGCTAGGAATGCTTAATTATATTTGTCTATTAAAGGAGGAATAAAATATGCAATACGTTGCAAAGCGAAATAACCTAAGCAAATTGGAATTATCAGAACTGGATAAAAAACATTATTTGCATCCAACGACACCACCAAGAGCTCATTATTTATCAGGGCCTTCAACAATCTTTACAGAAGGCAAAGGAATTTATCTGAAAGACATAGAGGGGAAAGAGCGTATTGATGGGGTTTCGATGCTTTGGAATGTAAACCTTGGCTATGGGAATGAAGAGCTTGCTGAGGTAGCAAAACAGCAGATGTTAAAACTTTCTTACAGCTCTTCATTCAGCGGACAATCCAATGAGCCCGCTATCCTTTTAGCACAGAAAGTGGCTTCATTAGCACCTGGTGATTTGAATGTTTGCTTCTTCACATCGGGAGGCTCGGAATCTAATGATACTGCGTTTAAACTAGCCCGTTTTTATTGGAAAGTAAAAGGTCAGCCAGAGAAAACTAAAATTATTTCTCTTGAACAATCATTCCATGGAGTTACAGTAGGAGCCACAAGTGCTACCGGAATCGAGGGATTCAACAAATTTACGACTTCCAATGCTCCGAACTTCCTTACAGCTGCAGCACATGTTTTGAATGCAGAACTTGGTGACAAAAGTGATCCAAATTACTCGCGTTCTATTCGTGGAATGATTGAATCAGAAGGATCCGACACCATAGCTGCTGTCATTCTGGAGCCAATCCAAGGCGCAGGCGGGGTAAGATTTCCTCCTGACGGATACCTTCAAGCTGTTCGCAAACTTTGCGACGAACACAACATTTTGCTTATTGCAGATGAGGTGATTTGTGGGTTTGGAAGAACCGGAAAGACCTTTGGTGTTGATAATTGGAACATTGTTCCGGACCTTCTATGTGTTGCAAAAGGAATCTCAAGTGGCTACGCTCACTTGGGTGCCGTAATTATGAGAGAGCATGTAAGAGAAGCATTTATTCAATCAGATGAAATGATGTTCCATGGATTCACATATAGTGGACATCCAATGGCTTGTGCGGTTGGCTTGAAGACACTTGAGATATTAGAAAGAGATCAAATTGTTGAGAATAGTAGACTTCGTGGTGAAGAATTATTAAAAGGACTTAAGTATCTCGAAAGCAATCATAAACATATAACGAATGTAAGAGGTCTCGGTCTACTTGCCGGTATTGAGCTAGTTAAAGATCCTGAAAAAGGCATCCCATTTGATCCGTCGGTACATGCCGCAGCTCTGTATACAGATATATGCATGGACTTAGGGCTGCAATTGCGTTACTTCGATTGGAAGGGAACAAATACGGTTGCTCTTGCTCCACCTCTTATTATTACAAGCCAACAGGTTGAAGAGATTATTTACAGAATGTCTGAGGCTCTTAAAAGGTTCGAAAAACAGATTTAATTCAAGCTAGCAAAATCTATTAAGATTATTGATAGTAAATTACTATCGTTATTCAATTATAGGACGCTTTTCCTAAGTATAGGAAGTGTCCTTTTTCATATATTTTAATGATTTACATGATTCAGTAATTTATTATTACCCATGATCCGATCCTTGAATATCCTCGTATGAGAAAGACCCTCCACGAACAGAATCGATTGTAGATTAATGTAATTCGACAGCCGAACGCCAGCAATGGTCATGTAAACATCGTATGTTAATGCAATAGATGATAAAAAGTAACTGCACAATATGAGGGAAGAAACGATTAAAGGGTCACTAGGCAAGAAGCGACCCTTTAAAGAGGTGAGAAAGACTGATAGTTTTGTATTGATATGCTAACAGTTTTCATTATTTAAGAAAGTAGCGCCGATAATAATTAGAAGAATGAATAGAACAACAATCAGCGTAAATGATGAACCGTGGCCACGGCTATAGCCACCATAACAGCCACAATTAAAATTACCTGCGTTTCCATAGTATCCCATAAAAAAATCCTCCTTCCTACAATATATAATATGTAGGCTGTTGAGAAGGAGTGGGGTATTCATCCATTCAACAATAGGCATTAAAAATTAATCAAGTTAGTAATATTTTTGTGGGATAAGACAATAAAAAAGGTCACTTAGGATTGAACTGACTACTCCCACAGCTAAAGCAGTGGGGTTCTTATGTACTTAAGAGAAGCGTTACAAAGCTCTCCACAGATGGTGGTAGAACGGTATTTCCACTAAAAAATCCTTCGTGACGCTGTTTTTCGTAAATAAATGAAGACCCCTTTTTTCTATTTTTCAATAATTGTTTGCACCGAATTTTACTTGCACATTTGCATCCTCGCATTCTTTTTTAACCAGATAAATAATCTCATTTGCTCGAGATTTTGATAATTTATTTGCCACCACTGTTACGGAAATGTTTTCTCCTTCTATTCTTACTAAAGCATCGGGAAAGCCTAATGATTTAATTTGCATCTCAAGTATTGCCTCTGTAGATTCTTCCTTATTGAGAGTATCGATTTCCATAGACGCTGTATTTTGATCCTCAACAAAATACTCATTTGACGTTATTTTTTGCGTTAACTTTTGGCGAAGTTGATTTCTTTCGTTATTAACTTGTAGGCGTGTTTCTTCAAATAAAGGGCTAGAAGAAGATACTTCCTTCGTAACAGTCTGTATTGCAGCTTTTTGATCTGCATCTACAGACAAGATAATATCCTCTTTGGATTGTTTTGGTGAATCCAACAAATAAAACACTGAAATAACCGCTACTAGAGTTAATAATGCAAGTAACCAAGACGATTTACTTTGTAGGTGCATTCACTGTCCCTCCCTCAATAAATTTGGTTAAACACCACTAAGCATCTTTTCAATGTATGTTTTATGAGAAATTTATTTATAAATATGCTGACAGTTAAACGAAAACAACTCATTTTGTCTATCCGATTTGTCGAAGCCGCTTTAAATTATCAAAATTAAGTTTCGTCTTCGCATTTAAAATAGGTGTCATGAACGAGTGTATTGCGTGTTTGGCTACAGGGGAAGAATACTAACAACTAATAAAAGGGTACTAGAATAATTTTTTGATTCAGTACCCTTTTGTTGATTATTTTTTTCATCAAACTATAAGAATAATAAGCCAAATAAAGAAAGGAGTAGAGAAATTCCGAGGATTGTCCCAACAACTTTCATATGTCTTTTTCGCCCCATTACAACAATTGCAACATATTCACGAACCATTGCGTTGGGCCAATAATAAAATGCTGTTTTTGAACCGATACCTTGGCTATTCAGACCAGCTTGTCTAGCGTATAGACCGGCACGGAAAAGATGGAAATTATTTGTTGTAAAGATGCTGTTGTATTTACCATCTGGTTTTAACGTATCCATAACTTGTTTCGAAAATAACATATTTTGATAGGTGTTTACAGAACGATTTTCTTGCATAGTATGCTCAAGAGGAATGCCTTTTTCAACAGCGTATTTCTGCATCGCTTCCGCTTCAGGCAGATTTTCATCGGGACCTTGTCCTCCAGAGAAAATAATTGATGGTGGTGTGGTAACCGTTGCTTGTTTCTGATAAAAATCAATAGCTTTATTAATTCTACTGGCAAGAAGTGGTGGTACTTTATCGTTAATTAAACCACTGCCTAGTACGATGATAAAATCTTGGTTATACTTTGGTTTATTAAACTGATAGAGGAAATATGCAGATAGAAAGTTTGATAAATGAATCAAGAAATAAAACATTATAAGCGATATTCCACCAAACATAGGTTGAAATATATTAGATAACAAACTGGATGGACTAATAATAGGCATGACAATAAATAATAAAATAATAATAGCTACAATTAAAGTTAAGGAATTTGCTAAGCGTCTTCCTTCTCTTTTCATTAAAATTCTTGCGTTAAGAAATAGACCGAACATTAAAGTTACAATTCCAAAAGGTATAATAAAGAAAAGTGCTATTAAAGGAATAATAACTAAAAGCTTTATAGTATTGTTTTCAGATGCTAATGAAATAATCGTACAAAATAAAAGAAATGAACAGAAAAAAATATTAAATAAAAAGCCATTTACAATCTTTCTGGGATCTTTCAAGTAAGAATACAAAAAAATAAAAAATAGGATAAGCGGAATAATCCCAAAATACATAAAAACCCTACACCTCGCCTATATAGTATTGATCGTATTATTTTTAAACTCCTATATATTAGCATAGATTTTTGAAATTACATCCTTTTTACGTAATCCTTACATAAACCTTAAAAATATTGTTAATTGCACATACAAATTAGAAGAAATATATATTCTTGCAAGTCTAGTGATGATTCTTCTAAACTTAGAATAGGGGGAAATAATTTACATATTTAAGGAGGGGACTATATTGATAATTATGGAGACAGAAAGGTTAGAATTACGAGAATTTAATGATGAAGATATTTCTATACTTTACTCAATTTTTTCAGATGCTGAAACAATGAAATATTATCCATCACCATTTAATTTCGAACAAACAAAAAACTGGGTTGAGAAAAATAAACAAAGATATCGAGAAGATGGTTATGGTTTATGGGCTGTATGTTTAAAAGAGTCGAATGAATTAATTGGAGATTGTGGACTCGTTAAACAAATAGTTGATGGAAAAACTGAAGTGGAAGTAGGCTACCATATTCATAAAAAACATTGGTCTAAAGGATATGCAACTGAAGCGGCTAAAGGTTGTGTAGAGTATGGATTTTTACAGTTAGGACAAGAAAAATTAATAAGTATTATTGATCCTAAAAATGAACCATCAATTCGTGTGGCTGAAAAAAATGGTTTTACGATGGAGAAGGAGTTGTTTATTTTTAATAAAATTCATCATATATATTCAGTACAAAATTATTAGAATACTAATTGGTAATTAATATTTAGTATAAAAGAATAAGTTGTAATTGTAAGACATAATGAGGATTAAGTGATTACAATTACAACTTTTTTTAGATGGAAGTTCCTTATTTCTGTCTCTATTCCTTATTCATTTTCGTTTAGTAGCTTTAATATCCGTTTCAAATTGACAGCGAATATCGTTGTAGCACCTTGAATTTCCATGCCAAATAGACCCGCTGTCGATGCCGTATCGTACCCGTGTCCGTTTATTAATTCACTATTCTTCGCTTCTACTTTGTAGCGATTTGCGGCTAATTGCTTAAAAGCTTCCGTATTTTGAAATGCCTCTTGTTCGGCATGTGTATCTGACTTAATTGTAACAGAATACGTTTTACTTTTTGCGCCTTCTTTATAACAGCCCTCTCTCATTGAACATACTTTGCATTTTTCAATATCAAAATAATATGTCTGACTTTGACTCTTACTCGTTCTTTTTTACCCGTACATGCTTTTCTTGTCGCGAGATGGCCGGCCTTACAAACAAACATTCCAGCATCTTTATTAAACTCAAACTTGTCTTCTTCTTTTCGTGGTCCTTGTGTAAGAATAGGATTCAACTTTGCCACAAGGGCGATTTTCTCTTCTTTAGCATATTCGATATTTGCCTTTTCAGAGTAAGCTGCGTCTCCAATAACTGTAATAATTTTCATACCTGCTAGTGTGCTTTTTTCAATTAATTCTTGAAGATATTTCCCATCGCTTTTTTCATCTGTTGTAATGACAGCCGGTATTTGTGCAATTTGTGGTTACTTTTCAATGACTGAAATGACTCCCTTACAGTAAGCTAATTCATCCTTTACAAGGAAAGCGTGACTAAAATAATAGTATGATACATTGCGTTGTTTGGAGAAGCATCGCTCGACTCCTGCGGGAAAGCGAGACAGACGAGACCCCGCACGAAGCGAAGCGTAGGAGGAGGCTCGGCGCTCGCCCGCGGAAAGCGAGCGGAATGCTTCGGAAAACAACAGTAGAGTCACAGTGCCAAATGAAAAAAGCGAGGTATTCAACGATTTAATCGTTGAATACCTCGCAATGTGAGAAGATATGGACTTTTTCAGTGCCCTCGCATTTGCAAATCATTCATTTATTTTTTCATTCTCCGGTTCTAAGTGAATAAGAATATTGGCTTGATGAAATAGGGTATTAATCTTTTCTTCAATACGATCACATAAATTATGAACGGTTTCAATGCTTTCATTTGATGCTACGACTAAATGGAAATCGATGTATTCTTCCGCACCAGAACGTCTAGTTCGAAAATCGTGATACTCAATGTATTCATCTTTAAATGATTCAATAATTTGAATAATTTGTTCTTCCTCTTCCTTTGATAATCGGGCATCCATTAATGGAGGAAATGTTTCTTTCATTAGTTTGAAAGCTTCCATCATAATATAACATGCTAATATTATTCCGATGATTGGATCTAAAATGTACCAACCAGTTAAATGGACAATCAGTAAACTCAAGGCAACACCTAATGATGTATAGACATCTGTAAGTAGGTGTAGTGCATTTGATTTCATGGCAACGGAGTTGGTATTCTTTGCAGTCCTATAAACAATCCTTGAAACAAAAAAATTAATTAAGGCGCCTAATAACATGACCAGTATTCCTAGAACTGGGAGTTTGATTGGTGTAGGAGTGATAATTTTATGAATACATTCATAAATAATCCAAATTCCAGCAACAAAAATTAAAAGTGTTTCAATTGTCCCTGATATATTTTCAACCTTTCCATGTCCGTAGGGGTGCTCTTTATCCGCTGGTTTACTGGAAATTCGTACGGAGAGAAAGGCAATAAAAGAGGCGAGTAAGTCTAGAAGTGAATGGATTGCCTCCGATAAAATTGCAACTGATCCTGTGAACAATCCAACGATAATTTTTAATATGACCACAGTAGAATTACTTAAAACTGATAAAAATGCAATTTTTGATGAATTCACCTGAAATCACCTCCTGATAAATATAAACCTATGATACCAAGTAAACTTTGAGTGGGTCTATAGCAACGTTTTTTCCTAACTCCGATTAAATAACTAGTGTGAAAAAAAGTTGTATAAAGGAAAAAGACATAACCATCTTTTTTTATAAAAATCGTACAACCAAATGAGTGCACTAGCTAAGGTGTTTGGGTTAAAATCGTATGCTAATAAAGTGAGAGAAGAATAATGACTATATTATGTGTAGATGCGATAAGTTTACTTAAGAAATTAAAGTGGTTTAATTCCTAGGATTAAATATCAATATAGATTTTCAATTGTTCGCTTTTTTGTCGTGAAATCCAGATTATAGATAATAAAAAAGAAAAGGAATTGCTATCCATTTTCTACCTTCGATATAATAAAATAGTGGTACCAAATTGGGTTAGTAAAGAGGCGGTTAGTCAAGTGGATTATATTCAAATTACTAGAAACAATATTGAACAGGAGCATATATGTTGCGCTCTCGGTTCGAAGCAATACGAGGAAGCGGTAAAGGAAAAGAAAGAATGGTTGATGAACCGTATGGATGAGGGGCTAGTTTTTTATCGTCTAAACGACCGGGCAAAAGTGTTTATTGAATATTTACCGGCAAATCAAGCTTGGGTTCCTATCGATGCACCGAATTATATGTATATTAATTGCCTATGGGTTTCAGGTAAATTCAAAAATCAAAACCATGCTAGACAACTGTTTGAAAAGTGTAAGGAAGATGCATTAGCGCAAGGAATGGATGGCATCGTACATATAATAGGGGAGAAAAAGCTTCCATTTCTAAGTGATAAGCGTTTTTTTGAACATTTGGGATTTGAAATTGTAGATCAAGCAGCACCTTATTTTCAACTAGCTGTCTATAAATTTAACGATTGTGCCGACGATCCTTCCTTTAAACTGCAGGTGAAAAATCCTTTATCTAATAATAATGGTATTGTGATATACTTCACTGCCCAATGTCCGTTTGCAGTAGGCGTTATAGATGATTTGAAAAAATTAGCAGAGAAAAGGGGCATTCCTTTTCATGCATATCAACTAAGGACGAAAGATGAAGCACAGAATGCACCTATCATATGGACTACCTTTGGACTGTTTTACAATGGTCATTTTATGACACATGAAATACTGAGTGCAAATAAGTTCGAAAAATTATTAAATACATTATGAAAAGGGGATTTATCTCCTTTTCATGAACATTAAAATTAGAGCAAATAAACAAATACCTATAATAGAACCTAGAGTAAACGACCAGGAAAAATAATTGAAAAAGATGTATGCAATTAATAATGCCAGTATATAGCCGAGAGCAGTGCCCAGCAATTGTTTTTTGATATTCAACAATCTCACTCCTTACTGCGTGATAGTTAAAATACTTATTTATATTTTATAGAAATATTAGGTAAATATCCATAACAATCAAGATAAAAGGAAGGGGATATCAGTTTTGAAAATTAGCAAACAGTATGCAGAACATTATATATGGGGAGAACAATGTGATGGCTGGCATTTAGTGAAGAATAATGATCTCAGTATTATCCATGAGCGTATGCCTGCTAAAACAGTAGAGGTAAATCATTATCACCATCATGCACAACAATTTTTCTTTGTACTATCTGGAACAGCAACAATGGATATCGGCGGAGAACGAATTGTGTTACAAAAGAATGAAGGAATTGAAGTGCCGCCCCTTAAACCGCACCAGATGCGTAATGATTCAGAGGAAGAGGTAGAGTTTTTAGTCATTTCACAACCAAATAGTAGGGGCGATCGTATCCAACTATAAAGTAATTTTCATTCTTTTGCATGAGGTATGTATTTATTTTAGTAAGTATAGTAAATGCTAACAATTGCAAAGGAGATGTTTTACGATGAAGATTACAAAGGTGAAACTATATGTGTATGATATACATAAAATAAAGGAGTTTTACTGCAATTATTTAGGATTTACATTAATAAAGAATGCAGATAATTTTTTTGATATAGCTGTTGGCGAAAGTATTATCACTTTTGAAAAAATACCGTATTCAGTTAAAAAGCAATATCATTTTGCGTTAAATATTCCATGCAATTTATTTAAACAAGCGAAAAACTGGGTAAAAGAATATGCAGAATTATTATTTTCAGAGGGACAGGATGAAGTATATTTTGATAAATTAAAGGCTCATTCTTGTTATTTTTATGATCCAGAAGGAAATATTATTGAGCTCATTTCAAGACAGGAAGTAAATCCAAAACAGGATGTAGAGTCTTTTTCACCCGAGCGTGTACTAAATATTGCCGAAATGAATTTAACGACGGATGCTATTTATTCAGTAGCCGATAGTTTAAAAGAATACGGTATAACGCCAATGAATCATAACGAAATTCGCTCAAATGCTCTCACGTTTATGGGGAATTATGAGGATGGAGCAAATTTACTTTTAGGACCAAGTGAACGTGTTTGGTATTTTTCTAACAAAAAAGCAATTGTTAGTCCTATTAAGATAGAAATTAATAAAAACCTACAACTATGTATGACCGAAGACGGTGAATTTACCATTTCACAGCTTTAAAAACACCATCAGACCATTAAATTTCCTTATAATTGTCATTGAATAAAAAAAGTAAAAGTGATTAGGGGAATATTTAATATTCGCGATAGCAAAGAAATTAAGCGGGAGAAAAACTGCTCATAAAATCTCGATTGGTGAAAATTAATAATCGGTGAGGATAAAGAAAGCCCTCTGAAGGTTTCATTTTGGAGTAGTTGCAAAAATGTTATTAATCAATCATAAGGAGTTAATTTTTTGAAAGCAAAAAGCATTAAATTATATGAATTTGGAAGCCCTCGGGAGGTTTTGAAGTTTGAAAATAAGACGATTAAACCTCCTGAAGAACAAGAAATCCTTGTTCGAATGTTGGCACGACCTATTAATCCTTCCGATTTAATACCAATATGGGGGAGTTATGCTCATCGAATTTCTTTACCAACTATTCCTGGCTATGAAGGGGTCGGAATTGTAGAAGCTGTGGGTCCGTATGTTTCTCAAAATCTTATCGGAAAACGTGTTCTACCTTTACGAGGAGAAGGGACTTGGCAGGAAATTGTAAAAACGAGCGCAGAATTCGCAGTACCCATTCCCGATTCAATTGATGATTTTACCGCAGCGCAAATGTATATCAACCCAATGACAGCTTGAGTAACTTGTACTGACATATTACAATTGCAGCCAAATGATGTTTTATTAGTGAATGCCTGCGGGTCCGCAATTGGACACATATTTGCTCAGCTAGCAAAATTGTTAGGGTTCAAGTTAATCGCGGTTACGAGAAATAATAGACATACTGACGATTTAATTCAGCTTGGCGCTTCCTATGTAATAGATACTTCAGTAGCACCGCTCTATGAGACAGTAATGGAACTAACAAATGGCAATGGGGCTGATGCCGCTATTGATTCAATTGGGGGGACAGCAGGCAACGATCTTGCTTTCTGTCTGAAAGCTGGAGGGAATTTTTTAGCTATTGGTCTTTTATCAGGTGTACAAGTGAATTGGCAAAAAATCGTTAAAGAGGCGAATGTAAAGGCAAATATGTTCCATTTACGTCATTGGAACAAGCAAGTCTCGATAGAAAGATGGCAAGGTACATTTCATAACTTAATCGATCTAGTTAATAGTGGTAAGTTAAAAATGATGGCAGTGGATTCTCATTATGATTTGTTAGACATTAAAAATGCGATAACGGCCGTTGAATCGTCTAAAGCCTCAAAAGGAAAGATCTTTTTAACAAGTTATATGAACGAAGGGTAATTTATTTTATTTTACCCTTCGTTTTTTATAGGGTGTCTAAGCGACTGCGTATCCTTCGATGCGCTTGTTTCTAAAATAAATCTGTAGATAAATATCGTAGACCAGTATCGGGTAGGATAACGACAATCCGTTTCCCTTTGTTCTCTGGACGTTTTGCAAGGGCTGTGGCTGCAAATAAAGCAGCACCTGATGAAGTACCTACTAATAGACCATCTGACTTCGCAACAGCACGTGCCGCCTCATAAGCTTGTGCAGTTTCCACCTCAAGTACTTCATCAATTATTTCTAAATGAACATTCGATGGTACGCGAGCCTCGTCAGCATCAGAGAAGCGGTGAACACCTGTGATTTCAATAATATCTGGATTATCAACTGTTGCAATGGAATTAACAGCAGGCTCAACACCAATAATCTGAATATCTGGATTTTTAGATTTTAAATATGCACCAGCACCACTGATCGTACCACCTGTGCCAATTGCTGCTACAAAAATATCAATTTGTCCGTCTGTATCCTCCCAGACTTCAGGACCAGTTGTTAACTTATGAATATTTGGATTGGCATCATTATCAAGCTGATTTAAAAATACAACATTTTCTTCTTGTTCAACGACTGTTTCTCGAAATACTTTAATCGTTTCAACAAAGTCACCATCAGTTTCCTCAAAGGCAGCTACCATTTCTGGGACATCTGAAAATGGTACAACCTCCGTTCCGTATGCCTTAACTACCTTTGTACGCTCTTCACTTACGCCATCCTGCATGTAAATTCGAAGCTTATAGCCTTTTGCTGCCGCAATTGCTGCTAGACCAATACCAGTATTGCCACTAGTTGTTTCAATTATTGTTTTATCCTTTGTCAATACACCACGTGCTTCAGCATCCTCAATCATCGCTTTAGCAACACGGTCTTTCACACTATTAGCAGGATTAAAATACTCCAGTTTTACAATAATTTCGGTTTCTAGCTGTTGCTCTTTTACATACTGATTTAATGCTAAAAGTGGTGTATGTCCGATTAATTCTGTAATAGATTGTTTAATCTTATTAGTTACAATTTGACCCATCCCAATCAACCCCTTTAATTTAACCTACTTAACAAACTTGTTTTGTAGGGATTGAGGGAATCATATCAATATATATCCATATAAGCAATAAAATCAGTAATAGAAGTATTTAATGTAGCAATAGAAAAAAATAATTAATCGAATCTACAAAATAATTTTTTCTTGGTTTAGTAATACGAGAAATACGGATTATTATTGACAATGCTTCTATGCAAAAGCGAGTAGCCCAAAACACAAATTGATGTCTTCTCAGAAAGTAATAGTGCATGAATATATGTGAATTTGGAGGAATTTACTTTAAATTTGCTAATTAATAATATTTTGGAATAATATTTGCTAAAATGGAACCCTTGTATAAAAGTTGGTTAGAGTAGAGACTGAATGACTACTTGAGATCAACGTTAAAAATTAGCTTGATGTTGTTTGGGAGATGAAAGTATGAAAGAGACAATTTCTTCAGTTTGTATAACAGCTGAAACAAAAATTAACATGATGAAGCAAAAGCCTGCTAATTATTTATTGTTAGCTATTTTTGGTGGACTTTTTATCGGATTTGGAATTTTGCTCATCACTACTATTGGAGGCTTATTAAGTCCAGCTGGGGTACCGAGTATGAAGATCGTACAAGGATTAGCATTTGGTGTGGCACTTAGTATGGTCATGATGGCCGGGGCCAATTTATTTACCGGTGATAATCTAGTGCTAACGGTTAGTACACTATCAAAAAAATCATCACCATTAGAGATGTTGAGCATTTGGACGTTTAGTTACATAGGAAACTTCTTTGGTTCTCTTCTAGCAGCCGCATTATTTTTTTACTCAGGGCTAGCAGGTGGAGACATAGCAGCTTACATTGAAAAACTGGCTACAGCTAAGATGAGTGGTAGCTTCGTTGAACTTTTATGTCGAGGTATTTTATGTAATTTGCTTGTATGCTTGGCCGTATGGTGTACCTATAAATTAAAAACGGAGATTGGAAAATTAGTAATGATTTTCTGCTGTATTTTCCCTTTTGTTACAATTGGATTTGAGCATTGTATAGCAAATATGACATTGTTTTCACTTGCTCTTTTAGTACCTCATGGTGAACTCGTATCGTTTGCTGGAGCCATTTCAAATTTATTACCTGTAACACTAGGTAATATTATCGGTGGAGCCGTTATTGGTTTTGTATATTGGGTAAATGGTAGAGACTAATAAATTACATATTGCTATTGCAGTTAGTATCATTTCCTGGGTAATGGCAATTTGAAAGTGATTGTAAGGTCTCCTGCAATTAAATTAACGGATGAATACTTGACTTCATCTATTAATATTTTGACTTTGGAATAAATGATAGATAGAATGACAGGTAGAGTTGCTAATGTAACTCTACCTTTTTTATTTATGAAAATGTGATTAATGCTGTGAAGTTAATAGATTATGGAATGAATATAAAAGTGGGGAGGAATTCAAAAATGGAACAAGAGGTAAACCAACATACGATTCTTCAAGCAATTTTAGAGCTTTCGAAGCAAATGCAAGACATGAAATCAGATCTTCAGCAACAGATTGAAGCGGCCGAAAAGAGATTAGATGTAAAAATTGAAGCAGTGGAAACAAGGTTAGAAAAAGTTGAACAAAATTTAAGTCGAAAAATTGATCTTGTAGATGCAAAATTTGAAATATTATCACTGGATTTATTAACGACAAAAGCTGAAGTATCTATGCTAAAACAGGTAAGATAGTAGCAAGTATATCTTGGCATAATTGCTTCCAGGATTGGCTCTGTGCTAGCACAATGAGTAACTTAAACCCACATTCAACTCACCACATAACTTCCTAAATTGGTTTACCGTATCCCTTAAGGTTACGGTATTTTTTTGTGTTATAATAAATGTCATGAAGGAGTGAAAACATTGTTAAAAACTGAGGTATTTGAACAATTAAAACAGGCAATGAGAGAAAAGAATGTATTAGCAAAAGGCGTATTATCAATTTTAAAATCCGCTCTAGATTTAGCTGAGAAGGAAAAGGGAGAAGCTTTATCATCTGAAGAGGAAATGGCTATTATAAATCGTGAAGTCAAGCAAACAAATCAGGCGTTAGAAGGTGCTCAAAATGCAGGGCGAGCTGATTTAATTGAAAAAGAAGAAGCGAAATTAGCACTTCTCAAATCATTTTTACCGAAGCAATTAACGGAAGAAGAAATTGCAGAAAAACTTGTGGCAGCTGGCATTGTAAAAGGGATGAACATGGGGGACGCTATGAAAATTGCAAAACCTTTGTTAACTGGTCAGGCTGAAGGCGCTGTTATTTCAAAAGTTGTAAAAGGTCTAATTTAAATTCGTTAGAAACAACCTCCTACTCTGAAGTAGTAAGAGGTTGTTTTTTAAGCTCCTGCATTTTTTGTTCCATGTTAGTGTCACTATTGCCAAAAAATGAAAACAACTATATACTATTATTAACCACCGGTCAATAAGGAGGATAATATGTCGCCACGTAAGCCGTCAACAAAAGATTTGACGAAAGAAATGATTATAAATGAGGCTCATAAGCAATTTATCACGAAGGATTTTCACCAAGTATCAATGCGTAGTATTGCTAAAGAGCTTGGTTGTAGTCATGGGGCTATTTACTATCATTTTAAAAATAAAGCAGAAATATTTTATGCAATATTAAGTGACTATTTTTCTGAACTAAATAATACTCTAGATGAAAATATGAACGGTCCTGAAGATCATAACACTAAACTACTAAATGTTTTTGTAGGCTATATGGCGTTTGGTTTAAATCATCAAAGCCAGTATGAATTAATGTTTATCATGAGAGATCGTGAAATTGATGGGCTTTCGCAAGAGGCAGCGAACGTTAGTTATGAAAAATTTGCACAAGCTGTACAGTCCTTATCAATGACAGAACTGCTGATTTCAGATATACATTCTACATTCATTGCTCTTCATGGATTTGTTACACATTATCGTCATTATGTAAAAAATTATGAGGAAGCGAAAGAAGCAGTGGATATACATGCAAAATTTCTTATCAAAGCTTTAACACATAGTGAAAGTAGCTCTAGTTAAAAAATCTAGAGCTTTCATTTAATAGTTATTTGACCAGTGGTTAATTAATAGAGGAGGGAATTAATTTTGCAAACAGCATTAGTTATTGGAGCATCTGGTGGTATGGGATTTGCATTAGTAAATGAACTAGTAAGTCGCAATATACACGTGAAGGCATTTGCTAGAAATAAAGAAAAGTTAGTTGCACTTTTTCAGCATCACAAAAATGTAGAAATCATTTCGGGTGATGTATTTAATGAACAGGATTTGATGAGGGCCTCAAATGGTGTGGATATTATTTTTCATGCTATTAGTTTTCCGTATCAAGATTGGGAAAAACTCCATATGCGATGCGTAGACATGGTGATTAACATAGCAGAAAGGCGAGGAGCGAAGATTGCACTAGTAGATAATATTTATGCATATGGAAGACAATCAACAAACCCTGTAATAGAGCAAGCTAGAAAGGAACCCCAGACGAAAAAAGGGAAGATTCGTTTAACGATGGAAAATAAATTAATAAACAGTAATGTACCCTCGATAATTGTACATTTCCCGGATTTATACGGCCCAAATGCAGAGAATACAATACTCTATGAAACGTTAAAAAATGTAGCACAAGATAAAAAAGCTAATTTTGTAGGGAATATGCAGGTGAAAAGGGAATTCCTTTATACAGTTGATGGCGCAAAGGCTATGGTTGAGCTTGCTTTACGTAACGACACATATAATCAGAATTGGAACGTGCCAGCCGTTCATCCAATTGCAGGGGAAGAACTAGTGGAAATTTTACGTGAAATTACAAGCTACAAAAAAGGTATTCGTACAGTTTCTAAAGGCATGATCCGATTAATTGGACTATTTAATCCTTCTATGAAAGAAGTAGTTGAAATATTGTATTTAACAGAAGAACCAGTCATTTTAAGTGGGGAAAAATACGAAAAGGAAATAGGCGCTTTACCACGTACTTCATATCGAGTAGGGCTAGAAGAAACGATTGCCTGGATGAACAAGAGAGCACTAAAATAAGAAAACTATTAACTTATTTCAGCAGACATCCACTGAAATAGAGGAACTCAATCTAAGAACGCCACGTCCTGTGGCAATTTATCTGTGCGAAAGCGAAGCGACAGCAACAAGGTTTTATCTGTGCGAAAGCGAAGCGACAGCAACAAGGTTTTATCTGTGCGAAAGCGAAGCG
>NZ_JBNNVB010000047.1:0-19559 GCF_050280325.1 Lysinibacillus sp. NPDC093216 | reverse complement strand
TATGGAGACAACATAAAAAATAGAGAAATCCGAATTTGAATTCATTCAAATTCGGATTTCTCACTAATTGAAGCTAGTTATGTCCCAGCCTCTTTAAAAATGCACTTTATGTTTTGATTATTTTAGGATTACAAACAGAAAATTGAAACTATTTTCCTTTTTTTACGTATTAATATAAGAGAATACTAGGAGGTGTAATTTTGGAAGATAAAATACAGGAAAAACAAACAAATGAGTTTGTTGAATGGGTAAAGGCAATTGTGTTCGCTTTATTGGTGGCATTTTTAATCAAGTATTTTTTATTTACGCCAGTACTCGTAAAAGGTGTTTCGATGGAGCCGACACTGGTAGACCACGATCGTGTTATTGTTAATAAAATCGGTCCGAAATTTAAGTCAATTGATCGATTTGACATTGTTGTTATTAATAATATTTTAATTAACAATGAAGAAGAAAATATTATTAAACGTGTTATTGGTCTACCAGGAGATAAGATCGAGTATAAGGATGATCAATTATACATAAACGGAGAAAAGTACAGTGAACCTTATTTAGATCAGTACAAGAAGGTGTTAAAAGATCCTGGGTCACTTACTTATGATTTTACGCTAGACCAAGACTTAGGTGAAACTTCGGTACCTGAAGGGTATTACTTTGTATTAGGTGATAATCGTCGTAAGAGTAATGATAGTAGAAATCCTGAGTTAGGTTTCATCCCTAAAGAAAAAATAATGGGTACAACAAGTATCATCTGTTGGCCAATCGAGCATTTTGACTTCAGATTTAACTGATAGATCGAAAGCTTATAAACTTGATAAAGATAACATGACCACTCCACGATGAGTGGTTTTTTTGTATTGTCATTTGATCTAGGAGACGGACGCACAGGGTATCATTTCATTAATGGAAAATATAATTAACTTAATGCAATATATACATTGCAAAAAGACAAATATTCTGTATAATTAAAATCATAAACAAGAGGAGGTAAAATATTGATGTTTTGGAAAAGTAAACACGTCGATGAACGAATTAAAAATCAGCAAAATAAAATTTACAAAGAGATTTTTTTCTTTGTCATAGTAATCTGTTTAATATCGATCCTAATAAAATTCATTACACAGGGAGTGACCTCACAAAATGTAGTAACAGAACGGTTGATTATATTATTCTCAGTTGTTTATTATTGTGGCAGAGCAGCGTATCTCGGCATATTTACTGAAGAAGTAGAGATTCACGATAGTGCAAGTAAATTTAAATTAAGTACTAAACTTATTATTTTCGGTGTGGCTATTGGCATGGTTATTGCAATTATTATGGGTGTTAACAGTGCATTCAACTATGCAGAAAGCACTTCACAAGCAATATATTTTTTCTTTATGGTATTTTTTGTATCACTGTTCATGTACTCACTATTTATTGCCGGAATTTTATTCTTATTTTATGTGCTTGCTAAAAAGAAAAGTGATCGAGTTATTCAAAGAATGTTAGAAGATGAAGATAGTGGTGATCAATGTGAAAAACATACGCTTAAAAATGGCTCGAATTGAACATGATTTATCACAGGGGGAATTGGCTGAAAAAGTGGGGGTTACTAGGCAAACTATCGGTTTGATTGAATTAGGTAAATATAACCCGACTTTGAATTTATGTATTGCTATATGTAAAACGTTAAATAAAACCCTAGATGAATTGTTCTGGGAGGAGTAAATCTGATTGGTTCAAAATGTTAAGTAATGTATTTAAAGAAGAGACTATCAACTAAACAGATAGTCTCTTTTGTTCTTTGGATTTCTAGTACAGCCGAAATAAAAAAGATCGAAGCAATTTGCTCCAACCTTTTTATAACAGAGTTATTTATTTTCCTACGAATAAACCTAATCATTTAATCCTTTACCATCAAGAATGTGTTGCGTGTATTTTTCAATTCTTGACACGCGAGTTTTGGATTGTTTAGGTTGAGAGAAATGTAGAATATATGCTCTTTGTCGTCCTGGCGTCAATTCTTCAAAAGCAGTTTTTAAGGTAGGCACTTCATTGAATTTATTGTGAAGTTCTTCAGGAATTATGTATTCCTTATGCTCTTTCAAGGGTACTTCTAAACCTGCTTTTTCAACTCCAATGGCTTCAAGAATATAATCTTTTATAATGGTTTCCATGCCAACTATTTCTTGAACGTTGGTGAAACGAATTTGGCGCGCTGCCTGTACATTTTCAGTCTGTTGAATTAAAATCCCATTGGCATCCTTTAACAAGGCACCTTTGTGAAACAGAAGCGCACAATAATCTTTAAAACCATGTATTAACACGATGTTTTTTTTCTCAAGCGTGTAACAAGGATGCATCCATTTAAATTCTTCCGTCAATTCACAATCAAGAACGATATTTCTCAACGCAGAATATTCTTCCTGCCACTTTTTAGCTTTACTTAAAAATTCATCAACCTTTGGATTCATTTTGCTATTTGTCATCAAGGAACACCCCTCTACAATTTTTTAATCAGTTGATATTCTCTAATCGATTTATAATAAAACATTAACTGGTGTCATGTCTAGTTAAAAATAGGGAACTAATATCGCTAATTTACAAAGAATTGTGATGAGTTGAAAAAGCCTTTGAAACATGTTTTTTTTGCATATTTTTATTGGTACAACATTGTATTTCTGGTAAAATATTAGAATATTGGTATATAATACTTAAAGGAATGTGTTATTTAAAATAAAGCTAAGTAGGAGGAGAATAATGAGAAAATTTTTTACGGTGTTACTAGCAGCATTTGTAATTGCAGTAGTACATCCAACAAAATCAGAAGCGAAAGTGATGTATGATGGAGCAGAGGTTGTAAAAGACCAAACCGGAAAAATGACCTTTACAAAAGACATTAAGGTGTACAAGAAAAATCCAAATGGTACGTTTGATTCTTTAGTGGTAAAGCGAAATAACTTCTTTAGAACGTATGATATTGAAAAATATGATGGCAAAACGTTCTACCAAATGGGACAATATCGAGTACAAGCAACGGATTTGGTAGTTTTCAAAGAAGTACCAATAAAAATTCGTTCATCTTTCTACAACAATCCAACTTATATATTTATTAATCGTGATAGTAAATCCGCAACTTACGGAATGTGGTTCAATAAAAGTACCAACCCGGGTTTTTCTTTTACAAATAATGGGCAAATACTTTCTTATTGCGGTCCCAATGATGTTAGTTCTAAAGAGTGTATACAGTATCCTGGTACAGATCTTAAAATCGCTGAGTCGAAAAGAAGCGAAAAAGGCGTGCGTTTTGAGCTAACAAAAGATGCAGATTTTAAACAGGATCCAATAAAAGGATCTGCAACGATAAGTACGTTGAAAAAGGGAAGAATTTTAGTTTCAGAAGGTCTTGAAATTAATGGTTATCTAAATGTTACTTGGAAAAAAGATGACGGCAACGAGTCCACTCATTGGATTCCGGTGAATTTATTAAAACCAGTTGGAAATCAGTAATTGGGAATTTTACAAAGCTCTCTTAAGCTCTGCCCCATCTAGTTTTCATGTTAAATTATAAATAAAGGTACCCTCTAAGAGCGATTTTTAGTGTCTATCTTAGAGGGTACTTTTTATAGAGCACACCTGCTGAAGTAACAGCAACAGTTATTGTTGAACGGAATGCATGACCGATATATTGTACAAACTTCATACTCTAAAAGATCAGTATCTTCATAGATTGGGATACTAAATGACGTTTGTGTTTAAAAGTCTTCTGTATTTTCTTCAGCTTTGGCAGATAGTATAAAACCAATAAAATAATAGAAGTGTGAAAATAAGTGTGACATATAAATATTTTCACTAAATAATGTAGAGGTGAAATAAAATGGATGAAAATCAGAAAAAAGTAGAAATATCTTTTCTTACTAATGGACCGATCCAATCTGATTATATTAGAGAACAATTTCAAGTTTTAATTAAAAAATTTAATTTAGGGCTTCAACAACTCTCTAAAATGTTTGATATACCCATAAATGAGATAGAAAATATAATGAATGATTCAATTACCATCACAAATGAAAAATTTGAAGAGATTGAGTATAAAATAACAATGTTGAATTTTGGTTTTGATGATTTTAATGCCAAAGATAGGGTAAAGTCAATATTGAATAGTTTGTTAGTGGAATACGAAATAACAACAGAAAGCTTGTCCAAAATTATAAATGTAGCAGAAAAAGAACTGATAGATTTTAAAGAAGATCAATTATTAGAGAGGACTATAGAAATTGAGATATGTGTGAATATTATTATGCTTAATTTTGTTTTACATAAATAAATTTAAAACCCAGGTACTCGAATTGATATGCTCCCTATTTAGTAGACAGATTAAAAAATAAAATCTGTTTATCTAAGGGGAGTATTTTTATGGGGCGAAGCAAATTGAAAAAAATGCTTGGGGTGATAACACAAAAACCATAAAATAAAAAGGACTGGGGTATTATCCCCAATCCTACTTACACATTCCTATAAACATGCCCACCAAAGCTTTATTAATTGCTCCAATTTAGCTCCAATTAGCAAAGTACAAAATGGACTGAAAATGTTGATATGAAGGTGCTATGTTATTAACTTGCATTCCTGTCACTTTACATTTGGATAAATCATCGTCGCAGGGTCCACGTATTCATCGAACTGTTCCTCTGTTAGTAAACCAGATGCAATCGCTGCTTCTTTTAATGTTGTGCCTTCTTTATGGGCTGTCTTCGCAATTTTTGCCGCATTTTCGTAACCGATATAAGGGTTTAATGCAGTTACAAGCATTAATGAGTTTCGTAAATTATGGTCAAGTACTTCTTTATTTGGTTCGATACCGACAGCACAATGATCATTAAATGATTTCATTGTGTCTGCAAGTAGGCGAGTTGATTGTAAGAAGTTATAGATAATGACTGGCTTGAAGACATTTAACTCAAAGTTACCTTGGGAAGCGGCAAAGGCAATTGTTGCATCATTGCCAACAACTTGTGTAACAACCATCGTCATCGCTTCACTTTGAGTTGGATTTACTTTACCAGGCATAATGGATGAGCCTGGCTCGTTTTCTGGAATCGTAATTTCACCAATTCCTGAACGAGGACCACTCGCTAACCAGCGAACATCATTGGCAATTTTCATTAAGTCAGCTGCAAGAGCCTTTAATGCGCCATGTGCGACAACCGCTTCATCATGACTCGTCAGTGCATGGAATTTATTTGCTGCAGAAGTAAAATGTTTTCCTGTTAATTGACTAATTTCCGCTGCTACACGCTCACCAAATTCGGGATGTGCGTTAATACCCGTACCAACTGCTGTGCCACCAATCGCTAGTTCCTTCATATATTCAATATTTTGGACTATCATTTGCTCAGATTTAGCAAGCATTGCTACCCAGCCACTTATTTCTTGACCTAAAGTTAAAGGTGTAGCGTCTTGTAAATGTGTACGACCAATTTTAATAATATCTTTAAATTTCTCTGCTTTGTCATCAAGAGTAGCTTTTAGTAAACGTAGTCGCGGCAATAAATAATCTTCAACTTTTAACACTGCAGCAATATGCAAAGCCGTTGGGAAAGTATCGTTTGAGCTTTGAGATTTATTGACATCATCATTTGGATGGATGCGTTCAGCTTCTCCAGCATTTTGTAAAAGTTGGTTAGCACGGTGTGCAATTACCTCATTGACGTTCATATTTGACTGTGTACCACTACCAGTTTGCCAAACTACAAGCGGGAATTGATCGTCCCATTGACCCTTTAAAATTTCGTCAGCTGCTTGAACAATCGCATTTGCTTTTATATCTGAAAGCTTACCTAATTTATTATTGGCCATCGCAGCACTTTTCTTTAAAATGGCCATTGCTTGAACTAGCTCAATAGGCATCTGTTCTGTTCCGATTTGGAAATTCTCTTTACTGCGCTGTGTTTGAGCACCCCAAATTTTTTCTGCAGGTACTTTAATTTCACCCATAGTGTCTTTTTCAATACGATAATCCATGTAAAACAGCTCCTTTATTTATGTAAATCTCTCCAATAAATTAAACATCCGACGGAGAATTTAACTTTTTTCATCGGGTGTCAAACATCTGCTGATAGAAGTTAAAAAACGGATATTCTTAGTCTGATGTAAGAATATCCGTTTGATACATGCTTATTTCAAAAAAATAGGGGGATTCTGAACTAAGCATTTTGGAGTGAAGAAATAATCTATTGATAATGATAATTGTTATCAATTAAAAAGTCAAATACTTTTCTTTAAGCTATTTATATAGTTGAGAATAATTCGCAATGATTTTTTCTCTTAGAGTTCGAAACCCTCTTTTTTAAGTTAAAACGCTATCATTAAATGATAGCGTCGGAAGGTAAATAGGGGAGAACTATCTCTTTTTCTTGCCAATTTCTTTTAATGGTTGTTTTTTAGGTATTTTTTCAAAAATGATACTTACTTGATAGTTGTTGTCGTCTATTTGAACAATCTGAACAACTTTTGCTTTACGTCCTTTAATTTTAATGTTCTCTTCGACAGTAGGTAAATTTACGAGCAGCTGACTTAAAACGGACGTCTTGTTTTCATAGAAATGAGTTACAAACATAATTCTTCTCCTTATAAATGTTTTATTGAACCTAGAAAAAACCTTCCTTTACTCCTTATATGTAATGTAAAAGAGACATGGTTTTAATGAGAATGATTAGCAAGGGGAAGGTTTTACTCAATGTATGAAAAGAACCTATAATATAGAACATTTGTTATACTGCAGGGGAACTTATTTTGGATAGTTGCTTGACGAAAAAGTTGAAATGAATTATGATGTATCGAAAATAAATTAACAATGATTGGAAGTAGTAATGAATGTAGTTTGCTTTAGAGAGATGATGGCTGGTGAAAATCATCGCAAATCATTTATGAACTCGTCCATGAGTTTTTATGCTGAATTCAGTAAGCATAGACGGCTGCTACCGTTATAGTAAAGTGAGCTTTCTAGCTAATCAGAGTGGTACCGCGGATAACTTCGTCTCTATATTTATTAGAGATGAAGTTTTTTTTATCTTCTTTCAGCAAATGTTTTATGTAGCGAAAGCAAAGCGTCAGCTACAAATGTCTTTCGCACAGACAAAAACACGTTGCTGCCGCTGCGCTTTCGCACAAAAACCATCTGCAGGCCTAAACACAAAGCCGATTCTGGACGCAATTATGCCGAAGCATAATTGATTTGGGAAATTGAAAAACGCTCGATACCTGATCGCTCAAAAAAGAATGAATTGCTTTATCGACAAAATTCTCAGTCTGTGTGTGTTTATAAAAACAAATAGGGGGAAATGTATGGAGATTACTAAAAAACAGGCAACAACAGTGGGATTAGTAGCTCTTGTATTATCAGCACTTTTAACTTCGATAAGCCAGGTTTTCTATGCAAAGCAGGTGCAAGAAGTACCGACATTTTTATTTACTGGTATTAGTTTTTTCATTACTGCTATTTATTTCTCTTTCTTTGCACGCAAGCATAAACGAGCTAATCTGTGGAAGGGAAATATTAATTCTGTAGTGAAGTTGAATGTAGCATCCGTGTTAGCATTTATGGGCTTTTATTTTGCTTTAAAATATGTAGAGTCAGCGATTGTAAGTGCACTTGAGATGGGTATTGGACCACTGTTTGTCTTGGTGTTAGCTGTTTTTGCAAAGGAATCGATTCCGAAAGTACAATGGGTAATTGCCACGGGTACATTTCTCGCTTGTACTATATTAATATTAGCGGTTGTTAGTGGGAAATCAGCTGTTCAAATGGACATAACTTTTCCAGTGATTTTAGCATTAATAGCGAGTGTTAGCTGTGGGGTTGGGGCTGTACTTTGTACGATCTATTCTAAGAAATTAAGTGAGGCTGGTTGGACTACTTCAATGATTTTAGCTAATCGTTATTATGGCATAATTTTATTATCTTTTTTCGCGACTTTCGACATATTTTTTAAATATTTCTCGGGAAATATTTCATGGATAATCGCAGTAACGGTAATGGGTGTCATGCTTCCAATGTATTTATTGCAGATAGGCATTCAGTATTGTTCAACTTTGATTGTAATGATGAGTTTATGCTTTGTTCCAATATTCGCATTCTTCTTTCAGATGTTTGACTCTAGGTTATCATGGTCACCCATTTCCCTTTTAGGAATAAGTCTATTGTTTATTTTTGGGGTGTGTAGTTTGTATGTGGAAAAAAGGACGGTTTCAGAGTAGCGTAAGCACGCTATACTAATAGTAAGGGAGGAAACAAAATGTATTTAAAGTCATGTAAGGTATTACAGGGAGAAGTTGAAGTTAAAGATCAATATCCCTTTAATATACCAAGTTTGCAGGATTTACAGGAGCTAGAGTTTCCTACGAACGTAACTTTCTTTGTAGGGGAAAATGGCTCTGGGAAATCAACCCTTTTGGAGGCAATAGCTGATCGCTGTGATTTTAATACTGCGGGGGGTGGTCGCCAAAATTTATATGAAGTACATAAAGCGGAATCTGCACTTGGGGAGTTTATCCGTTTATCCTGGTGGCCAAAGGTTTCAAATGGCTTTTTCTTACGTTCGGAAACGTTTTATCAATTTGCGAGTCATATTGATTTGTTAGAGGAACATGACATTAGGAAAAAGTATGCCGCTTTTGGGGGTAAGTCGTTACACCATCAATCACATGGGGAGTCCTTTTTATCACTATTTATGCATCGCTTCAAAGGCAAAGCAATTTATTTATTGGATGAGCCAAAAGCAGCGTTGTCACCAACGAGGCAGCTAAGCCTACTCAAAATTATCAAAGATTTAGAGCATGAGGCACAATTTATTATCGCCACACATTCACCTATTTTACTTGGCTATCCAAATGCTACAATCTATAGTTTTGATAATGGGGAGATTGAATCTATTCGTTATGAGGATACTATACATTACATTGTTACGAAGCGGTTTTTAAATGCACCGGAAACCATTTTTTCAGAGTTATTTGATGAGGAGAGAGAATCATGAATCAACGTAAAGGCTTAGACATGCGAGAAATTCGATTAGATGAAATGGCACAGTTTATTGATTTGCTTAATTATGTTTTTCAAATGTCCATGTCCATTCATAAGGATCGTCGCTTTGTGAATGCCAAAAGTAAACAATTTAATGAGGGACATGCGATTGGTTGGTTCGATGGCTCACATCTTGTATCTCAAATTTTAAGCCTACCTTTTGAGGTAAATGTTCATGGAAAAATTTATGAAATGGGAGGCATCACTGCTGTCGGAACGTACCCTGAATATTCTGGGCATGGTTTGATGGAGAGCCTTATTATTGAGAGCCTGGAGCGGATGCGAAATGAAGGACAATGTATATCCTATTTATTTCCATATTCTATCCCTTATTACCGAAAAAGGGGTTGGGAAATTATGAGTGATATTGTGGAATTTCAAATCAAAGATACGCAGCTTCCTCGGTATGGGGGCCTAAATGGTAAAATCCGTCGTGTAGATCCGAAGCATGAAGACGTTGTGACTATTTATGCGCATTATTCAAAGAAGACGCACGGTGTCATGGTTCGTAATAGTATCGCTTGGAATGAAAAGTTCCAGGAAGATTTTTGGGAGGAAAAATTTATCGATAGTGATGTGAACCTCCAGGCTGCAGTGTATTATGACGAAGATGATATGCCGCAGGGTTATATGTTTTATCGTATTATGGAGGAAAATTATTACATCGATGAAATTGTCTATTTACAGGAAGAAGCGCGTAAAGGTTTATGGAATTTTGTCTCAGCACATAACTCAATGATTTACAATGTCTATGGTAAAACAACTGGCAATGAAGCCGTTGCCTTTTTATTAGAGGATAGTGAAATTATTCAAAAAGTATCCCCTTATTTTATGGCACGAATTGTAGACGTAAAAGAATTTCTGTTACGTTACCCATTCACGGGAAATGATTTTCAGCTTAGACTCGCTGTTAGTGACCGCATTGTGGCATGGAATAATGGCACATTTGTCATAACGAAGCACAACGGAAATGTCGAAGTTGAAAAGGTGAGTGAGACACAGTCAGAAAATGCTATTCAGCTAACAGTTCAAACACTTGCCACGATGTTACTAGGCTATAAACGACCGAGCTATTTAGAAAAAATCGAGCGTTTACAAGGCAATGCCATTGAAATTGCACTACTAGAGACGGTACTACCAGTAGGCATCCCAACGTTTATTGATTATTTTTAAAAAAATTTAGGGGAATTTGTACAGAGACAGCTGTGCAGATTCCTTTTTATGGGTTTAAAAGAAAACTGATCAGGTTAGTGCGAGAACTGATCGGGTCCAAGAGAAAACTGCTCAGGTAAGCGCGAGAACTGCTCGGGTTGAAGAGAAAACTGCTCAGGTCATCGCAAGAACTGATCGGGTTGAAAAGAAAACTGCTCAGGTAAGCGTGAGAACTGATCGGGTCCAAAAGAAAACTGCTCAGGTCATCGCGAGAACTGATCGGGTTGAAGAGAAAACTGCTCAGGTCATTGCAAAAACTGTTCGCGTCCAAGAGAAAACCGCAATCAGGTCACCCAAAGACTCGCTCGGGTTAAAAATATTTTGGCAATATCGAAAAATGGAGCATACATTTTCTGGAGCGACTATGTTGAATTTACCTGATGCAACATACGACGATCGAGACAAAGAGTAGCCATAACAATTGCAGTTATGGCTTATTATTCCGTTATCCAAGCTTTTCTTAGCAGTTGTACACCGAGAATGATTTCCTCCATTTTTAATTTACTAAAGCCTAATTGTATAATGGGCACAGAGCTTGGCTGTTGTAGAAAATATGGGCTCGTAGGGTAGACCTTGACTCCGTATTGTTGCGCATTTTGAATGAGCTGCTCTTCTGAAAATTGTGTATGCACCTTGACCAATATATAAAGTCCAGATTGTTCTCCAAGTATCGTAATTTTTTCTTCGAACTGTTTGTTAAGCTCCTCTACAAGAGCATTTATTTTATGTTTATAGGTGATACGCATTCTTTTAATATGCCGTGTCCATTCACCTTGTTCCATGAATTTCGCCATAGTTAATTGATGTATGGACGAGGCGTTATGTTCGAAATGAGCAAAGCGTTCTTTATATGGCTGTACAAGTGCTTTCGGGAGTACCATATAGCTTAAACGAATAGCTGGTAAAAATGATTTTGAAAATGTCCCAATATATATAACACGTGACTTATCGAGTGAGGCGAGAGCAGGAAATGGCTGTTGCGTATAACGAAATTCACCATCATAATCATCCTCAAGTATATAGCCATCTACTTTTTTAGCCCACTGAATTAAAGCTTGCCGCTGCTGAATGCTCATAGAAACACCGTATGGAAAATGATGAGAAGGTGTGACATAGAGTAAGCGCGAATGTAAATGCTTTAAATGCTCAAGCCTTGCACCTTTTTCTGACACAGGTAAAGTCTCTATCTCAAAGCCATGCAGCTTGAACGCTTCACGTGCACCGTTGTAGCCAGGGTCTTCTAAAATAACACTTGGGAAATCCTGCTTTAATAGAAAGCCTAGATAAATTAACATTTGTTGCGTGCTACTACCGATAATAATGTCTTCTTCATTTACATGAACGCCACGAGCTTGAAGCAAATAATGCACAAGCTGTTCCTTTAGAAGTGGCTCACCGAAAGGGTCGCCATATTCATAGCACTTTTGTAAAAGTAACACTTGATTAGACATTTGCCGCCATATTTTTAAAGGAAAATGTTGTTGATCGACAGCACCAGTCCGAAAGTCGATGATGACATCTCCATTATTAGTTTTAATTTCTTGAGTAAGGCTTGGCCGTTCCTCCTCCTGAAGAAAAACTTTTTCAAATTCATTTACGAAATATCCCTTTCGTCCTTCACCACGTATGTATCCTTCCGCTACGAGCTGCTCATAGGCAGTTAAAGTTGTATTCCGACTGACATGTAAAGTTTCGGCTAGCCTTCGAATAGAAGGAAGAGATTCATTCGTTGTCAATATCCCTTGTTCGATTAACCATTTGATTTGCTGATAAATTTGTTTATATTTTGCCTCTTCATCTGTAAATAAGAAAATAAAATTCTCCATAAAGTCCCTCCTTGACATGTTGGAATGTAGAGAACTGTTTCTTTTTAAATGTCAGTTAGTTTTTTATCATAATACAAGAATTACATATTAAAAGAAATGGGGGAATAGTTAATGGAGATTTGTCCAGTAACTTTAGCAACAGTTGGAGACGTCGTGCCATTATTTAATGCCTATCGAGAATTTTATGGTCAACCATCAGATTTAAAACAGGCTGAGCAGTTTCTAAAGGAGCGTCTAAATAAGGGGGAGTCGGTTATTTTTCTAGCTTATTTGGATGCGCAGCCAGTTGGTTTTGTCCAGCTCTATCCTATTTTTTCATCTGTTGCAATGAAAAAGGCGTTTATTTTAAACGATTTATTTGTGACAGAGCATGCTAGGAAGCAAGGCGTAGCACAGGACCTAATTGAACAGTGTTATTCATACTGTATACAGAATGATGCACGTTATATTGGGTTAGAAACAGCGACAGACAACGTTCGTGCTCAAAAACTTTATGAGAAGCTCGGGATGAAAATAAATGATGAAGTATTTCATTATATTAAATATTGGTAAGAGGAGGTTCGAATAATGACCATAACAATCAAGCAATTAATAACGCAACAGGAATGGGTGGAAGCATATGATGTTATGGTGCAACTTCGTACGGAATTAACAGTAGAAAAGTACCTTCAATTATTAAAGGAAATGACCCAAGATGGCTATATGTTATTTGCTTTATACGAAAATATGAACATTGTCGCTGTCGCCGGATTAAGTTGGAGAGTCAACTTTTACAGTGAACGCCATATATTTGTCTACGATTTAGTAACGGATGAGGCCCATCGTTCAAGAGGCTATGGTGAAAATTTATTGCAATATCTTCACCAATGGGGCAAAGAAAATGGCGCGCATTATATTGCTTTAGAGTCTGGTATTCAAAGGACTAGTGCGCATCGTTTTTATGAAGATCGATTAGGGTATGAAAAATGGTGCTATTCTTTTCGGAAAGCATTGTGATGAAATATTGAGCGAAATCCGAATAAAGAGTGAAAGCGACTAGATTTTTAGTCGCTTTTTTAAATGCTTATATACTGATTAACATTTAATATTTATTTTTAAAGATTAATTTTTTAATGATTATCGTTAAATTTATCTTGATTTCAACTCTGTTGTTTAATATGCTTAACATGAAGAAGGACGTAATATAGAGTACCGGCGATGATTTCCGCATTAAGCAGGGGAAAGCAGGAGTTAGCGGCGCTTTTTGAACATTAAGCGGCGGAAAAGCGGAAGTTAGCGGCGAAGTTCCACATGAAGCGGCGGAAAAGCAAATGTTACCGGCGAACTTCAAACATCAACCAACGATTTCTGGAAAACACCTTAACATCGCTTGTCATTCTTCATGGAAAAAACATTATGAACAGGGGGAAAAGTTATGGTTTTGGAAAGTGCAATAAGTGCAATTATTCAGGTCATTTTATTTTCAGTTATTCCGTTTATTTGGTGGTTTTTCTCAGCAAGAAAGGAACAAACATTTTTAACATGGCTCGGCCTCAAAAAGCCTGTCATTGAAAATAAAGGGAATTATTTTCTATGGTCTTTATTCATTATTATTTTATTATTCGTACCCCTTATTACAATCAGCTATTTCTACCTAGATAGTTCAACCTTAGCGACCAATCGTTTTACAGGACTTGGCTTTTCAGCGCTCATTCCAGCACTTTTCCATTCAATTGTCCAAACGGGGTTGTCTGAGGAGCTGTTATTCCGAGGCTTTTTATTGAAAAGATTCATGCATAAATTTGGTTTTCAAATGGGAAATATCATGCAAAGTTTACTATTTGGCATTTTACATGGATGGATGTTTTATTCTTTAGTTCCTTTTGGAGTTGTAGTATTAGTTGTTATAGCAACTGCATTTGTAGGTTATTTAATGGGATGGATCAATGAACGAAAATCTAATGGTTCCATCATAACAAGCTGGGGTATCCATAGCATTGTCAATCTGATTGCCGCCTTCATTACAATGTTTAATATGCTCTAAGAGCCTAGCTCATTTGCATTTCATCATGTTCGATTGCATAATAAAGCAGAGAGGTGATTGAAGTGTAGTTTATCGAGCAGGTAGTAAAAGGATGCTTGATTGTCGGTTTTATTATCACCGCAATATGCCGTTATTATCATATAGCATTTACGACTTTTTTTGTTGATTATCATGTCGTCTCACTAGCTATACTATTAATAGGTATTATAGGAACTGAGTTATTCAATAGACGAAAAAAGAAGGGACGAGCATAAATGACGGAATGGCCAAAGGGAGTAGCGAAACCTGCTGTACGTGCATTGAATGCGGCAGGGTATACACAATTAGAGCAATTGGAAAATGTTGATTTATCAACGTTGAAAAATTTACACGGGATGGGACCGAAAGCGCTAGCGGCCATTGAAGTAGCATTGAATGAAGGTAGGAAGCACAGTGAATAAACTGACATTATTTTTATTGGCAATGGTGGTCTATTATATTTTGGTTGTTTTCGTGATTAGTAAGTTATTTATTATTCCTCTCATGAAGTTTATGGCGCTTGTATTTTTCCTTGGAGCTGGCTTTATTTTTTCTCGAAAAATGCGGAAGAAACTACAGTAGGAGGAATTATGAAAATTACAAAACTAGCCATATTTTATTTGTTCATTTTTATTTTAACAATAGTAATATCACTAGCAGGAGTTCCCCTATCCATTACAATCGGCATTATTGCCCTTATTGTGATCGCAATGATTTATAGACATATACATATTTTATTTAGGACAAATAATATGACGATGGTAGATAAACTAGTAAAAGATCGTAAAAATGATCCGTTTTTTACCTATCTTTACGCTGTTGCTTACGGTACAAGGGAAGACCAACTTCACTCATTAGAAACAGTCATCGTAAAATATAAGCAGCCAGCAATGAAGTATAACTATAAATTTATAAAGGCAATGATGGAAGAGAATTTGGAGGAAGCAAAGGATGCGGCCAATAAAATAAATAAAGAGCCTTTAACTAGCTATGCAAAATGTTATATCGCTGCATTTGAAAGACGAACAACTGACATGCGAAGTGATCAGCTTACACAGCCGTGGATGCAGCCAGCAATTGAAGCGGTTTATGCATATAAAATGAAGAATGAAACAGCCCTTCATCATTATGCCGAGGAAAGCATTGAAATGGCTCGTGGTGTACAAAAATATATGTTAATACATACATTTGAAAAAATGAAAACGGATCTGTAAAAATTTTAGGCTACTTGATGCTATATGGTGTCAGGTAGCCTATTTTTCAATTTTTCATTTAAACATACAAATCTTGTTTACTCATTCGTCTAATAAAGTAAGAGAGGTGAGAAAATGGAGTTTGATGAGCTTTATGAACAATATTTTCAATGCATTTATCAATTTATTTACTATATGGTCTCGGATCCAGGTTTAGCGGAGGATTTAACGCAGGAAACCTTTATCCGTGTTTATAAAGGACAATTTAGAAATGAGGCTGCTATGGGCACTTATATAAGGAGAATTGCACGAAACCTTGTCTATGACACCTATAGAAAAAAAGCACTTATTAAATGGCTACCATTTCAAAGAGAACATGAAAAACGGGAGATACAATATGTACCACATGATTGGATCGTGCAGTCTGAGGAGCGTCGGCTATTATATGAAGCAATCCAATTATTAAAGCCTGAATATCGAGAGGTTCTTATTTACAGAAAAATTGAAGAGTTGAATTTAGCCGAAACTAGTGAAATTTTAGGGTGGTCTACAGTGAAAATAGCGAATACACAGAGAAATGCTATGAAGGCTTTGGAGAAAATACTTGGAGGTGATGAATTTGGATTTAAACAATCGACTGAAGGAACTCAATAAATTACCAGAGGATCAGGCTGTAAAGGCCCGTATTTATGAACACATTCACCATAAGAAAAGAAAGGGCTTAACGTTATGGAAGGAAAGTTTTCTACTATTAACGATCGCCATGATTGCTCTATTTTTTATTTTGATTCCACAAAATTCTTCACCGCCTCAAACTGCTAGTCAATCCATCCAAGCGATTTATAAGCATTTCGGAGGAAAAGAAGGGGAATTCTTTGCAAGAAGTTCAAGTTTGTATATATCTGTGAAAAAGGTTGAAGATACATCAGTTTTTAGCTTTTTTGAAGATTTAACACAATATGTCGAAAAGGCAGATGGAAAGTTAGGTAACTATATTACAGATGTAATTGTTGTAAGAGATCGTCAGGAAGAGCACTATCAGATTTCAGATACAGGCATGCTAAATGTTGATTCTGGCCAGTTTTTTGTTGGGAATTCTGACATGTATGATGAAGTATTTCAAACATTATACTCTGTAGAAACAATACCGTGGATATTTATCCTGCCACTTATTGTGGTAGCTGTAAATATATTCTCTATGTACTATTATAAACGTCATAATCTAGAAGGATCTAAACCATTTAGGCCTATATGGTGGCTGTTAGTACTTGTACTTGCGATGTTTTCAAGCGTTTTTGCTTGGGCAACATGGGTTGGTCCATTGTATAAACCATTAATGATTCTGTTTGCGTTTTTATATGGTTTCAGTATTTGGCATAATATAAAGCGAGAGGTACAGACATATTCCATATATAAAGTAGAAACAATAAAAATAAGTATTATTAGTGCAACACTTGTATTAATTATTATGCTTTATTAATAGATAAAACAATAAAACCACCTATACCTTTTGCATAAGAGACAATTGCAAATATATAGGTGGTTTTAATTACCCATCAACACAGTATTGAGTGAGGTACGCTTTATTCCTTCTTACTTAATAAAATCCCACGAACGATTCCCATTATTAATATAGTACACAGTACAAATAGAAATAAATAAGCATGCCACTGCTGTAAAATACGATTATGGCCTAAAGCCACTGTTAAGTCATTGAAAAGTGAATATGTAAAGTACAGTAGTATACTATTTTTGATGAGACAAAAAATAATGATCCCATTTTGTCGCTCTGTATGAGATAAGGTATGCTTATTTTTACGTGGGATAGGATAAGCAGCTCTAATCTCTAAGTATTGTAAAAGTAAAAATAGCATGAAGGCAATAAAGGGTAAATAAAAAATAGCGATTTTCGGACCAAATTGCGCATGTTCACTTGTAAAGCTTTGTAAAACTGGTATAGAAGCGGGGAGCTTACTGTATTGGATAAGCGTTGCCGTAATGCCAGCTATAAAAATTGTTGCGACTATTAGCGTTAGTGGCTTACAAAAACGCGGTGTAGGTGTTTTTTGTTGTTCAAGCATTCGTTCACCTCGTAGTTAATCTTAAAAAAAAGCAGTCTGTTATACTGTATCATATGAATACCATCATTTGTGTTATAGAAAGAAGGATTAGATGGAATACTTGTTGTTTTTACTAATAGGCATCACTGGCAACGTCATTGGAACATTAGTTGGAGGTGGCGGGTTAATTACATTACCGACCATGATGCTAATGGGGGTACCGGTCCATTCAGCGATCGGTGCGAATAAGATTTCAAATATGGTCAGTGCTTTTTCAAGCTTCTACACGATTTATAAAAGAAAAGAATTGTCATGGTCAGAAATGCGTTCAGTACTACTTGTTTCTCTAGTAGGTGGTACCCTTGGAGGGCTATTTGCATCGTTTATGAGCAGTCAAACATTGACGTTCATCGCGATTATTTTATTAGGTTTTGCCCTTATTATGTCCTTTATAGGTGGGGCTGAATTTGGAGAAAAAGAAAGTTTTACAATGAATCGCAAAAACGGTCCAATACTTCTTGGTGTTGGTTTTTATGATGGGATGTTCGGCCCTGGGAGCAGTACGCTGGCACTTTATACATATGCTCATGAGAAAATCTCTTATATAAAAGCTGTAGGTCTGTCACGTGTAGGTGTTTTTGCGATGTGTTCAGGAGCCGCAATTACGTATATTGCTACAGGTAAAATTGATTGGCCATTAACCATCGTTTTAATGGTTGGTTCTGTGATTGGTGCGCAAATAGGAATTATCCTTGCAAGAAAGGTTAAGGCAAATCAAGTAAAGTTATTGCTGCGTATTGTGACAATTGTGCTAATAGTACAGCTCTTGTATGATTTTATCAAACAGTTAAAGGGAGGCGATATCCATGTTTGAAATCACACCTTTTCCATCTTTTTCGTGGTCACTGTCACGTCATAAAACGTTAACAAGCTGTGCGCGAAAATATGGCTATGAATATTATTTTTCTCATAATGGCTGGCTAAGTTACAATGTGGAGCCGTATCATCAACATGTCTATCGCTTAAAAAAGCTGCAATCCATGCCGATTTTATTTGGGCAAATTGTCCATCATTTAATAGAGCAATCGATCAATGATTATTTGCAAACCGGCAAGGCGCCGACTGTTGCTGAGCTAGTAAATCGTGCACGTGGCCAGCTTAATGCCGCTTTTATTGATTCTACACGCCATGTAGATTTATGGAGACATAAGCCGAATAAATTTTATATGATGCAGGAAATTTATTACGAAGGGCAGTTAAATCCTGAACTTGTACAGGACTATAAAGAACGAATGACGGCTGTCTTTGACAACTTTCTTAACAGCGAAACGTTCCAGCAAATTACTGCGCAAAAAGGATCCCTACGAATTGGTGAGCCTGAACAATTTCGTTCCATGAAAATTGAGGGGATACAAGTTTTCGTCGTAATGGATTTTCATTATTATGATGAGATGGCGGACAAATGGATTATTATCGACTGGAAAACAGGCGGAGAGTCCGATGATGATCGTCAGCAATTAGCGCTCTACGCATACTATATTCAGCAGAAATATCGTGTATCTCTTGACCAGATTGATGTCTATAATGAATATTTATTGACGGGCAAACGAAAAAAATATGCCTTTACAGCATTTGATATGGACAATATTTTACATACGTTTCAGCGAAGTGTACTAGAAATGAAAAAGTATCAGGCAGATATTTTCTCCAATGAACCCGTGGACTTTGAGGATTTTGAGCAAACCCTTGAAAAATGGCATTGTAAAGGGTGTAATTTTAAAGAATTATGTGCGCAGAATTGTGTAGAAAAATGAAGTGAGTGACCAAAAAGTGACCAATTAAATTAAATCATCAAAATAGTCACTAGCTCTATTTATATCTTTACTAGTTAAAAGTCTTTAAATGTAAACCGTCATTTTCATATCAGAGTACCTAGAGATAAGAAATTATTTTAAGGAAAAACACTCTAATTTTGTGATAATACTTCCATTATCACGTTTTTATTGGTAGTATATTGGATTGTTAGTATATTATACTAAGAAATTGTGTTTTCTACAATAAAGCTGAGAAGCCCAGTGGTGATATGTCAACCATAAAAAACATCGGAATTGGAAATTCTTAAGCTACCAAGCATCTAAAAAACTGTTTTTAAGCGTACTCAAA
>NZ_JBNNVB010000046.1:0-20583 GCF_050280325.1 Lysinibacillus sp. NPDC093216 | reverse complement strand
CCCGTTCCCATACCGAACACGGAAGTTAAGCTCTTTAGCGCCGATGGTAGTTGGGGGCTTCCCCCTGTGAGAGTAGGACGTCGCTAGGCAATGTAAACAGTCAGCTGAGTGCTGACTGTTTTTTTATAAAAAACCTTAATAATTTATCAATAATTCAACAAAACTTGCCTAAAATAAGACAGAGCTTAACGATCATTTATTCTAAATGTAGAAGAAATTAAAAAAGGCTATATTTTTCTCAGTGAAAAAAGGGCGAAAAGACTATCAGAGTTACTACCTTGAAAAATCTGAATTGTCTTTCTTTTATAAGTTTCTTGACAGTAGCTTAGCACGTTGTTAATCTTACAATTAATATTCTTTTAACTATAGGAGGACGTTACGAAAATGTGGGAAACTAAATTTGCCAAAGAAGGTTTAACTTTTGATGATGTATTATTAGTACCAGCGCATTCAGAAGTATTACCGAAAGATGTTGATTTATCAGTTCAACTAACACCGAAGATTAAATTAAATATTCCAATGATCAGCGCAGGCATGGATACAGTTACAGAGTCTAAAATGGCAATTGCTATGGCACGTCAAGGTGGTATCGGTATTATCCATAAGAACATGTCGATTGATGAGCAAGCTGAGCAAGTAGAAAAAGTAAAACGTTCTGAAAATGGTGTTATTACAAACCCATTTTTCTTAACTCCGACTCACCAAGTTTTCGATGCTGAGCATTTAATGGGTAAATACCGAATTTCTGGTGTACCAATTGTTGATAGTATGGAAAACCAAAAACTAGTAGGGATCATTACAAACCGCGACTTACGTTTCATTTCTGACTATTCTTTAAAAATTGAAGATGTTATGACAAAAGAAGATTTAATTACAGCTCCTGTTGGAACGACTCTAGAGGATGCTGAAAAGATTCTTCAACAATATAAAATCGAAAAGTTACCAATTGTAGATGAAGAAGGTAAATTAACTGGACTAATTACAATTAAGGATATTGAGAAGGTAATTGAGTTCCCTAACGCTGCAAAAGACATACATGGTCGTTTATTAGTAGGAGCAGCCGTTGGTGTTTCAAAAGATACAATGATACGTATTGAAAAGCTTGTTGAAGCACAAGTAGACATCGTAGTAATCGATACAGCTCACGGTCATTCTGAGGGTGTATTACAAACAATTCGCTCTATCCGTGAAGCTTATCCTGAGCTTGAAATTATCGCTGGTAACGTGGCAACAGCTGAAGGTGCACGCGCATTATTTGGGGCAGGTGCAGATGTAGTGAAAGTTGGTATTGGGCCTGGATCTATTTGTACTACTCGTGTCGTAGCTGGTGTAGGTGTACCACAAATTACAGCTGTTTACGATTGTGCAACAGTAGCTCGTGAGCTTGGTAAAACAATTATTGCTGATGGAGGCATTAAATACTCTGGAGATATCGTAAAAGCTCTTGCAGCAGGTGGTAACGTTGTAATGCTTGGTTCACTTCTTGCAGGTACTTCTGAATCTCCTGGTGAAACTGAAATCTTCCAAGGTCGTCGCTTCAAAGTATACCGTGGTATGGGTTCAATTGGAGCTATGGAAAAAGGTTCAAAAGATCGATACTTCCAAGAAGATGCGAAAAAATTAGTACCAGAGGGTATTGAAGGTCGTCTTCCATACAAAGGACCACTAGCAGATACAATTTATCAACTAATCGGTGGTATTCGTGCAGGTATGGGCTATTGCGGTTCAGCTAACCTTGAGTTCTTACGTGAAAATGCTCAATTTGTTCGTATGACAGGTGCAGGTCTACGTGAATCACATCCACATGATGTACAAATCACAAAAGAATCACCAAACTATTCGATGTAATATATTACTAGCAACTTTTATGCTCTCGAATCGTCTACAAAGATGACACGAGAGCATTTTTTTATGATATAGAGTGCGCACGGAAGTTACTATATATGATAAAATGTCGAGGACAAGATTATTTTTTGGAGGGCTTTAAAGGTGAAAAAGACAATGAACACTGTCATTCGCTTACTCCTAATTCCTGTTTTGTTATTTAGTGTTTTAGCAGGTATTCCGGCGAAGGCAAATGCAGAAACAGATTTAGGACTACATGTGGATGCTGCAATTTTAATTGACGCAGATTCAGGAAAAATTTTATATGAACAAAATGCAGATACTTCACTAGGTATTGCAAGTATGACAAAAATGATGACTGAATACCTGTTATTGGATGCAATTGATGCAGGTACAGTTAAGTGGGATCAGGAATATCACGTAACTGATTATACGTATAAAATGTCTCAAAACCGTGCATTAAGTAACGTACCATTGCGTAGAGATGGAACTTACAAAATTAAAGAATTATATGAGGCAATGGCAATTTACTCTGCAAATGCTGCTACAGTCGCTATAGCAGAAACAATTGCGGGTACTGAAACTGAGTTTCTAAAGCTAATGAATAAAAAGGCAGAAGAGCTTGGTCTTAAAGGCTATAAATTCGTAAACTCTACTGGTCTTAACAATGCAGATTTATTTGGTATGCAGCCAGCTGGTACTGGACCAAATGATGAAAACGTAATGCCTGCTAAATCTGTAGCTAAATTAGCATATCATTTACTAAAAGATCATCCAGACGTATTAAAAACGTCTAAAATTGCAGAAAAGAAGTTCCGTGAAGGTACAGATGATAGCATCGACATGATAAACTGGAACTATATGTTGCCGGAATTAGCGTACAAATATGAAGGCGTTGACGGATTAAAAACAGGTACAACAGACTTTGCGGGTCATTGCTTTACAGGTACAGCAGAGCGCAATGGTACACGTTTAATTTCTGTAGTTATGAAGGCTGTGGGAGAGGATCCAAAAAAAGCGCGCTTCGATGAAACAGCTAAATTGTTTAACTATGGTTTCTCACAATTCTCGAAACAAGAAATTATTCCTGCGAACTATAAGTTTAAAGATCAAGAAACAGTAAAAGTTACGAAAGGTAAAGAAAACAAAGTAGCGATTGCTGTTAAAGAACCAGTTTCATTTATGGTCAAGTCATCTGAGAAAAATTTATATAAACCTAAACTAGTTTTAGATAAAAAGAGTCTTGAAGCAGAGGTTAAGAAGGGTACCGTTGTCGGAAAGTTAGTTCTTGAACGCTCAGAAGGCACAGATTACGGTTTTATTGACGGTAAGGACCTTAAAGCTGATGTTGTCACTACAGAGGCTGTAGAGCGTGCTGGTGGCATCTCATTATTCTTCCAAGGTGTTGGTAGCTTCTTCGGGAACTTATGGAATGGTATTACTGACTTTGTTGGTGGCTTATTTTAACAATTAATGTATAAAGAACATGTAGGTGTTTTAAAACATCTACATGTTCTTTTTCACATTTTTACGCTTTACTGCATACGCTATTAGGCGAAAGGATGTGGCTAAATGTGTGGCATTACAGGATGGGCTAGCTTTCAAAAGGATTTAAGAACAAGTAATGAAATTCTAAAGTTAATGACGCAAACGTTAAATAAACGAGGGCCAGATGATGAAAATATTTGGTGTAGTGAGCATATTGCATTTGGCCATCGTCGGCTAGCCGTCATAGATTTAATCGGTGGGAAGCAACCGATGAAAAAAGTACACGATGGTGCAAACTATGTCATTACATATAATGGCGAGCTTTATAATACAGAAGAATTAAGGAAAGAGCTGCAAAAGAGAGGGCATCTTTTTACAACACATTCAGATACGGAAGTATTATTAACTGCTTATATTGAATGGAAAGAGCAGTGTGTTGATTTTTTAAATGGAATTTTCGCTTTTGGTATATGGGATGAACAATCACAATCTCTGTTTTTATGCAGAGACCGACTAGGTGTAAAGCCTTTATTTTACACAGAACAACAAGACGGCTTACTTTTTGCATCCGAAGTGAAAGCATTATTAGCTCATCCATTGATTAAAACAACCGTTAATATGGAAGGGCTAGCAAATATTATGGCTGTAGGACCGTCCAGAACGCCCGGAAAATCACCTTTTCAAAATATTAATGAGCTACGTCCAGGATATGCAATGCGTTTCTCTAGAGAGGGTATACGAGTTTGGCAGTATTGGCAGTTACAGAGTAAACATCATGAAGAGTCATTAGAGGAGACAATCGATCATGTCCGTTTTTTACTAACGGATGCTATTGAACGACAGCTTGTTTCAGACGTACCAATCTGTACATTTCTTTCAGGGGGATTAGATTCCAGCATTATTACTGGCATTGCTGCAAACATGTTTCAGCAACAAAATAAAGGCAAACTCCATACGTACTCTATAGACTATGAGGATAATGAACGTTTTTTTAACCCACATGCTTTTCAAACATCCACAGATACGTATTGGATTCAAAAAATGACAGATACCTTTAGTACAACACACCATGCAGAGGAAATTTCCCAACAGCAATTAATCGATTTCTTAATAGAATCTGTCATCGTTAGAGATTCACCAGGGATGGCAGATGTAGATTCATCGTTATTATGGTTTTGTCGAGAAATTAAAAAGGATTTTACCGTTGCGCTATCAGGTGAATGTGCAGATGAAATTTTCGGTGGCTATCCATGGTTTACAGAAACGACTACAGGTTTTCCGTGGATTCGTTCATTGTCTGAAAGATCAACAATGTTACAAGAGCGATGGCGTAAGAAATTAAAAGTTGAATCATATGCACAACAGACTTATTCACAAACAATTGCTGAAGTACCATATCTTGAAGGAGAGAGTATTGAGGAAGTAAGGCAACGAGAAATGTTTTATTTGAATATGGTATGGTTTATGCAAACATTGCTGGAACGAAAAGACCGTATGAGCATGGGGGCGAGTCTTGAAGTTCGAGTGCCGTTTGCAGATCATCGTCTTGTGGAATATACGTGGAATATTCCTTGGGAAATGAAAAATTTAGATGGTATGGAGAAGGGTTTACTTCGTAAAGCAATGCAACATTTATTGCCAGAAGAAGTTTTATATCGGAAAAAGAATCCGTACCCTAAAACGTATCATCCAATTTATACAGCAGGCGTTCAAAAATGGCTCAGAGACATAATGGAGGACAAAAATTCAATTCTTTATGAATTATTTGAACGACAGAAACTAATAGAGCTAATTGAATCGGGTGGCAGTTCTTTCAAAGTTCCTTGGTATGGACAATTAATGGCAGGTCCACAGCTTTTAGCTTATCTGGGTCAAATTCATACATGGTTTGAACTTTATAATATCCAGCTAATTGAATCATAAGAATGAAGATAAAAGAAACACCAACCAACCTTTTAACGTGAGGTTGCTTGGTGTTTTTTCTGTATATCCCAACAGTTCATTAGCTTTTCGATAGAAGGTTCAATTTCATGCACAGGTATGCCTCCAAAACCTAGTAAAAATTGAGCTTTTGAGGGTGCGGAGTAATCCAGGCGATAATCAGATAATGGATAGATTCTGATTTCCGCATTGGAAGCAAGCTGCTGTAATTGCTTTTCAGACAAAGTATGTTGGACATCGAGTAAAATATGCATTCCTGCTTGCTCACCAGTGATGTTAATTTGATTAGAATAGTTTTCTAAAATAGAAGTGAGTTTTTCATGTTTTTTTCGATAAATCTTTCTCATTCGATTTAAATGCTTTGCAAAATGGCCGTCACGCATAAAATTAGCTACAATATGTTGATCGAAACGAGGTACTGTTGATGAATAGTAATTAAATACATCATTATAAGCAACAAGTAATTTTGGTGGAAGTACAAAATAAGCGACGCGCAAGGACGGCATTAATGATTTTGTAAATGTACTCATATAAATTACTTTATCATTTCGATCTAATGCATGAAGTGCAGGAATTGGTTTTCCAGTATAACGAAATTCAGAATCATAATCATCTTCAATAATGTATCGAGAGGAGCTTTGTGAGGCCCAATTTAAAGCCTGTGCACGTCTTGTAGCCGATAATACTGCTCCTGTAGGGAATTGGTGAGATGGCGTGATATAAACAACGTCAGCGCTAGTTTTTTCGAGCTCATGAATGACAATTCCTTCATCATCGACCGCAATTGGATAGACTTTTCGTTTATGCTGGGAAAACATACGATGCACAGCTGGATATCCAGGGTTTTCAAGGGCAAAACAAGTATTGTCACTAAAGAGTCGCAAAATCATTGGTAGAAGCTGTTCTGTTCCTGAACCGATGACAATTTGCTCGGGACTACAAACAACCCCGCGTGATTGAAATAAATAATTAGCAATCTCCGTTCGCAAAGATCGTTCTCCCTGAGGCTCACCTGTTAATAATAATTCCTTTGAGGCATCATCAAAGAGCTCTTTCGCATATTTCCGCCATGTTTGAAAAGGGAAGGCATCAATATCGATGGAACCAGGATTAAAATCTATCTTGTACAATTTTTTCTTAGGTTGTTCGTTTAAGGAAGTTATTGTTTCCTGCTGAATATACGGAAGCTCGTCAATTTCCTCTACAAAATAACCGACACGGGATTTAGACATAATATACCCTTCAGCAAGTAGCTGTGCATATGCAATTTCAATTGTTGTTTGTGAAATATTCAAAAAATCGGCTAATTTTCTTTTTGATGGTAATTTTTCTCCTACTGCTATTTTTTTTGTAATAATAGCTTCTTTAATGCCGCTATAAAGCTGATCGTAGAGCGGTTTCCCACCATTTTTTTCTAGTTGAAATAATAGCATGTCCATGTGCATTAATTCTCCTGACCTTACGATTATTTTATAAACTGGATATTTTTATATGGTCAATTTCAATTATACTAAATTTCATCATAAAGGTGGAGGTTAGAAATCATGAAACAAACAGGTACAGAATTAGTTAAGCGCGGGATGGCGGAAATGCAAAAGGGTGGCGTCATTATGGATGTCATTAATGCAGAACAAGCGAAAATTGCGGAAGCGGCAGGAGCTGTAGCTGTCATGGCATTAGAACGAGTACCATCAGACATTCGCAAGGCGGGGGGAGTTGCACGTATGGCTGATCCTCGTATTGTCGAGGAGGTATTGGGGGCAGTATCCATTCCTGTCATGGCTAAAGCACGTATTGGACATATTGTAGAAGCAAGAGTGTTAGAAGCAATGGGTGTCGATTATATTGATGAAAGTGAAGTATTAACTCCAGCAGATGAAGAGTTTCATTTATTAAAAAGTGATTACAAAGTGCCCTTTGTTTGTGGCTGTCGTGATTTAGGTGAAGCCGCTCGACGCATAGGTGAGGGTGCTTCCATGTTACGAACTAAAGGGGAACCGGGGACAGGTAATATTGTAGAGGCAGTTCGTCATATGCGTAAAGTGAATGCGCAAGTACGTAAGGTAGTTGGTATGACAGAGGATGAATTAATGACAGAAGCTAAATTGCTTGGTGCTCCTTTTGAATTATTAAGAGAAATTAAGCGTCTTGGCCGTTTACCAGTAGTGAATTTTGCAGCAGGTGGAGTTGCTACACCTGCTGATGCAGCATTAATGATGGAGCTTGGAGCTGACGGTGTATTTGTTGGTTCTGGTATTTTTAAATCAGAAAACCCAGAGAAATTTGCTCGTGCAATTGTTGAGGCTACTACGCATTATAAGGACTACAAGCTAATTGCTGAAATTTCAAAAGAGCTAGGTGTTCCGATGAAAGGCATCGATATTGCACAGCTTAGTCAAAATGAGCGTATGCAAGAGCGAGGCTGGTAAGATGAAGCGAATCGGTGTTTTAGCATTACAGGGAGCGGTACGAGAGCATGTGCAAATGTTAGAGTTTCTTGGATGCGAAGCGGTCTTAGTAAAACAAAGAGCTGATTTAGAGAAGCTTGATGGACTTGTCTTGCCTGGTGGAGAAAGCACAACGATGCGGAAATTACTGAATCGCTATGAGCTATTAGAGCCAATCCGCACACTTGCAAAGCAAGGTTTACCGATGTTTGGAACATGTGCAGGATTGATTTTATTGGCAAAGGAATTAGTAGATTATGAGTCACATTTAGCTGTAATGGATGTGGTAGTTGCACGGAATTCTTATGGACGCCAGGTAGATAGTTTTGAGGTTAAGCTCGACATACCTGAAATAGGTGCTGCCATTCCGGCTGTCTTTATACGTGCGCCACATATTGTTTCCGTAGGTGAAGGTGTTGAAATATTAGCAGAGCATGACGGGAAAATCGTGTTAGCGAAAGACGATCATTTATTAGGATGTTCCTTCCATCCTGAATTAACATCAGATGCACGAATTCTTGAATATTTTGTATCTTCTATGGTATGACTTGCAAAATTTCACTTCATATAGTACAGTATGGATAAAATTTAAATAACTGAACACGATGATGGGAAGTAGTAGCAAGCACGTTTTTTTTAGAGAGTCAGCGGGTGGTGGAAGCTGATAAAGGCACTTGTGAATCCGTCCTGGAGTTGCGCAGTCGAAGTTAATGAAGTAGGCTGTCGCCGGCTGAAATGCCGTTATGAGATAAGTGGATTAGACTAAGTACAAAGTGTCTAATCAATTAGGGTGGCAACGCGGGTAGCTCTCGTCCCTTTTTGGGGATGAGGGCTTTTTTGTGTTTTCTACTAAATATTTTCCCATCATTAAGAATCTACTGGAGGTATGACGATGTTAGATATTAAACGCGTGCGCGACAATTTCGCGGAAATTAAAGAAATGCTATTAACACGTAATGAGGATTTAGGAAACTTAGATGACTTTGAACAATTAGATGCAAAGCGTCGTGAATTAATTGCAAAAACAGAAGAACTTAAAGCTGAACGTAATAAAGTATCTGAGCAAATTTCTATCATGAAGCGTAATAAAGAAAATGCGGATGAAGTGATTGCACGTATGCGTCAAGTTGGCGATGAAATTAAAGAGCTAGATGTCCAATTAAATGATGTAGAAGAACGCTTTAAAGATATGATGATGCGTTTACCAAACATTCCACATGCATCTGTACCAGTTGGCACAACAGAGGACGATAATGTAGAGGAATATACTTGGGGTGAGATTCCAACATTTGATTTCGACATTAAAGCACACTGGGATATCGCTACAGATTTAAAAATTGTAGACTTTGAACGTGGTGCAAAAGTGACTGGTAGTCGTTTCTTATTCTATCGTGGCCTTGGTGCTCGTTTAGAACGTGCATTAATGACGTTTATGATGGACTTACATGCGGAAGAGCATGGTTATGAAGAAATGCTACCACCTGTAATTGTCAATCGTGATAGCTTAACAGGTACAGGACAACTACCTAAATTTGAAGAAGATGTCTTTAAATTAGATGACACAGATTATTTCATGATTCCAACAGCAGAAGTACCTGTGACAAACTTCTATCGTGATGAAATTTTAACAGCTGAAGCATTACCACATGGCTTTGCGGCATATAGTGCATGCTTCCGTTCAGAAGCAGGTTCTGCAGGTCGCGATACACGTGGTTTAATTCGCCAACACCAATTCAACAAAGTAGAATTAGTACGCTTTGTAAAACCAGAAGAATCTTATGAACAGCTAGAACTTTTAACAGGTCATGCAGAAAAAGTACTGCAATTATTAGGATTACCATACCGCAAACTAAAAATGTGTACAGCTGATTTAGGTTTTACTGCAGCGAAAAAGTACGACTTAGAGGTTTGGATTCCAGCTCAAAATATGTACCGCGAAATCTCTTCATGCTCTAACTTTGAAGATTTCCAAGCACGCCGAGCAAATATTCGCTTCCGTCGTGAACCAAATGCAAAACCGGAGTATGTACACACATTAAACGGTTCAGGTCTCGCAATCGGTCGTACAGTAGCAGCAATCCTAGAAAACTATCAGCAACAAGATGGAAGCGTAGTGATTCCAGAAGTATTAAGACCGTATATGGGCGGAAAAGAAGTAATTGCGCCGAAATAAACTGAGTCGAAAGCGAAGCGGCAGACTCAAGCCGACGGAAGCGTAGTGATTCCTGAGGTATTAAGACCATATATGGGCGGAAAAGAAGTAATCGCGCCAAAGTAAATTGAGTCGATAAATAAAAGAAAAACTACTGTTGAAAAATTTCATCTCAACAGTAGTTTTTCTTTTTTAAAAGTAGGTTAGCGAGGTCGAACTCGATGTTTCACAGAGAAATTATGTTCATTAGAAAGTAAGTAAATAACGCCCTCTATAAAACCTATAAAGGCTGGAATATATGTCCAGAAGAAGATGAGGTACAATATACCTTGTCCAATTTTCCCTAAATAAAATTTATGGATTCCGATTCCACCTAAAAAGATAGCAAGTACCCCTGCGACCGTTTTATTTTTTATTGGCCAAGAAGGGTCGATGCCATCATACATAGGAGCTGAATATTGAGGCTGTGTTTGATATACAGGCTGTGATTGCTGTTGATAGACTGGTTGTTGCACAGTTTGCTGTTCTTTTTGGAAATTGAATTTTTCACCACAATATTTACATTGAGCTAATGTGACATCAGCTGCTGCACCACATTGTGGACATTCGATATTTTTCATGTCGATATCTCCTGATTAATGGTATTTGTTTAATTTACATTTTCCGATGTATTGTTTTTAATTACACTGTTATGATTATCTATTGAATTGATTCGACTGGAGCACCGCAGTTATTACAAAATTTCGAAGTAACGTCTAGTTCTTGTCCACATGAACAAACAGGCTTGTGTAAACTAGTTCCACAAGAAGAACAGAATTTTGATGATTCTTCGTTTTCACTCTGACAAGAATGACATGTAATGACCTTTAGCGTTAAATTTTCACCGCATAAATTGCAAAACTTACTAGTAGACAAAATGTTACCGTGGCAAGAAGGACATATTTTATGTGTAACATTATTGTTAGGCTGTTGTACTTGTTGATTCATCATAGTCACCATACCTTGCCCTACGCCTAATCCAACTCCACTTGTAGCAAATAATCCAGCTACTCCATTCTCATTTGATGCAGCAGATTCATATATATCAAAGCTACGTTGTGTTACATAACGATTGTCACCCATAATTTCGAACTTAGCTTTATCTTGTAAAATTTCATTTATTTTATCGAAATCTTCCTCTGGGAAATTAATTGATTGAATATGGAAATGGGCCATTATAAAACCATACGCATTGAATTCTTCAGATATTTTTTCTTTTAAACTATTTGAAATATTATGAAGCTCTGTTGTTATTTCTAGTGCAGAGATTTTCTCATTAATAATTTTATTTGCAAGTTCAGTTTTTATGGATGTAATAAGAGAACCTTTAAAGTAATCTTGTACTTTTTCGAAACTAACAATATCATCTTTATTCATAGAGCCTATAACTTCTGTAAAGAATAATAAATAGTCATCAAGGCGAAGAGCCAATTGTCCAAATGCTCGTATACGTAATTTTACAAAGTATTTCGGGTCAATTAGTTGAATAGGATCAGAGGTTCCCCAATATAAATCTAATTTTACCGTTAGATTTATAAAGTAGATTTCTGCTGAAAAAGGTGTATCCCCTCCATAAGCAAAATTCACAACATGATGAAGTAATGGTAAGTTATTGGTTGATAAAACATGTGTGCCTGAATTAAATACATCACATATTTGCCCACCCTTTACAAAAATGGCTACTTGACCTTCGTTGACGATAAGTGTAGTACCTAACACTAGCTTTTCATTCGGATGCTTGTAGATTAACCAATCGCGTGAGCGTAAACCATCGAACTTCACTCTATCAAAAATAGGCATTAAAACATTACCTCCCTGTTAATTCCCTTTTAAATTAAATTATTACTAGTTATATTTTCCCTTTTCAGTTTATGCATGTCAATGGTTTATCTGTATTGAAATTTTTCTTTAGGTTAGCCAGTAATGTACTTGCTATATCGCTTTTTCCATTTCTTTAGATTGCGTATTTAAAAACATTATTGTTATGAATATGTTGTCGCTATTACGACATATTTCATATATATGCTATCCCCTAATCATAGAAAAGAAGGTGCCTCAATCTGAGACACCTTCTTTGTATGTGAAATTTTTAAAATTCTTCATTTTCAACAACTAACGCTTGTCGCGCCTTTTTCTCAGCCTTTTTCCGTTCGCGTAAAGCTCGGAAAAAATCGGTTAAGATTTGTCCACATTCCTCAGCTAAAATTCCTTCCGCTACTTCACATTCATGGTTAAAGCGCGCATCGTTTAATAACCGATAGAGTGAATCTACACAACCTGCTTTTATATCTCTTGCACCATATACGACACGTGGCACACGAGATTGCAAAATTGCACCTGCACACATAGGGCAAGGTTCAAGTGTCACATAGAGTGTTGTTTTTTCAAGGCGCCAGCTACCTATTTTTTTACAAGCCTCTTGAATAACCATTAATTCAGCGTGCGTCGTTGCATTTTGTGTTGTTTCTCGTAAATTATGAGCCCGTGCAATAATCTCTCCATCGTATACAAGCACAGCTCCTATTGGCACTTCTCCAAGTAAAGCTGCTTTCTTAGCTTCTTCCAGTGCACTGTTCATAAACAATCGGTCTGTTTCAAAAATATCCACTATGATCTCTCCTTATCACTTAGTGTATCTTGCTTAATTGACAATTGCTACTATCAAATATGTCTCGGCATAATTGGCCGGATTAAGTAGTAAGAAGTTAAAACGTTGACATTTCCAATACAACCATTTATATTTATATATGAATACATGCTCATATATAAATATAAAAAGGTTAGGGGTAAACTAAATGGATGAAAAATTACAAAATACAGAGGTTCAGATTAACAAAGAGCAACATTTAGATGAAGAAACGCTATTCGTCGTGTCTCAAACATTTAAAGCATTAAGTGATCCGACAAGAATTCGCATTTTAAATTTATTATGTACGGATGAACATTCAGTCAACGACATTGCTGAAATTTTAGATTTAGGTCAATCAACAGTTTCACATCAGTTACGTTTTTTGAAAAATTTACGGTTAGTGAAATATAGAAGAGAGGGCACAACCTTATATTATTCAACAGATGATGATCACATTATGAATTTATTGAAGCAAGCTATTGAGCATGCTGCACATAACTAGAGTTAATGGAGGGATAAAACATGGGACATAATCATGATCATGGCCATACACATGGCGCAAATAAAAAGATATTAATACTATCATTTATTATTATTACGAGTTATATGATTGTTGAAGCAATTGGTGGCTATTTAACTAATAGTTTGGCTCTTTTATCAGATGCAGGACATATGTTAAGTGACTCCATTTCATTAGCGATAGCCTTACTTGCTTTTATGTTTGGAGAAAAGGCAGCAAGCTATAGTAAAACATACGGTTATAAACGATTTGAAATTTTAGCAGCAGTATTAAATGGTGTGACTTTAATTTTAATTGCTTTATTCATTTTCTATGAAGCAATAGAACGTTTTGCAAATCCACCAGAAGTGGCAACAACAGGCATGTTGATTATTAGTACAATCGGTCTTTTGGTAAATATTTTGGTAGCTTGGATTATGATGCGCGGCAGTGATACAAAAGATAATTTAAATATGCGTGGAGCTTATTTACACGTATTAAGTGATATGCTTGGATCTGTAGGAGCCATCGTTGCCGCACTATTAATGATGTTCTTTGGTTGGGGTTGGGCTGATCCACTTGCGAGTGTTATTGTTGCCGCATTAGTATTGCGAAGCGGATACTATGTAACGAAGGCTGCTATCCATGTTCTAATGGAAGGAACACCTTCAAACGTTGATGTTCAAGAGATCATACAAACTATTGTACAAACAAACGGCGTTCATAGCATTCATGATTTACACATTTGGACAATAACAAGTGGAGCAAATGCACTTTCATGTCATGCAGTTGTTGATGATCACCTAATAATTGCGGATAGTGAGAATATATTACGAGAAATTGAACATAATCTTGAGCATAAGGGCATAAAGCATGTAACGATTCAATTGGAAACAGTAGCGCACAAGCACGATAATTCAATTTTGTGTACAATAAAAAATGAGCAGTCGAATCATCACCACCATCATCATTAACTAAATTAAAAAATTTTTAGCTTTACATACCCTTCGTGGGTATAGTATGATGATTATGAAGTAGGAGGTGCATTTAATGGAGGATATAGTGAAAGAGGATGCTTGTCATACAGAGGAAGCTACGTCGTGTCGAAAAAGCCATCACCCTGAACGCGTAAAAAAAGATTTAACGACTCGTTTGAATCGAGTTGAAGGTCAAATCCGAGGTATTAAAGGGATGATTGAAAAAGACGTTTACTGTGATGATATTATTACGCAACTGTCTGCCACGCAGTCTGCTTTAAATAGCGTAGCGAAGATATTATTAGAAGGTCATTTAAAGGGATGTGTAGTAGATCGCCTATCAGAAGGTGATGAAGCAGTGTTAGACGAATTAGTAGTGACTATCCAAAAATTAATGAAGAAGTAAAATTTTTTAATAAATATATACCCCTATATAGTATCTAAATTAAAGGAGAGATATTTTATGCAAAACGTAGCTTTAAACGTACAAGGAATGTCATGTGGACATTGTGTAAACTCAGTGGAAAAAAGTGTTGGAGCATTAGCTGGCGTTGAACAAGTAAAAGTAAACTTAGCTGATGGTTTAGTAGATGTAGCATTTGACGAAACACAAGTATCTCTAGACCAAATTAAAGAAGCAATCGACGATCAAGGCTATGACGTTAAATAATATAAGTAGGGTGCTCTTGTAGCACTCTCTTATTTTCAGTTTTATATACCCCTGGTTGGTATATAGAGAGGAGAAATGATCATGAGTTCGGAAATAAAAGAAGCGAATTTGCAAATTACAGGTATGACATGTGCAGCCTGTGCTACTCGTATAGAAAAAGGTTTAAATAAAATGGATGGTGTAGAACAAGCGACAGTTAATTTAGCTCTTGAAAAATCATCCATTAAATATGATTCGACAAAATTAAATGAAGAAGATTTTGAAAAGAAAATTGAAGCACTTGGTTATGGTATCGTGAAACAAAAAGCGGAATTCAACATTACAGGCATGACATGTGCAGCCTGTGCTACACGTATAGAGAAGGGTTTAAATAAACTAGCAGGTGTATCCTCTGCGAACGTTAACTTAGCACTCGAAAAAGCTACTATTGAATTTAATCCATCTGAGGTGGCGATTGCAGATATCATTGCAAAAGTTGAGAAATTAGGATATGAGGCTCATCAAAAAGTAGATGAGCGAGAAACTGCGGATCATCGTGAACAGGCCATTAAACAACAGCAGAAAAAATTTATTTTATCGGCCATTCTTTCATTACCATTACTGTGGACGATGGTAGGACATTTTTCATTTACATCATTTTTATATGTCCCTGAATTTTTAATGAATCCGTGGGTACAAATGGTGTTGGCTACTCCTGTTCAATTTATCATTGGGAAGCAATTTTATGTGGGAGCCTATAAAGCTTTACGCAATGGTAGTGCCAATATGGATGTACTTGTAGTAATGGGAACATCTGCGGCGTATTTTTATAGCGTATATCAAGCAATTATTACTGCGGGGTCACATCATGCCCCTCACCTATATTTTGAAACGAGTGCCGTATTAATTACTTTAATTTTATTAGGTAAATTATTTGAGGCAAAAGCAAAAGGTCGCTCATCTGAAGCAATCAAAAAATTAATGGGCCTTCAGGCAAAAACGGCCATCGTTGTTCGTGCCGGTGTAGAGAAAGAGGTACCGTTAGAAGAAGTAGTCATTGGTGACATTATTTTAGTGAAGCCTGGTGAAAAAATTCCTGTTGATGGTGAGGTATTAGAAGGAACGACAGCTGTAGATGAATCGATGTTAACAGGGGAAAGTTTACCTGTTGATAAAAAGCAAGGTGATTTATTATTCGGTTCTACTATTAATAAAAATGGCTTTATTAAAATGACAGCGACTAAAGTCGGTCGCGATACAGCCTTAGCTCAAATTATTAAAGTTGTAGAAGATGCACAAGGCTCCAAAGCGCCAATCCAGCGTTTAGCAGACCAAATTTCGGGCGTCTTTGTACCAATCGTTGTTGGCATTGCGCTTGTCACGTTTTTAATTTGGATTATTTGGGTACGACCTGGTGAATTTACGCCAGCACTTGAAGTATTAATTGCAGTTCTCGTTATCGCTTGTCCATGCGCGCTTGGATTAGCAACGCCAACGTCTATTATGGCGGGCTCTGGTCGTGCGGCGGAATTCGGTATTTTATTTAAAGGTGGGGAGCATTTAGAGCAAACGCAAAGCATTGATACAGTAGTTGTTGATAAAACAGGTACTGTAACACACGGCAAACCCGTATTAACGGATGTTGTGCTAGCGGCAAATCAAGACGAAGCACGCTTTTTATCGTTAATTGGTGCGGCTGAGAAGCAATCAGAGCATCCGTTAGCAGAGGCAATTGTTCAAGGAATTGCTGATCGCGGTATTAATCTAGGAGATGTTCAATTCTTTGAAGCAATACCAGGTTACGGTGTGCAAGCGACTGTCTCTGGTCAAGGCGTTGTCATCGGTACACGTAAATTGATGCAACAATACGGTATTCATATTGATGATATCCTACCAACAATGGAACAATTAGAGGAAAACGGTAAAACGGCCATGTTAGCTGCAATTAACGGTCAGTATGCTGGCCTAGTAGCGGTTGCTGATACAGTGAAGGATACTTCAAAAGAAGCGGTTAGTCGTCTACAAGAAATGGGCATTACCGTTATTATGATGACTGGTGATAATGAACGTACAGCACAAGCTATTGGAGCAGAAGTTGGTGTGAATCATGTGATTGCTGAAGTTCTTCCAGAAGGCAAAGCGAATGAAGTGAAAAAACTGCAAGCTACAGGTAAAAAAGTAGCGATGGTTGGTGATGGCATTAACGATGCACCAGCACTTGCGACAGCGAATATAGGAATGGCGATTGGTACCGGTACAGACGTGGCCATGGAAGCAGCGGATATTACGCTAATTCGTGGCGATTTAAACAGTATTGCGGATGCTATCATCATGAGTCGTAAAACAATGCGCAACATTAAACAAAACTTATTCTGGGCATTTGCTTACAATTCATTAGGTATTCCAATTGCCGCAATCGGTTTACTAGCTCCATGGGTAGCAGGTGCAGCGATGGCATTTAGTTCCGTATCTGTCGTTTTAAATGCACTGCGTTTACAGCGAGTTAAATTATAAGGGTAACGATAGATCCACTTTGAGTGGGTCTATTTTTTTATTTATTTCAGCGGATGTCAAAGAATTGGTTTTGGCCTCCTATTTTAATAGAGCAATAGTTTGGTTCTGTTTTTCACTTTCTCACTATGATACAATGAAAAGCACTGATTTATTTCCTAAGCCTCTGGACGCAATTATGCCGAGGCATAATTGATATAATTATACAAACCTCGAGAACGGGGCAATTGACGATAGAATCCATAGAACATAAAGGAGGAGCTTCTGGTGACGATTCCATTTGTTACGGTAGAAGGTCCGATTGGTGTTGGTAAAACCTCTTTATCTAAAGAGCTTGCAACAACATTTAATTACCATCTATTAAAAGAAATAGTAGACGAAAACCCTTTTCTAAATAAGTTTTATGAAAATATAGAGGAATGGAGTTTCCAGACGGAAATGTTCTTCCTATGTAATCGCTATAAACAATTATCAGATATAAAAAGATTTCGTTTAATGCATGATAAACCTGTTGTAGCAGACTACCACATTTTTAAAAATTTAATATTTGCCAAGCGTACATTGCTACCAACTGAGTATGATAAATACGAAGAAATTTATAAAATATTAACGAAAGATATGCCTGTTCCAAATGTAGTTGTTTATTTACATGCCAGTGTTGATACGCTGATGAAACGTATTGCGATGCGTGGTCGTGAATTTGAAAAAATGATTTCACGAGATTACATGGAGCAACTAGTGGCAGATTATCATTCCTTTATCGAGCATTTTGAGAACATGCATCCCGAAATTCCTGTTATTCGATTTAATGGTGATCAACTTGATTTCGTAAAAAATTCAAATGATTTGAAATATGTATTACAAACAATAAAGGACACGTTACAACAAAGGAGCATGCAACAATGAATTTGAGAGAGAAATATGGTATTCCTCCACAAACGGTCATTACAATTGCTGGTACGGTTGGAGTAGGGAAGTCAACAATGACAAAGGCGTTGGCAGAGGCGTTAAATTTCCGTACTTCATTTGAAAAGGTGGATACTAACCCATATTTAGATAAATTTTATGAGGACTTTGAAAAATGGAGCTTCCATTTACAGGTGTATTTTTTAGCGGAGCGTTTTAAGGAGCAGAAACGAATCTTTGAATATGGAGGCGGGTTTATTCAAGATCGCTCCATCTACGAAGATACAGGCATTTTTGCTAAGATGCACTATGACAAAGGTACAATGAGCCCAACAGATTACGAGACGTATACAAATTTATTTGATGCGATGGTGATGACACCTTACTTCCCTCATCCAGATTTACTTGTCTATCTAGAGGGGCCAATTGATGCTGTAATCGGTCGTATTCAAGAGCGTGGACGTACAATGGAGCAACAAACACCGAATGATTATTGGATTGAAATGCATGACCGCTATGAGAACTGGATCAATAATTTTAATTCATGCCCAGTTCTACGTTTAGATATTAATGATTATGATTTATTAAAAAATCCTGACGCAATTGAATCAATTGTGAGCCGCATCAGTCATATGCTAAAACAAACAAGCCATTTACGTAAATAAAAGGTGTATTAAAGCTTATATTTCTAAAACGATTAGGAAGATAAATTTTGGCGTTCTGGCCGAAAGTGCAGCGACGTGCAGAAACAAGTAATTGAAGAAAATAAATGATCAAAAGACGTGAGACAATATGTAACCTATTGTGTCACGTCTTTTGAGTAGGAGGGATTGTTATAAGAATAGCGGTGTATTGCGGTTCTGGCTTAGGCATAAACCCAATTTATGCAGAGAAAGCAGCCGAGTTAGGAACTGTATTAGCTCAAAATGGTCATGGTGTCGTTTATGGTGGCTCGAAAACAGGACTAATGGGGAAAGTTGCAGATGCAGTATTAGAAGCTGGAGGAGATGTTATTGGCGTGATGCCAACTCATTTACAGCAGCGGGAAGTAGCACATGCCTCGTTAACAGAGATTCATTTTGTTGAGTCTATGCATGTACGTAAAGCCAAAATGGTAGAGTTAGCAGATGCTTTTATAGCTTTACCAGGTGGTGGTGGGACAATGGACGAATATTTTGAAGTGTTTACGTGGGCACAAATTGGACTACATGAAAAACCTGTAATTTTATATAATATAAATAATTTTTATGATGCGCTTTTACAACAACTTCAGAAAATGCTTGAAGAAGGTTTTATACGAACTGAGCAAAAGTCACTTGTTCATGTAGCTACTACATCGGAAGAAGTATTACATTTATTAAAAAAACATGGGTAATACGCCCATGTTTTTTCTGCAATAAATAATCTTTATAAGTTTTTTTATAGGATTCATTACCATAAAAAGTTTAGTTCGCTAATACAATGAAAGAGGTGTAGATTATGCAGACAATAGATACAGAAGTTACTGATGATCAAGTAGTGCTGGCAATTGAACGAAATATAGCCATTATCCGTTTTGATATGGAGCATAAAGTTGCCTATGTAAATGAACTTTTTGCTAAAACATTAGGCTATAAAGTTGAAGAAATGATAGGAAAAGATCATAAAGATTTTTGTTTACCGGAATTTGCGAATAGTATAGAATACGGAAAGTTTTGGCGAAATTTAGCTGCTGGCAATAGCTATCAGGATAAAATCGAAAGAATGGATGCAAGTGGAAATAGAATTTGGCTTGAGGCCACTTATATGCCTGTCTTTGCTATTAATTCAAAAAAGGTGATTGGCGTATCGAAAATTGCAACAAATATTACAGAACGCCAAAATGAAATTGTTAGTGTAGCTGATACATTAAAGGTTATGTCTAAAGAGCTTCATAGTCGTTCGGAGGCGGGCATTCAAAATAGCAAGGATTTACTGGAAACAGTGAAAGAGGTTTCACAAGAGTCTGCTGATAATGTAAGAAATCTTGCGCAGCTACAGAAGCAAGCTGAATCTATTAAAGGGATTGTGAAAACCATTCAAGAAATTGCTTCTCAGACAAACTTACTTGCACTAAATGCAGCTATTGAAGCAGCAAGAGCCGGTGAGTATGGACGAGGTTTTGATGTTGTAGCAAAAGAGGTTAGAAAGCTTTCCAAAAGGGTAGAGCAATCTATTTCAGAAGTAAAAGATAATGTTGAGGGCATTGAGCGAGAGATTGGACAAGTCACTGAAAGTATCACGCGTATAGCTGAAAAAGTTGAAAAAACAAATGGTCAAATTAATGTAACAACGAATGATTTTGCCGAAATTGCATCTGCAGCGGAGGCATTAGATGAACAATCAAGGCATTTTACCGAAATAATTTAATTCAATTTTTATATGTTTGAGTTAATTTCATAATTCTAATCCCTTTAGCATCAGGGGTTCTGAAACAATAAAAAACGGGCACCTCCCCAAATTCGGTATAATGGTAGCGACG
>NZ_JBNNVB010000045.1:0-23422 GCF_050280325.1 Lysinibacillus sp. NPDC093216 | reverse complement strand
CTATCTCCTATAGGAAATCCAACAGATTCCCCAGTTGTCCGGATCAACTGGAAATTCTATCGGAAAGAGCTCTTACTACTAATATACGAGGGGGATTAAGATGGAAATTCGTTCAGTTAAAGGTTCAGACTACTATGTAATTTCACCTCTAATCAATGAGTGGTGGGGTGGCAGGAATATGTCTGATATGTTACCAAAGTTATTCTTCGACCATTTTACACAAACAAGTTTCATTGCAGAAAAGGATGGTAAACTTGTTGGTTTTCTAATAGGATTCCTTTCTCAAACTCATGCAAATGAGGCGTATATTCATTTCGTTGGAGTTCATCCTGAATACAGAAAGCATAATATTGGAAACCATTTATACAATGAATTTTTTAATGTGGTAAAGCAAAATAATCGAAGTATTGTTCGATGTGTAACGTCACCTGTCAACAAAGTTTCGATTGCCTATCATACCAAGATGGGTTTTGAAATTGAAGATGGAGATAGAAGTGTTGATGATCTGTCAATAAATACAGAATATGACGGACCAAATCAAGACAGAGTTTTATTTGTAAAAAAATTAGATTAAATTCTAGTTTCTTATTGCATTAATTAAAGATCATTGAGTTGCGAAGGCAGCTCTTTTTTCTTTAAACGGATGTAAAACAGAAAAAGTCAGTTATCATTGCAGGAAAAAGTAAGAAGAGAAGGTGGACAATGGACACGAATGATCGGAAAATAAGATTAGAGTTTCTCTTGCAAAAGTAAAAAGAGAAAGAAATAATGAATTACAGATGCAATTAGATTGGATGTTGGAGCCGTTCTCAACTAAAGAAAGTATTAGGATGTTAGATGTTGAAGAAAAGGAAAAAATGAAAACTGAATTTATAGCGAGCATCCCCATAATTGAATGGGTAAGTCTAGACTTCTGGGATTATTGAAAATATTATTCATTTAGCAGCAGAAGATGCCTATCAACAGTATGTATTTTGCCCATCACCTAAATTTGTAATAGAATTCGTTGAACCTGACTTAATAACCATTGCTTGGTAACAAGGGGGTTCTTGATCGATACGTTTTACTAACGGCGCAAGTTGCTATACAGTCTAATCGATTATTCAAGAATATGGCACTTTAATTAAAAATACGCATCTCTTTATTAAAGAAATACGCCCGATTGTGGAAGATCGTTAATTAAAGTTCAGGCTACACAAATATAAAGACCATGTATATTTTCACTCCTATGTACTATTTTCGAAAAATTTGATAAATTAATAGTAAGTAATGTTTAGAGAGTTACAAAAAAGGAGGCGATCCAAATGAGTAAAAAAGGACTCTTGCAAAATGGAGTCAATCAAGTTTTTTACGAAGAAGAATGGTACCCACCGTTATCAGAAGCATTAAAGAATCTCACTGCTGCACAAGCATGTTGGCAACCAGAAGGAAAGGCCTCTAATACGATTTGGGAAAATGCAAACCATTTACTAACCTTTAAAGAGCGCTTACTTTCTCGCTTATATAAAGATGACACATTTGTTGCTCCACAAAAAAATGATGAAACGTTTATCCAAGGTGAAGCTAATGATGAAGATGCTTGGCAAGAAACAGTGAAGCGAACGCTTCACGTACATGATGCCTTAAAATCTTCATTAGCATCCTTTCAAGAAGCAGTATTGGATCAACCTAGTCCTTCTCTTCCAGTTTGGCAACAATATCTAAATATCCTTTTGCATGACGCTTATCATACAGGACAAATTGTACAACTTCGTAAACTACAAGGTTCATGGCCAGCTAAGCGCTCAAATTTATAAACGATGATTAAAATTGATTGAATATTGCACACAACAAAGCGATTTAAAAGCAGATCGAACTGTTACATCAAATAAAATCCCGATTTCCTAGTATTCAAATTGAGAAATTGGGATTTTTTATTAACCCATAATAGCGCCTGATTGTTGTTCATCCTGCCTCAAAAAATTTCTAATTCTATTTGCTACATCCTCTTTAGAAATCACTTCACTTGCATATTTTTTAACATATTGAGTTCCAACGCATACGCTATGTATTGCTTGTTCAAATAAGCATTTATCATTATTTTTGGATTGTTCATTTTAGTTCGCAGAATCCGTTCTATGTACAAACCAACCAAAGGCAGAGGAGGGCGAATAATTCTTCCCCTTCTATTTTTAACACCAGGATTTTCATTTTTTCTAAACGCTTCTGTGCACGTCACATACCTTCAATTATCTATAGCAATTTTTTTAGGAGTGGGTTTTTCTATTCCTCTTATTTTATGGTCAGATTATGAAATACGAAATGATGGTTTAATTATGCTGCTACTTGTTATTTAATTCCTTGGAGAATAGCTTGCTATATAAAGTATAAAAAGGTTCTTAAACTAAAAAATACAGTTAGTTTTTAGAACTTTGTATTTCTCTAACACTCTCCAAAATGAAACAAGGAGTATAAGTTTGTGAATAAATGCTCTTAAACTAACGAAGCAGGTTAGTTTAATAAGGTGTTTGTTTTATCATTAAACAATAAAGACGGATGATCAAAGAAAAGAAGTAATACAATTTAATATTAGTTTTCGATGAACCGCAGCGTAAGATAAGAAAAAGCCATTCCCTCCACAAGCGGAGAGAATGACTTTCCTTCATAAATCGCAAAACTACTGATTATAGTTTTGCCCAACGTTCCTCTAACCAGTTCATAAATTCTACACCTTTGTCGCCTTCATACGCATCAAAGACATCTAAACGCATACGTTTTAGTTTATCCGCAAAGTCTACCACTGTATGGTCCTTCGGCAAGCTCTTTTTCACCCGCAGGAAAATTTTGTCTGTGCCTTTGATAATATCAAAACGTGCAGGTGATGGCTTCTCTACGTCCTCACCAAACGCCGCGAGTGCTTCATAGGCTGCTAATTGCACCTTGTTGACAGTATCATGCTGCATACGATTTTTTAATAAATCTATGATTTTGTCATGTTGATAAGCCGATAACATTTCGACTGCGTCTAAACGCTCTCGCCAGCTAGACGTATAATTGGCCTGTTTTTTTAATGTTTCATACTGCTCAGGTAATGCTTTTTCAAACTGTTTCAAGTAATTGCACCTCTTTTTTTAACTAGAGGAAAAATGAATTCTTCTTCTGCTTCTCTTATTATACGTTGTCTGGGTGAAAATAGCTATGAATAGCTGGTAAGGATATTTATATAGAAAATGGAAACTAACTACATTAAGGTGAACCGTATCATAAGTATGTACTATTCTTTATTAGATTTGCTTTTCTTATTAAACTCCCATGAAAGAACTTAATCATCTTTCATTTTCTGTGGTGTAGTGCTGGTTTTTGCGCTACATGGATGGCTAACGGGGGCTTTACTTGAAGAAGGATTATTATCTCAACTACTAGAATACATAGATATGTGCAATTCTGGGTGCTAATTAAATGATTAAAATCCTTACTTATTCAAATAACTGACATACGAAAAATTTCAAACCCGTTACAAATACTAGAAATTCATTGGAGGTGTTAGCTTGAGTATAGATTTAGAAAAATTGAACTCAGATATATTAGACGAGGCAAACGAAATTCTATACAAATTAGGATTGTACGATGCCTTAAAAAAGTACGGTAATCCTAAAGTAAGTGGTAGTTATTCGTTAAAGTTGATGACGTGGAGAGATTTAGATATTTACCTTGAAACAGACACAAGTAATAATGACAATTTTTTTGAGTTAGGGAAAGAAATTTCAATTAAATTAAAACCAACAAAAATGAGTTTTAGAAATGAGTTAATTGGGAAAACACCACATTTACCAAATGGGCTATATTGGGGAGTACATACAAACTTATTTGGACACCAATGGAAAATTGATATTTGGGCTATTGGTTCAGAAGAAGTTAAGAAAAAACAAAATGATGTAGAAGAAATAAAAATTCAACTTGATGACATTAAAAGAAAATCAATATTGGAATTAAAAAAACAATTGCATAGTCATCCTAAATATCGCAAGGCATTTTTTAGTATAGATATTTATCAATCAGTTATAAACGATAATATTGAATCCTTAAGCCAATTTGAAGAAATGGTTATCTAGAAAGAATGGAATAAAATTATAACCAATTTTAAACATAAGAGGCTTTTCATCAAAGGGGAGAATGACTATTTCTTCTTCAACTAACGGGGGGCGTTTCTACAATAAGTAGAGACGCTTTTTTACAAATAGAGCAGGTCTTTAAACATAAATAAAAGCTGATCTAATATCAAAATTAGTTCAGCTTAAAAAAAGTGTATTTTAATGTTGCACAATCTATATAGGATACTATTCTATTAAGTGTATTACTTTAACTCTTGATTTTTAATAAAAACTAGTATCCTGAGCGTTTTTAGTGAATACGTTACAGTAAACCACTAACAAGATAGAGAGCGGTTGCCCAAATAAAAATCGCTGAGCATTTATTAAAAATATTCATAAGCTTCCCAGAGCTATCAAGTCTTTTCAAGGATGCTCCAGCAATGATAAGACCGAAAAACCATAACCAAGAAATCAAAACACATGCTGCAGTGAACAACATTTGCTCCGTCCCACTATATTTTAAAGCACTCGTCCCGATAACACCTATTGTATCTAAAATGGCATGTGGATTTAAGAGAGAGACAGAGACCGCGAATAAAATTTGTTTTTTTACAGGAAGTGCTTCGTTATTATCGGTAGATGCAGGATTTGAGCGCCAAATTGTATAGCCCATATAAAGTAAGAAAAGTATCCCAACACTCATCAAGGCGATACGTAACCACTCAAATTGCAACACAATTATAGATAAACCGAATACCGCAAGTAGTATTAGAAGCGTATCACAAATTGAGGCAGTGATGCTGGCGGGTAAGGCCCGAACTAGATGTGGCTGAGTCGCACCTTGGGAAAAGACAAAGACATTTTGTACGCCAAGGGGCAAAATAAGTCCAAATGCTAAAATCATTCCATGTAGAAATGCTTCCAATGAAATTCCTCCTTTCACTAAACATTTTAGATATGATATAACTAAAAGAAAACGACCAATTGGGTGGTTTTTAAGCCATCCAATTTTAACTTCTTTTAGCGGCTGTTTGGACACCCGCTGAAAGAAGTTAAAGCCTCCGGCGGATGTTACGAAATCGGAAAGGAGTTCTTAGGCTAACTGACCTGCATCGTGCAGGCCTAAGTATAAAGCCGATTCCGAAAGCAATTATGCCGAGGTATAATTGATATGTTTGAGGTGATACGAATGAGCTGGCAACCAAGTAGACAGGGAGAAATGACATTACAGCAGCAAATTATTCAGTGGATTACTGAGCATATAGAACGTGGAGATTGGGTGGCAGGAACAAAGCTACCGACACAAAGACAGCTAGCTATGCAGTTCGGGGTCAATCGCAGTACTGTTCAGCAGGCGTTAGAGGAGTTAAAAGCAGCAGGAATATTGGAATCGAAGGTAGGCTCAGGTATTTATGTAGCACAAAATTCATGGGATTCATTAATTACACAAACACAACCAAATTGGCAAAAGTACATAGACACAAGTCTCCATAAGCCCAATTATCATACCATTCAATTAATCAATGAATACGAGCAGCGCGATGATATCATTCGATTGGGAACTGGAGAGCTTGCACCTAGTTTATTGCCCACTACTGAAATTGAAGCGTCTTTGAAAGAGCTCTCTTTGCAGCCGAAAGCTTTAGGCTATTCATCACCACAAGGTAGCGATAAACTTCGAGAAGCGATTTGCGAATACGTGAAAAAAAGGGGGATCTATGCAAAGCCCAAAAATGTTTGTATTGTCTCTGGTGCACTTCAAGCATTGCAATTGGTTGCTGTTGGGCTGCTTGAGCAGGGTTCTATCGTATTCCAGGAACAGACGTCTTATTTAAATTCAGTCCATCCTTTCCAATCTGTAGGTATGCAAATGCTGTCTATCGAACGTGATGAACAGCTTGCACAAACCTTAGCTCAAAAGAAAAGAAAAAGGCAGGCTGTATTTTATGCTGTACCTACGTTAAACAATCCAACTGGTGGGGTATGGACGTCGCTTGAAAAAAGGGAACTTTATGAAGCGTGTAAAGCATCTCGTATTCCTATCATTGAGGATGACGTCTATCATGAATTGCTATTTGAAGCGGCAACGTCTCCAATTAAATCAATGGATGATAGCGGGCAAGTCCTTTATATTGGGAGTGTTTCGAAAACATTAAGCCCCGGACTCCGTATTGGCTGGTTAATCGGTCCAACTACAGTGATTGAGCGGTTAGCAGATATAAAAATGCAGACAGATTACGGATCAAGCGCCATCTCACAGGAAATTGTGCTGCATTGGTTGCAATCTGGTAAGTATGAGAAGCATATTCAAAGTTTGCGGAAAGAATTATTACTGAGAGCCAACTTTGTTGAGGGTATATTACAAGAGAGATTTACGGAAATTGCTAGTTGGGATAAGCCGAAAGGTGGCTTCTATATTTGGCTTAGGTTTCATGAGCCAATCGTTGATAAAGACTTATTTACCAAGCTATTGCATCGACAAGTTCTCATTAATCTCGGCTATATTTACGATCCTCAAGATACACAGCATATTCGATTATCATATGCATATGGAACATATGAAGAGTTGGAAATTGGACTACAAATATTATACGAATGTGTTTTGAAGCGGTTATAAAGAATAGAAAAATAGTATGGGTAAAATAAGATTTTAAAAAGCCTCTCTTTAATCTAGCTTTGTTCAAAAGAGGGGCTTTGTATTTATGTTGGAATCAGTTAAATATTCAGTTGGAATAGCCTTTTAACAATGCAATCTGTACATCATGTTTTATGATATGACATTTCACCATCTGCAACATTGTCCGCAGCGAGTTTTGTCAATGCTTCAAGAACAAGTAAATGCTCCGTCATAACTTATATGTTTTATGCTCAGCTAAATAATTTACTAAGCCATTATTATTCAAAATATCAACCATTACTTCGGGCATTTTTGTCCCTGTATAAGATTGTCCATTTACTGTAACAATGCCTGAAATTAGATCTGCCTCAACGATGTCACCTGGCTGAATTTGATAATCTTTCAGTTCGATGATGGGTAAGCCGATGTTTATGGCATTTCTAAAGAAAATACGGGCAAAGGATTTTGCAATGATTAATGAAACACCAGCTGTTTTTAATGCAAGTGGTGCTTGCTCGCGTGATGAACCACAACCAAAGTTTTCTCCTGCAACAACAATATCACCCTCTGCTACTTTTTTACTGAACTCTGGATCTAAATCTTCCAGTACATGATCAGCTAGTGATTGTAAATTTAATGTTTTTGTATATTTCCCTGGAATAATACGGTCTGTATCAATATTATCGCCATAAACGTGGGATTTTCCTGTAATTTTCATATTGATCACCCCTTATATCAGTTGTGGGTTTCTAATTTTGCCATGCAATGCAGTTGTTGCTACAAATGCTGGTGAGCCAAGGTAAATATTTGACTCTCGATTGCCCATCCGCCCTTGAAAATTACGATTTGTTGATGAAACAATAACTTCATTATTTCCCGGAACTCCTAAATGCGTGCCTACACATGGACCACATCCTGATGGCAAGAATGTGGCACCGGCATTTGTAAGAATTTCTACTGTGCCATCTTTTACAGCATCTAAAAAAACTTTACGTGAGGCTGGGGCAATAATTAGACGTACGCTTGGATGAATATGCTTGCCTTTTAATATATTAGCAGCCGTTTGTAAGTCTTCTAAACGGCCATTTGTACAGCTTCCGATAAATGCTTGGTTAATTTCGATTTCTTCAATTTCATCGATTGATTTAACATTATCAGGAGAATGTGGTACAGCAACTTGACTTGTAATTTGACTTGCATCAATGTCAATTACACTCTTGTATGTTGCATTTGCATCAGGCAAAACATGTTCAAAAGCATAGGGTAGCTGTAACCCAGTTGTATGAATAAAACCGGCCTTAGCTCCCATCTCAATTGACATACTCGCAATTGTCATTCTGCTATCTAATGATAAGCCGACCATTGTGGAGCCTGCATACTCAATGGCATCATATGTCGCCCCTTGTATTCCCACGATCCCAACAACGTACAGTACGATATCCTTTGCTGATACGCCAGGTTGTAACGACCCATTGATGTTAATAAGAATGGTTTCCGGTACTTTAATCCAAGTTTGACCTGTTAACATTGCTCCGGCTAAGTCCGTTGAACCTACCCCTGTCGAAAATGCTCCGATCGCTCCATATGTACAAGTATGAGAATCGGCACCAAGAATTAATTGACCAGGCTTGGCATGTTCATTTTCAATCATCAATTGATGACAAATTCCGTCTCCTACATCGTAAAGTTTAACATTATGCTCATTGGCGAATTCACGCATCATGTCATGCAGTGAAGCAATACGCTGATTTGGTGCAGGTGAAGCATGATCAATTACTAATGCCATTTTAGAAGCATCGAATATTTGAACTCCCCCCATATTTTTGAATGCATTGATGGCTAAGGGTGCAGTTGTATCTGATGCCATTAAAAAATCCACATTTACAACTGTGAGTTCGCTAGCAAAGACTACTTTATTTGCGTGAAGCGATACAATTTTCTCAATAATTGTTTGTCTCAAAAAAAGTACCTCCTATTCATCGTTCCACTATATGAAACGCGTTTCCTGTTTTGGTTCATCCTAAATAGAATTTAAATGCAACAATAGATGTTTGTCAATAAATTTTTGAAAAATTCAGATAAATACTAAAATCTGATTTTTTGAATGAAATAGAGTGTAAAGTAGAAAAAATAAAAAAAGCTTGAAAAAAGTTTGAGGAGGAATTATGGTGGAAATAAGAAAAAAATAAACGCGTTTCACAATGTGGAACGTAAGGTTGACTATGTATGATGGATTTAATATAGCAAACAAATATATAGAGAGCGCAAGCAGGTGTTAAAAATACTGAATTTTTAGATAAGTTGGTTATTCAGAAAGCTGAGTGGCATTACGAGTTTATAATGAAGGACGTATGCAGCAATTAAGCATTAAATTTTTAATTTAGAGAAAGATCGAGTGATGGGGAGTGAGTTTCTATGGAATGGGATGCAGAAGTTGATGTAATTATCGCTGGTGGAGGTGGAGGCGGTTTGATCACTGCACTAACAGTTGCACAATCAGGGTTAGAAGTAGCAGTATTTGAAAAAACGGAGCATTTACTTGGCAATACCGCGGCGAGTGCTAGCATGATTCCAGCTTGTAATACGAAGTTTCAACATCAATTAGGTATTGATGATTCTGTTGAAAAAATGACAGCAGATATTTTGATGAAAAACCATAATGAAAGTGATCCAGCACTGGTGAGGGCTTTAGCAACAGTATCAGGGGAGATGGTGGAATGGATAAATGACTCTTTGCAAATCGAAATGTCTGTCGTTTTGGAATTTAAATATCCTGGTCACAGTGCACTGCGCATGCATGCGCCACCAAGCCGTTCAGGATTAGAGTTAATGAAGAAGCTAAAGCGAAAAGTTTCTGAACGTGACAATATTTATCTGCTCCTTCAAACTTCTCTGCAAAAACTAATTCAAGATGATACAGGCCATGTCATAGGGATCGAAGTTTCCGCGTCAGAGGGAACGCGATACATTAAAGGGAGAAAAGTTGTCATTGCAACAAATGGCTTTGGTGGTAATAAAGAGCTTGTGAAGCAGCATATCCCGGAAATTGCTGTTGCAGCATATTTTGGCTATGAGGCGAACACAGGAGAAGGAATGGAAGCAGGGATTACCGCAGGTGCTGCTACTAAGAGTTTAACTGCTTATCAAGGTCATGCGGGAATCAATGAAAATACAGGTCTTCTTGTAACTTGGGGAACGATTATGATGGGTGGATTCTATATTAATAGTTTAGGTGAACGATTTGCTAATGAAACACAAGGCTATTCAGAGTTTACGCGTGAAGTATTAAAGCAACCAGAACAATATGGATACATTATTTATGATGAACGCATTCATAGGAACCTTTTATCAATTGAAGATTATAAACAAATAACTGAGATGGAAGCGTATAAAACAGCTGAAACTGTTGAGGTTTTAGCACAGAAAATTCAAGTAGATGTCGAACGACTATCTATTACATTCAAGAATTATCAACAACAACAAAATGGACAGGCCGATGCTTTTGGTCGCGAATTTTTTGACAAAAGTCTTGAAAATCCATTGTATGCGATTGAAGTAATTCCAGCATTATTCCATACACAAGGAGGGTTACTCATTAATCCACATGCACAGGTATTGGATACAAATGCAAATATAATTCCAAATGTTTATGCTATAGGAGGCAGCGCTGTCGGTATTTCTGGCAATCATGCGTATGGTTATATGTCGGGCAATGGTTTACTTGCAGCGTTAGGTTTTGGTCGTATTGCTGGACTACATATTGTGGAGTCATTGGCTGAAGAAAAAGGGGGAGTAATATTATGACAAGAATTTGGGAGTCTGCATTAACAGAGATAGATAAGATTGTTATTAAAAAAGGGGGCTATGGACAAAGTCGCGGATTAGGAAAAAAGCCTATTCTTATCATCATTGATGCACAACACAATTACATTGGTGCCGACGTACCGATTGAAGATCAATTAGATAAATGGCCAAGTGGAGGCGGCGACGTTGCATGGAAGGGAATTCGTAAAATTGAGAAATTAAAAGCGCTAGCAGATTCTCAGGGAATTCCTGTGTTATATACACGTAATGTACAGAAGAAAACTATTCAATTTGATTCATTTTCGACAAAGGCGAAGAGAGACCAAACAAAATATTTAGATGGTAATCCTGCATCAGAAATCGTTGAGTGCTTAAAGCCAACTGATCGTGATATCGTGGTGGATAAAAGCTATGCAAGTGCTTTCTTTGGCACACCTATTATTAGCTACTTAGTTAAATTGAAAATTGATACATTAATTATTGTGGGTGGTTCTACTAGTGGCTGTGTTCGGGCAACCGCGGTTGATGCAGTGACGTATAACTTCAATGTTACAATTGTAGAAGATGCTGTATTTGATCGAATTGAACTTTCACATAAAGCGGCTTTACTGGACTTATGGATGAAATATTGTGATGTTATGCCATCAACATATATCGAGTCTTATATGAAAAGCGTCGCAAAAGAGTTGAAAGAGGTGGAGTAAATGTTTGATCTATTTATTAAAAATGGTGAGGTTGTCTTTCCGCGTATTGGAGTGAAAAAAGCAAATATCTGTGTGAAAGATGAAAAAATTGTTGCCATTCTCGATTCCGAAGAAGTTGCAGAAGCAAAAGAGGTAATAGATGCAACTGGACTTCATATTTTACCAGGTGTAATCGATGCCCATCAGCACTTAGGAATTTACAATTCAATAGAAGAAGATTTTTTAGATACGAAGCAACATGCCATTTCTGGTATTACAACGGTCGTTAACTTTGACCGTCAGCCAGTAAGTTATTTAGAGTGGTTTCCAAACGTGAAAAAAGACGTTGAAAAATGGACGTACATTGATTTCACATATAGTTTAGGTATTTTGAAAGAACAGCACTTAGATGAATTAGAAGAACTAGTTGACAGGGAAGGCATTACATCCTTTAAATTCTTCCGCAATTATGAGCGTCAGTTAAACGATAAGTTCAAAATTACAGATGGTATAGATTTATCAGCCTATGATTTAGGTCGTATTTTGGCGAAGTTCAATGAAGTATCACCGAAGCTATTATTGGCTATACATTGCGAAAACATGGATATAAATCGTAAATTAACAACACAACTTCAAGCGGGTGGTGAAAATGAAGGGCTATCAACATGGAGCAAGACAAGCCCTGGGTATGCAGAAGCAGAATCTTTACTCAGTTCACTTTATTTGAACAAAGTTTATGATGGGAATCTATATATTGTGCACTTAACTTCAGGTGATAGTGTTGAGGTGCTGGAACAGTCAAAGTGGCTAACAAAGGGCAATGTCAAGGTAGAAACTTGCCCACACTATTTATTACTTCACGATGAGCATGAAGTAGGCATTAAAGCGAAAGTAGGACCGCCAATTCATAAACTACATGACGGTGAAAAACTATGGGATGGTATTCGAAAAGGGCTTATTAATGCTATTGGGACTGATCATGTACCTAGTAGTTTAGAAAAAAAACTAGGTGAATCTGGTGATACGTGGGAGACGTTATTTGGCTTCCCAAGTACAGGCGGTTTATTACCATTAATGCTAACAGAGGGTTATGTTAAACGAGATATTCCCTTAGAGCGTATTGCTGATATTATGTCATTATCAATAGCTGAATCATACAATCTTCCTTCGAAGGGACGTATTGAAATTGGGGTGGATGCTGATTTTGCGATTGTCGATCTTCATACGAAAAAACTATTGGTGGCGAAAGATATTTCTGAAAATTGTGACTTTTCATTATATGACGGATGGGAGTTAGTTGGTTGGCCAGCTTTTACAGTAAGTAGAGGAGAAATTATTGTAGTTAATGGTAAGACTACCAAAGAAAACGGAAGAGGTAAATTTGTGCATCGATCAATATAAATCTATTAAAAATGAGAGGAGTAGTGTTATATGAAAAAGTGGTTAGCTGTGTTCATGCTAAGTTTCTTAACTATTGTTTTAGTAGCTTGTAACAGTGACGCTTCAACATCAGGTGATAGTAGTAAAGGAGAGTCGATTAAAATTGGTTCACTTCATCCATTGAGCGGTGGCTTAGCACTGGAGGGGCAAGAAATGAAAGATGCAGTGAAATTAGCAATTAAAGTAAAAAACGATGCAGGCGGTATTCAATCATTGGGGAATAAAACAGTTGAATTAATAGAGGCAGATCACGAAGGTTCACCAGAGAAAGGGGTTTCGGAAGTACAAAAACTTGATCGTGCTGGTGTAATAGGCATTGTGGGTGCTTACTCAAGTGGTGTAGCGTTACCAGCCACTCAAGAAGCAGAGCGTTCACGCTTGCCATTTATCGTAGATATTGGTGCAGCGGATGAAATTACAGATCGTGGCTTCAAGTATACTTTCCGTTTACAACCGGCAGCTAGTTCATTTTCCAAAGATTTTTTAAAGTACTTCAAAGATTTAAATGAAAATGCAACAGAAAAGCTATCTACTGCTGTCATCGTACATGAAGATAGTGTATTCGGTACAAGTATTGCAAAGGTTATCAAGGACAACGCTGCAAACTATGGTTTAGAAATTTTAGAGGTTTTACCACACGCATCTTCAACAGCTGATTTATCATCGACAATCAATAAAATTTCTGCTAGTAAGCCAGATATCGTTTTGACAACAACATATCTTCGTGATGGCGTCATGCTGATAGAGGGTATTCAAAATTCTAGCTATACACCTCGTGCAATTATAGGGGTAGCTAACGGTGCATTTAGTAATGCGAAATTTATCACTGACTATCAATCTATTAACAATTTAATAATGGATGTTAATTATACAATTAATCCACATAGTGATCTAGCAAAGGATGTAAAAGCAAAATATAAAGAAGCATATGGTCGTGAAATGGGACCAAACGCAGCGTACTCTTTTATGGCGACAACAGTATTACTTGATGCTATTGAACGTGCGGGATCAACAGATCGAGAAGCAATCCGAAAAGCATTAACTGAAACTAACTTAAAAGATCATATTTTACCTCAAGAAGCAATTCAGTTTGATAACAAGGGTCAAAATATAAATGCAAAAGCAGTATTAAACCAAATTATTGCTGGCGCAACAAAGGTAGTTGGGCCAGCAGAGTACTTAGAAGTTAATCCAGTATATCCAAATAATTAGTAACCAGTGTTCGATATGGCGTACGCTTGTAAACAACAATTCGAGAAAAGCGTTCGCCCTTTTATTTATAGATGAATTGAACAAAAGGGGGGAATGCAGCATGAGTGCAGACTTGTTTTTTCAATCATTGATTGATGGCATTTTAATGGGAGGGATTTACGGGCTTGTAGCAATTGGTTTAACACTGATTTTTGGCGTAATGAAAATCATCAACTTTGCACAAGGCGCTCTGATGATGGTTGGAATGTATGTAACATATTGGTGCTTTGATTTAATGGGGTTAAATCCATATTTATCATTACCACTAAGCGCGATTGCATTATTCTTTATTGGGGCTGGATTACAACGTGGTGTACTTCAACGTATGGCAGATGCTCCAGACCACAATCAGTTATTAGTTACGCTCGGGATTTCATTATTTATTGAAAACTTAGCGTTAGTTATATTTAAGCCTGATTTCCGAAGTGTAACTGTTGATGGACTACCTGCAACAATTTCTCTTTTTAATTTAAATATTCATACGACAAAGTTCATTGCCTTTATTTGCGCAGCATTTTTAGCAATTGGTCTTTTCCTTTTCTTAAAAAAGACATTTATAGGACGTGCAATTCGTGCAACGTCTATTAATGGTCAAGGTGCATCGCTTGTTGGGGTTAATATTAAGCGCATAAATTATATTGCTTTTGGTATTGGTGCAGCATTAGCGGGGGTTGCGGGTACATTAATTACACCATTCTTCTACACATCACCGACAGTAGGAGCGAGCTTTATATTAAAAGCTTTCGTAGTTGTGGTATTAGGGGGATTAGGTAACTTCTTAGGCGCTTTAATAGGTGGCATTTTAATAGGAGTTAGTGAGGCATTAGGTGGCGTATTATTACCGGGTAGTTTAAAGGATCTAATGACATACCTAATCTTTATTCTCATTCTATTACTGAAGCCGAATGGTCTGTTTGGAGGTAAAGTGCGATGAAAAAATCATATATTTTATACTCGCTTGCCGTTATGTTTATTGCACTTTTTCCACTTTTTACTGATAACCAATACTTCATTCATTTGGGAATTTTGATCTTGTACTATGCTTTAGTGAGTCAGGCATGGAATATTTTAAGTGGCTATGCAGGGCAATTTTCATTCGGTCATGCCATATTCTTTGGAACAGGTGCATACGCATCGGCAATTTTACTAATAAAGTATAATATTTCGCCTTGGATTGGGATGGTTATAGGTGCAATTGTGGCGATATTAATTGCTTTATTAATTGGCTTCCTATCATTTCGGTACAAGCTACGTGGCGCATACTTCTCGTTAGGGACACTTGCATTTGCTGAAATTTTACGAATCACCGTACAAAATATGGATTTCTTCAATAAAACTATGGGGATATTATTACCAATCGGGAGTAACCCGCTTATGTTCCAATTTGAATCTCGTATGACGTATTTCTATGTGATTTTAGTTTTAACGATTTTCGTAACACTCTTAACTTATTTCATCGGAAAATCACGTTTAGGCTTCAATTTGATTGCCATTCGTGAAAACGAAGATGCAGCCCAATCGCTGGGGGTAAATACCTTTAAAAATAAAATGGTAGCAATAGCAATTAGTGGTGCACTTACATCAGTGGGCGGTACATTTTACGCGCAATATCTATTGTACATAGACCCACCAACAACATTCGGAAACGATGTATCCATATCTATTATTTTACCAGCCATTTTAGGCGGGATGGGAACTATATTAGGACCATTCATGGGTGCATTAATTATCGTACCTCTTGGTGAAATAACATCTCACTTTTTTGGTGGCTTTGCTGGAGTTCATTTAATGGTATACGGTTTAATTTTAGTATTAGTTATTTTATATCTACCAGAAGGTTTAGTTGGTTGGTTACAAGAAAAAATACGTTTACGTAAATTAAAGAAGGAGGGGAAAGTGAATGACATTGCTAAAGCTTGAAAATGTTGAGAAGAAGTTCTCGGGTTTAGTAGCCGTCAATAAAGTTAGTTTACAATTAAATGAAGGTGAAATCCTTGGTTTAATAGGTCCCAATGGCGCTGGTAAAACTACACTTTTCCATTCTATTTGTGGCTACCATACACCTACAAAGGGAATAATATTATTAAATGGTGAGTCTATTCATGGTTTAAAACCGGAGTATATGTGTGAGCGTGGTATTGCACGGACGTTTCAAATTGTACAACCATTCGGTAACTTAACTTTACTAGAAAATGTAATTGTAGGTTCCTTTAATAAGGTAGGTACATACAAAGAAGCAAGTGAAGTTGCGATGCAGCAACTTGAATATATGGGAATGTCACATAAAGCATATGATCGCATGAAGGATTTAACGTTCGCTGAGCAAAAGAAGGTTGAGGTAGCACGCGCATTAGCAACAAAGCCAAAGATATTGTTTCTGGATGAAGTGATGTCTGGATTAAATCCAACGGAAGTAAATGAGTTTATAGACCTAATCAAAGATATTCGTAATAGCGGAGTGACGATTTTCTTTATTGAGCATTTAATGTCAGCTGTTATGGCATTATCAGATCGAGTAGTCGTTATGCACCTTGGAGAAAAAATTGCAGAGGGTGCACCAAAAGAAGTAACGAAAGATCCACGTGTTGTTGAAGCATATTTAGGTGGGGAGGTTGTTACTGATGCTTAAAGTTGAAAATTTAAACGCGGGATATGGCAATCTGAATATTTTACGTAATTTAAGTTTTGAGATCAATCAGGGTGAAATTGTAAGTATTTTAGGAACAAATGGAGCAGGGAAGACAACGACATTACGTGCTATTTCAGGTTTGATTCCAGTGAAATCGGGAGTCATCCATTTTGACGATCAAATTCTTAATAAAAAATCTGCTGAATTTATTGTCAAAGCTGGTTTAGTACAAGTTCCAGAAGATCGAAAGCTATTCTCAGATATGACAGTGCTGGAAAATTTAGAAATGGGAGCTTATACTAGGAAAGCACGTACCAATTTAAAAAAGAATTTGGAATATTGTTATGAGTTGTTCCCAATTTTAGAAGAACGAACAACTCAAATTGCTGGTACGATGAGTGGTGGACAACAGCAAATGCTAGCAATTGGTCGCGCTTTAATGGCTGAACCTAAGTTATTGATTTTAGATGAGCCTTCTATTGGATTATCACCTTTATTAACAAAACAAGTTTTTGATATTATTTCAGAAATTAAAAAGAATGGTGTTACGATTTTATTAGTTGAACAAAACGTAAATCAGGCATTGCAACTTGCTAATCGTGGCTATGTTATTGAAAACGGTGAAGTGGTAATGAGTGGAACTGCGCAAGAACTTCTAAATGATGAAATGCTAAAAGCAACTTATTTAGGTGTTATAAAATAAAACACTCCAATATGAGTAGGTGATAGATTGATAAAAGCAATTGAAAAAATGATGGAAATTTTATCTTTATTTTCATTAGATAAACCGGAATTATCGATTAAAGAAATCCAACAAAAATTACAAATGCCTAAAAGTACAATTTTCCGTATTTTAAATACACTTGAGCAGGATGGTTATATTATCAAAAATGATGCGACTCATTTATATTCACTAGGATATCAATTTTTTAGGTTAGGAAGTATTTATCAAAATCATCTTGATTACCGTCATATTGCTTTACCAGAAATGCGTAAGGTGATGTTGGAAACGCAAGAAACAGTAGAATTAAATATACTCGATGGAATTAGTCGTGTATGTATAGAAAAAATTGATTCGCCATTAGATGTTCGAAATTTTGTACGGGTTGGTGAACGAAAGCCCGCTCACTTAGGTGCCTCCGGAAAAGTGTTATTAGCGTTTTTAGAAGAATCAGAGCAAATGCGAATTCTAAAGGAAGTTCAGCTAGAAGAAGACATTGATATAAAAAAAGTTCTAAATGATCTTCAGCAAATTCGTAAAGATGGCTATGCATTTACACAAGGAGAACGTATTGTTGGTACATATGCGATTGCCGCACCGATTCTAGGAATCAATGGCACAATTATTGCAGGTCTTACGATTGCCGGACCACTACAACGAATATCAGAAGAAAAAGCAGCTTTTTTGAAAATAAAATGTATTGAAAGTGCAAGGATGATATCTAAATACGTAGGCTATTTTGAATAGAAATTAGGCAAAAATAATGCATTCCATTGCAGAGAAAATAATGAATCGTTCAATTCAATTAAAAGATAATACGATAGCGGAAATATTTTTATTAAATACAATTGGTACATTTTTATTAGGATGCATGAAAAATGTACAACAATTTGCAACATTAAATGTAGGTGATTTTGCATCTATTGCATCTGACAAAAAAATCAATAACCAAACAGCAGCATTTTTAATGGGTGTCGCTTTTGTTGCAATTGAATATGAAAGCAACTAATGAAGTAAAGGACACCCTGCTGTCCACGCAAAATGGCAGTAATGGTTTCTATTATTAAAGCAAGTCTAGCAAAATACACTTGGTGACTTAACAGTTCATTTAACATTCAGGAATTTAACACACAAATTTACCTGCAATAGTCTGAATGTTCTGTCTTGTGTGGTATTTCGCGATTATTTCCTTTATCGAACATAGAAGAGCAATTAACAATGAAACGTATTAATAACCTTAATAATGATGCTATCAATTAGTAGGAGGAGGAATTTCAATGAGGATGGGGCCATTAAAGGGAGTACGAATTTTAGATTTATCGACAATGATTGCAGCACCATATGGGGCAACATTATTAGCAGATTTTGGCGCAGAGGTCATTAAAATTGAAATGCCTAATAGAGGGGATTCTCTACGTAGTATGGGTCCGTTTAAAGGGGATGAACCACTTCGCTGGCCAGCGCTTGCTCGTAATAAGAAATCATTAACACTTGATCTACATGGTGAGGAGGGGCAATCGATATTAAAAAAACTGATTACTAAGTCGGATGTTATCATTGAAAATTTTAGACCAGGTACATTAGAAAAATGGGGACTTAGCTACGAGATATTAAAAGAAGCAAATCCAAAAATTATTCTCGTGCGTGTAAGTGGCTATGGACAAACAGGACCGTATGCACATAAAGCAGGCTTTGGTACGCCCGCAACGGCATTTAGTGGCTTTACATATTTACATGGCTATTCAGATCGTCCGCCAATTAGTCCATCCTTCTCATTAGTAGACTACATTACTGGTGTGTATGTTGCGTTTGCAACTAGTACAGCATTATTCTACCGTGATGCAAAGGACGGAAAAGGCCAAATGGTCGATATTGGTCTATATGAATCGGTGTTCCGTATGATGGAATTCCTTGTAGCTGACTATGACCAAAATGGAGTTATTAAAGAGCGATCACCGGGCTTAAGTGGGCACTCGAGTCCAGCAGGGACATTTCAAACGAAGGACGGACACTGGGTTGTACTAGTAACAAGCTCAGATCGTACATTTGAACGCCTTGCAGCTGCCATGGACCGTGAGGATATGTTAGTGGACGAGCGCTTCTATACAAATAAAGTTCGTCTTGAAAACTTTAATTTAACAAATGGAATTGTAGCGAAATGGGTGAAATCATATCACCGTGATGAGCTACAAAAGAAGCTCGATGAATTTGGTGTGCCTATTAGCCCAATCATAAGCATTGAAGATATTTTTAATAATGAGCAGTACCAAGCACGTGAGAACATTGTAGAGGTTGATCATCCACGTTTAGGCAAAATCAAAATGCCGGGGGTTGTGCCAAAATTCTCTGAAACACCTGGAGCTATCGTAAATGTGGGACCTGATTTAGGTGAACATAATGAATGTATTTTAAAACAAATTATCGGCTTAACAGATGAGGAAATCGAAAGTTTGAAAAATAAAGAAGTTATTTAGGAGTTGATCGAAATATGCTGGATCCAGTAATGATTACAGAAGTCAGTCCTCGTGATGGATTTCAAATAATTAAAGAGAACATTCCTACAACAGAAAAACTAAATATCATCAATCGTTTAATAGACTGTGGCTTTAAACAAATTGAAGTTACTTCTTTCGTTCATCCTAAAGCCGTACCACAACTTAGTGATGCAAGTGAAGTGTTAAAAAGGATACGTCGTGACAGAGAAGTTATTTTCCGAGCACTAATTCCAAACTTGAAAGGGTTAGAGCGTGCTATTGAAGCAGGCGTTCACAAGGTAAAGCTAATGCTATCATCAACAGATTCTCACAGCTTACACAATGCTAATGCGAGAACACTAGATGCAATGAAAGATTTTTCTGAAATTTCACGAAATTGTAGGGCGGCAGGTATTAATGTCTCAGGTTCTATTTCGGTTGCATTTGGTTGCCCATATGAAGGGCGTGTACCAATTGAACGACATATTATGCTGTGTGAGAAATATGACGAAATAGATATTACTGATATTTCTTTGGCCGATACGACAGGTATGGCTAATCCTTACGTAATAAAGGAAATTGTAAAAACATTGCGTGAAAAATTCCCTCACTTTCACTTTTCCCTACATCTTCATAATACAAGGGGTATGGCTTTTGCCAATGCGGTTGCAGGCTATGAAGCGGGTATTCGAGATTTTGACAGCTCCATTGCAGGTCTTGGAGGGTGTCCTTATGTACCGCTAGCGACTGGAAATATTGCGACAGAGGATATGATCCATGGCTTTGAGGAAATGGGCATAACGACCAATATTGATTTAGATGCTGTATTAGTACTAGCTCGTGAAGTACAGCAAAGGTTCCCTTCTTATGCTAGTAGCTTTCTCGTAAAGGCGGGGAAAAATTCTGAGTTAAGTATTTCGCCAGGCGGACAAAGAAAGTAGTGAAAGATGGATTTTCTAATACAATCCTGAACTTAGAAATGGTCGGTGAATAGGTAGAATGTCCCGTAGTGTTCAGGAGACATGTTTGAATCGAAAACAGACCCAAGTAAATCATACTTGGGTCTGTGTTAAAAATAAGATAGCATTTTTCTTAGAATGTTTATAAGAATACATAAATTATTCGATTGTAGGATCTTTCTCTGACGACGAATTGGCCAATTTTAAAAATACTTCGTTAATATTTTTCATGCGGTTTTCAACTATTTAAGAAATAATGGGGCTTTAACGGTTACGGGCATGAAAGATAAATGCTATGTACAAGAGAATGATTCATAGGCGTGGGTCATCGTCGGTCCTGATGAAAAAATAATGACATTTGAGCAAGACATTAAATGGGTAGGTGGACGGATAACCGAAAAGTGGTTGCATGATAGCTGGCTGTTAGAACATCAACTATAGGGAGTTCTTTATAAAAAGCGCGAGAAATCAATATTTAAAAACGTTGATTTCTCGCACTTTTTAAACGTGAATTTGCTTTGAAAAAAACTTAACCTCTTGCGATAATTGTTATTTCCATCCACGATATTCGTCATATTCTTTCCCCGGTTTAAGAAATTGAAATCCTTTAGATTTTACGAAAATTGCATGCATTATTAAACCTAGGATCGGTAGTCCGACAATCCAAATCCAGGTCCATAGATTACCTAAATAATAGTGGGACAAAGTAGTAATTCCTAGAAACCCTCCGTATCGTAGGAGGAGAATGAACAAAGGATCTTTCCTTACGAATGAATAAAACATAAAACGACCAATACCTAAGATACATATAGCTACTAAGAGTTGAATAAACAGCAAGACTAATCCTCCTTTTCTTTTTGTTGAAAATTCTTTCCTTAAGGAAACTTTAAAGGTATATTAATTTATTTTATTTGTGATTACAATATGAAAATATTTCGAATGAAATTGTGTATTAATCCCTAATAAAAAAACTGACAACATTAGTTGTCAGTAAAAAGAATGATATTACCTACCTTTATGTTTATTTTTAGACTTTTGAACTTTGATATTCCGAATATATTCTTTGCGTTCTTCTTTAAGTCGTTTACAGGTAACAGATTTTTCTTTTTTTCTAAGTGCCAATTCTGCTTTTATAGCTTCTTCGGCCTTAGAGGTGATACTTGGATTTCTTAGTTCTTTTGCAACTTTTCTTTGAAGCCTTTTAGGATTGATTTTCTTCATTTTAACTTGTTGGATAGGTATTCCATCATGTTTATCATTATTTTTGATAAAATCCAACATATTATTATTTACAAAATCAAAGACTTCTTGATCTTTAGGTTCATTCCCGAAAGTATACTTGTATGCTTTGTATTTGTTTTCAGAAATGTGTTCTATTAGCCCTATATAAAATTGCCCATCATTAAAAATGGTTAGTTTCATAGTAGGTCCCTCCTCATATTAAAATCGAATGATGGACATCCCGAGGAGGGGAAGGTTACTGACATCATATTTACAATGCATCCGGACTACCAACCGAATCGTGTTTTTTCATTCATGTAGTATTATAAACGATTTGTTATTATTTGTAATGGGACATTTGTGATTTCGCTATAAATAGTAACAAGGAATATAAATGATTTATGATTGAATGCAATAATAGTATCAGATCTTGGTGGCTCTTTCCGGGCGTAACCTTTTTGGAAAAGAATATTTCAAGTGAAAGATCTGGCATGAACCAATTGTTGATAAGAAGTAATTTATCAAGCTATTGCGTCGACAAGTCTCATTAATCTCGTGTATATCTACAATCCGTTTTAATGTTTAACTCTTATTAAATTGTATTTGAATAATAGTGTCATACCGATATTCATCAAAAAATGCACAAGAAAAGGCACTAAAATATTGCTTGTTTCAAAATAGATCCATCCGAAAATTAAACTTGGAACGGTTATATTTATTAACATTATAGGTTTTTTGAAGTATTGAATATGCATCCCTATGAACAATAAAGTTGTTAATATAATCGCAGTCCATGGTTGTTCTAGAAATACAAGAAGTAAATTTTGTATAATTCCCCTAAACAAAATTTCTTCAAATAACGCCCCTATAAACATAAAGGCAACAATACTTAATAACGAATAGTCTTGATAGCTTTTGTTAGTTTCGTCCATGTATTTCGAGGGAATAAACAATGTTAAAATTACCCCAAACAAAAGTAGACCGAATGAAGCGAGAATTATGCTCATTACCATTGTGAATGGCTGATTGAATGATAGGAAATCTTGTATTGTGAATACATCATAAACTATTAAAGCGAAAATGATAGCTACACAAACAAATGTAAAAGAAGAGAATACAAAAATAGCGTCTTTCGGGCTAAAATCCTTCTTTGTCTTTCTCCATATCTTTCCTTCTTTCTTAATGCTTATAGAATAAAGAGATATTTTACCAAAATTTTTTTGCAGAAAAAGCAATCGCTACTGCTTTACCGATAAATAGTCTTTTTTTTAGAAAAAATCGAGGTTAGTAAAGGTAACCATGTAATCATAAATATTCATATATTCCAGAATTAGTTAAGTGAGCGAAATGTTGAGACAGGGGTTTTAGGTAATCCTAAGAAAGGCTGTTATCTGTGCTAGTGGGGTAAATTACAGATTTTTCGAACGAGAAAGCCCATGCAGGGTGTAGCCCGTCTTCAGACATGGGATGAAAGTGAGGTCAGACAAGAGGTAACTATTGCTACCTTAATTGTCTGAAAGGGTGTTATACTTCATCTATAGACTAGTAAAAGT
>NZ_JBNNVB010000044.1:0-26293 GCF_050280325.1 Lysinibacillus sp. NPDC093216 | reverse complement strand
TTGAATGTTTGTGTGGTAACTACATTCTACACGAGGTCGTTATGGGCTTCCTTTATATTGACTTCTAGGTGTTGCACTTAATATTACAATCCGTCTAAAAAATAAATTAATTTCTCGACGGACATTTGAAGTTACACAAACGTAAAAAAGCTGTAGAAATTCCTTTTAAGGAAATTACCTACAGCTTTACACTTTCACACTTAACTATGTGCTATTTAGTTTTTTAATGGAGCATCAGCAGTTAACTCGATATCTTGATATTGAGTTTCATCTGCATAGTCAACATTAAAGTTTTTAACACGTTTATTAACTGGAATGATCTCAGTCATTGCTACAGTTGGAATTGTTGTAGCCTGTTCAAACATATACTCTTCAAACTTACGGAATGCTTCTTTCCGATGATTTACATCTAAAGATTCTTTAGAATCGATATCATCTAACATTGCAGTTAATTCAGGTGATACAAAACGTGAGTAGTTGAATAATGCGCCCTCACCATATAAACCTTTTGGAGATGGATTTGTTCCTGTACCCCAAGCACCAAAGAACATTTCAATCTCTGGATCATCTTTTTTAAGTTTATCACTAAATGAGTTAAACTCCATTAGACGGCCAGAAGCTAATTCAACATTGATGCCTACCTCTTTCCAGTTTTGGCGGTAGTATTCAATCGTAGATTCTAGAACCTCAGTACCACCTTGTGCACCTAATTTAATTGTAAATGGCTTACCATCTTTGTCTTCACGAATACCATCGCCATCAACATCTTTATAGCCTGCTTCATCTAATAATTGTTTTGCCTTTTTAGCATCATATGTGAAGCCTGGCATATCTTTTGTATGGAATGATGCAAATGCTGGTGGAATTAACGTTGTCGCACGTGTATGAATACCATTACTTAATTTTTCGTTAACGCCTTCTACATCGATAGCATAGACTAATGCTTGACGTAATTTTGGATCATTTAATTTTGCATTTTTATCTGTTATGTTAATTCCTTTTGCTTTATCAAATTTACCTAGCTTGAAACTCAAATAGCTATAAGCTAATTGTGGACGTGATAGGATTGCTAAGTTCTTTGAATTTTCTATTTGTGTAATTTTTGATCCTGGGAAACCATTAATCGCTAAGTCATAGCTTCCTGAATTTAATGCTTTCGGTAATGTTTCTGGCGAAACTACTTTTATTACTACACCATCGAGTTTAGCTTCACCCTTCCAATAGTGTTCGTTTTTAACAAGTTTAACAGACTCACCGTTTACAATTTTATCGTACTTGAAAGCCCCTAAAGTTGCTGGGTTTACACGAACAGCATCTGAACTTACCATTTCTTTCACTGGAATATCTTTTAATTGATGTTTTGGTGCAGCTGAACTCCATAATCCATCACCACCACTGTAAATTGCTGGTGAAATTGATTTAAATGAAATTTCTAATGTATAATCATCTACTCGTTTTAAACCTGAAATTGTATCAGCTTTCCCATCATGATACTCTTTAGCACCAATAATATTTTGGAAATCATCATCATAACGTACACCTTCATAATCAGGGTTACCGATAATTTCATAAGGGAAAATAACATCGTCGATTGTAAAAGGCTCTCCATCTGACCATTTTACATTTTCGCGTATTTTTACAGTTGCTTTATTTGCATCTGCGTCGACCTTCAGAGTTGCAAGTCCTTTATCTGTTACTTGGAAGTCACCGTCATTCTCAAAAAGAATGTTACTTGCAAACTTCATAATCGCTGAGTCATTATTATCTGAGTAAAGTTCTTGTAAGAAAATACCTTTGAACGGTGATGTACTTGGTAAAGCTACTTGTAAAACGCCACCTTTAATTGGTTCTCCTTCATTCTCTACTTCCATTGGAAAACTACGAGATGATTCAGTTTTCTTTCCAGAATCATTACCACCTTTTGAATCAGAATCCTTTGAAGATTCTTTGCCTCCTCCACTACATGCCGCTAGTGCTAAAACTAGTGTCAATAGTAAAGTTAAAAGAAAATAACTTTTTTTCTTCATTTACCCTTCCTCCTTAACCTAATCGTTGTCTTGAGTCAGCCGCACGTCGTAACGCTTGACCAACATAATTTATACCAAGCATCATTACTAAAATAAATAATGCTGCGGGTAACCAAATCCACCATTTATCTACTAAAATCTCAGGATCTCTTGCATAGCTTACTAGAGTACCTAAACTTGGTGTTGAAGGTGGTAAGCCATACCCTAAAAATGAAAGCCCTGTTTCAGCACCCATATTACCAGCTAAACTTAATGTTAAGTTAACAATAATAATGGAGCTTAAATTTGGTAGAACTTCTCTAAACATAATCTTGAAATCACTTGTACCCATCGTTTTTGAAGCACTTACATAATCTCGACGAGCCTCAGTTAATGTTTTACTACGTATTAATCTTGCCTTCCCAATCCAAGCAAATATACTTAATAATATAACGATGTGTACTGGTGAATAATTATCTAGCGTTGAAACAATGGCAATCGTAATCATAAAATTAGGTAAAATCATAATGAAATCCATAATTCGCATAATAACAAGATCAACTTTACCCGCATAATAGCCAGTGATTAAACCCATAATAATACCGATAACTGCTGCAATAAGCGTAATACTTACAGCAATAATTAAAGAGTTTTTAGCTCCGATAATTAATTGTCCAAAAATATCACGCCCTGCGTCATCTGCACCTAAAATATATCCATCAACACCTGGCTCCGCAAAGCGACCTAGTAATTTAACTTTCATTATTTCGTCTACATCAATAATAAAACTAGCAATAAATACCGCTATTACTAATAAAGTTATAAATATTAATGAAAACATTGCTAATTTATCTTTTTTAAACTCACGCCAAACGACTTGGAAACCTACTGCTGGGCGATGTTGTTCTTCTAATTTTTTCTCTTCTGTTTTATCCATGTAAAGTCACCTCTATTCTTTGCAAGTTAGTCGATACGTATTCGTGGGTCTACGATGCTTAAAATAATATCTGATAACATACTTCCAAGTAACCCCAAGAAACCATACAACACGATAAGTGCTGTAATTACACTATAGTCACGACTCGCAATTGAAGACATGAATAGTTCTCCCATACCTGGATAACTAAAGATTGTTTCAATAAAGATTGTTCCGCCTAGTAAACCTGTAATAGTGAACCCAAGACCTGCCGCAATCGGAATTAATGAATTACGGAAAATGTGTCGTGTATATACTTTATTCATTGGTAAACCTTTACTGCGTGCTGTTTTAACATAGTCTTGGTTTTTAGAATCAATAATTTCTGAACGTAAATATTGAATGATTGTATACGTACCCAAAACCGCCATCGTAATAGCAGGTGTAATAATATGATACAATTTATCCCAATAGTAAGATAAAGTACCTTTTTCAGTTAATACATTTACTGAACCTGATGTTGGAACCCAGCCTAATATATAGCCGAATACATAAATTAAAATTAAACCAAAGACGAACGGAGGTATTGCCATACTTAAAAAGTTATAAAACACAATTCCTCGGTCTAATCGAGAATCTTGATAACGACCTGCTAGAAGCCCTAATGGAATTGCAATTAAATACGTTAGGATCATTGCAACTAATGATAAGTAGAAAGTATTGAGTGCACGTTCACCAATAAGTGATGTTACACTACGTTGATATGTGTAGCTTTTACCTAAGTCGCCATGTACTGCATTTGACACCCATCTAGCATATTGTTGATACCATGGGTCGTTTAAGCCTGCTGCTTCGCGTAATTCTTCAATACGGTTAGGATCTGTCTCTGGTCCCATTAAACCTGTAAATGGATCGCCTGGCATTAGCTTAGCAATGATAAACACTAACATACTTAAAATAATAATTTGTGGAACCATGATGATGACTCTTCGAAGAACCGTTTTCCACATAATCACATTCCTCCTTCAATCGACGCCAATGCTACGGCATGTGTATCTGAAATTGATTGTAAAGGATAAACTTTTCCGTCTTTATCAAAAAATTTATGTTGATTTTCTTTATAATACTGACTTACTTTTAAACGCTCTTGCTTACGTTCTACACGAGTTTCAGGCTCAATATCTGGAATTGCAGATAATAAACGATGTGTATAAATATGACGTGGATCATTATATATATCTTCTCTTTGTCCTTTTTCTACGAAGCGTCCTCGGTACATAATATTGATTTCATCACACATATGCTTTACAACACCTAAGTCATGTGAAATGAATAAGTACGTTACGCCAAATTCCTCTTGTATATCTTGCATAAAGTTTAAAACCTGCGCTTGTACAGATAAATCAAGAGCAGAAACAGGTTCATCTGCAATTATTAATTTGGGGCGACATGCCAAAGCACGTGCAATACCCAATCGTTGCTTTTGACCACCAGAAAATTCATGAGGATATTTATATTGGGCATCCTCTTGCATTCCAACAATCGCCAAAAGCTCGTTAACTCGTTTCCGTTCTTCCTCTTCACTTAAACGCAGGAAATTTCGAATAGGCTCTGCAATAACATCACGTATACGTTTTCTTGGATTCATACTTGAATGAGAATCTTGGAAAATCATTTGTACGTCTCGATTAAATCCTGAATTACCGCTACGACGCATTGTCGTTACATCTTGTCCTTCATAGATTATTTGACCTGATGTTACTTTTTCCAAACCAATAATTGCCTTACCTGTTGTCGATTTACCACATCCTGATTCTCCAACAAGACCATACGTTTTTCCTCTTTCAAACTCCATACTAATGCCATCTACCGCATAAACATGATCTACAATGGTATTGAAAAAACCACCACGGATAGGATAATGCACGCATAAATCTTTAATTTGCATAAAGCTCATATTATTTTCCCTCATCCTTCTTAAAGTGAAAGTCTTTCCAACACGTACAACGAACAAAATGTTCTGGTCCAACCTCATGTAATATTGGATTTTCCTCATGGGCGCTTTCGTCAATCCATGGAACACGCGGTGCAAATCGACAACCTCCACGTGGTAAATTAAATAATGAAGGAACCATACCATGAATAACCTCTAACTTTTCATTTACCTTATGAGATTGAGGAATAGAGTTAAGTAACGAACGTGTATATGGATGTTTAGGATTTCTAAATAATTCAATAACCGGTGCTTCTTCGACAATTTGTCCAGCATACATTACTGCAACACGATCTGCTACTTCAGCTACTACACCTAAGTCATGGGTAATTAACAAAATGCCTGACTCAGTTTCTATTTGTAATTCTTTTAATAAATCTAGTATTTGCGCTTGAATCGTTACATCTAATGCCGTTGTTGGTTCATCTGCAATAATAAGAGGTGGCTTACATGCAATCGCTGTCGCTATCATTACGCGTTGTCGCATACCACCTGATAATTCATGCGGATATTGCTTATAAATACGTTCTGGGTTATGTATACCTACTTGCTGTAATAACTCCATTGCACGCTCTCGACGTTGTGCTTCATTTAAATCCGTATGGTATATAAGCGGTTCTTCAATTTGGAAACCGATTCTCTTTAACGGATTCAGTGCTGCCAGTGGATCTTGGAAAATAAAACCGAAATCACTCCCGCGTAACTCGGTATATTGCTGCTCCGTTATATCTACCAAATTTTTACCTTTATATAATATTTCACCTTCAATTTTTGTGTTGATAGGATTATGTAACCCAACAATTGATGTAGCTAAAGTACTTTTACCACAACCTGACTCACCTACAATTGCAAGCACCTCATTTTTTCGAATGCGCAAATCAACACCATCTACTGCAGCGAAATATTCATCTGCTCGCCGAAAGCTTGTACGTAAATTATTAATCTCAATAATCATTTCATGATTATTAGTCACACGATTACCTCCCTATCAAATCAAAAGAAAAAACCAACTTTTTAAGAACCACATTCAATTTAAATGAATTTGCTTTTGTTTACTTAATGTTATCACCACTGTGCATTTCAATTTTCAGAAAAATTAAAACAGTTTCATCCTTGAATATAATAAGCATCTTAATTTCATATAAATTGTTGTCATTAATAATCACTCTCATTCTCAAAATATTATTCCAACAAAAGAATTATCTGACAATTAATTGTACCATCATTTTATCTAGAATTAATATATTAAATCAAGTACATTTTTAAATTATTGTAAAAATAAATATAATTTAGACTTTACATCATAATCAAAATCATTAGAAATCTAGTTCATAATTATTTATTATTTATTATTTCATTTCTCAACACTCTATTATTTTATTAAAACAATTAATGTCAGATAATAGTTAATTATTCACAAAAAACTATTTTTATTCCCTAAAAAAACAACATAATAACATTAATAATAAATATTTATTACTTGTTAAAAAATTCATATCATAAAATAAACGTGTTTCGTTTTATTAAAATAATATTATCCCTCTTTTTTTCTTCAACAAAGATATACATACCTCTTAATATTTAATTGTAATTTTTTTTATATTAGTTTCTCAATTTAATTATTTTATTATTGTGAATATTTCAAATATTCAATACCTTCTAATGGAAAATATTACGCTTAATGAATTGTTTATTATTATTTTCCGTTAAGTTGATTTATCATTTGGGAGAAGTATAATTGAGAAAATTTAACTTCTTTCAGCAATATTTTCTGTAGCGAAAGCGAAGCGTCAGCTACAACAATTATGCCGAGGTATAATTGCTCTAAATGTTTTAAAATGATCAATATTAAAGATTTTTGATTTACAGTAGAGGCAGCATTTTGCGATTTAGCGATATTGATTTGGTCATTACTAACAATATCCGTTAGCGTGGAAGTGTCTATATTGTAAATAAAAAGAAAACAATTTATCATAAAACTATTAAAGTACTACTTCGTCTTATAAAAAAATAAAAAAGAATAGGTGAAAATGTATACATATGAAAAATCGCGTAGTCCAATTACTATTTGTATTTACAATTGCGGCAATTATGCTCGGAGTCTTAAATAAGTCCTTTATTTCCTTATATACCTTAATAGGCATACTATTGCCTATCACAATTATAGGAATTTCCTTCGTTATTTTTATTGAAAACCGTTCCCCACAAAGTACATTGGCTTGGTTTTTAGTATTAGCCATTCTCCCTGTTATCGGTTTACTTCTGTACTTACTATTCGGAAGAAGTCGCTGGAGAAGAAAGAAACATTTACATCGTTCAGAAGAAAAAAGGAAGTTATTCCGTGGAATTTTAGAAGGAAGAAGTTTTAATTTAGAACTCTCTTCCCCTTTAAATGAACGATCCACCTACTTGACACAAGTTATCCAAAAATTTGGCGGTGGTCCTGTTGCAAATGAAACAGCAACAAAACTCTTAACAAATGGTGATGAAACGTTTACTGAAATCCTACAAGCAATTGAAAATGCTACACATCATATTCATATTCAATACTATATTTATCGATCAGACGAAATCGGTACAACGATTCGAGACGCCTTAATAAAAAAAGCAAAATCTGGCGTGATCGTACGCTTTCTTTTCGATGGACTCGGCAGTAGTAAATTACGTAGACGTTTCTTACAACCAATGAAAGAAGCAGGAATTGAAGTAGTTGAATTTGATTCTATTCTTTCACCTTGGCTATTAGAAACCGTAAATTATCGTAACCATCGGAAAATTGTAATTGTAGATGGGACGATTGGTTTTACAGGTGGGCTTAATGTCGGAGATGAATATCTTGGTCGTTCGAAGAAGTTTCCTATTTGGCGTGATAGTCATTTAAAAATAGAAGGAAAAGCATTATATAAACTGCAAGCCATTTTCCTAGAAGATTTTCTCTATGCCACTAGTAGTTTAAATACCGAATCTTGGAATCAATTTATGGATAGCACATACTTTCCAAGTCAAGGGATTCATCAGGCAGAAGGTGCCGTACAAATCGTTGCAAGTGGACCTAGCTCAGATGATACAAATATTCGGAATGCTTTATTGAAAATTATGGGTTCTGCAAAAAAGTCAATTTGGATTGCCACTCCATACTTCATTCCTGATCAGGAAACATTAACATTATTACGTTTGAGTGCACTTTCTGGAGTAGATGTCCGCATTTTATATCCAGGAAAAGGCGATAGCATCATTAGTGATCAAGCATCCCAATCATACTTTACACCGCTTCTGAAAGCGGGTGTCTCCATTTACCGCGTGAAAGATGCTTTTATGCATGCTAAGATTATACTTGTCGATGATGAAATTGCATCAATTGGTACAGCAAATATGGATATTCGTAGTTTTGAGCTTAATTATGAAATCATTGCGGTCCTTTATGAATCTAAAACAGTTCTGGATATAAAAGATGATTTTGAACAAGATTTTAAAGAATCTATAGAAATTACATGGGCGTCATTTCAAAAGCGAAGTATTCAAAAGCGCATGCTTGAATCACTTATGCGACTCATTTCTCCTTTACTGTAAGTTACTAAAAAATAAAAAAGGCTGTAAACATACCCGATATTGTACGGGTATGTTTACCGTCTGAAATGGTCAAGGAAATCTTTGTGAATGTTGATGTGCTTGAAATGAGGATGATTTCCATTCCAACCTACCGCTTTACTACAGGTGCGATTCATGATGCTATCGGCGGTTCTCATGTTGTTATCAGCGATTCTTGGCACTTTATCAGCGGTTTTCTCGATTTTATCAGCGATTCTCGGCACTTTATCAGCGGTTTTCTCGATTTTATCAGCGATTCTCGGCACTTTTATCAGCGATTGGCATTTTGGAGCATCGGACGCCCCCTGGAAAGCGCCCAGCCGGAACGGAAATCAACCCCTCGTTTTGCCGGAGAGCCATACTTTATCTAATTTGACACAATGAAAGGGTGGTATGAAATAATTCATACCACCCTTTATTAAATCAATTATGCCTCGGCATAATTGCGTCCGGAATCGACTTTGTGCTTAGGCCTGCGTGAGGGCCGACACGATGTCGGTCATTTCGGTAATGCCACAGGACGTGGCGTTTTTACCGATGCAGGTCAGTTAGCCGTTATCGCATGGATGCGATGATTTTAGGCTAACATCCTTTATTAACTCCTTTTCGATTCCGTGACATCCGCCGGAGGCTTAAATTCTTTCAGCGGATGTTTGAACACCCGCTGAAGGAATTTAAAGCTCTCCTGCTTTTAATTTTCCATGCCAGTCTTTTAAGAATGGAATATCTTCCTCTTTAATAGTGCCTGATTCATTAGCTGCTTCAATTAAATAATCGAAATTTGTTAGAGATACATATTTTATGCCTGCCTCTTCAAATGCTTGTTCAGCGCGTGGAAGGTTGTATGTGTAAACGCAAACAACGCCTAGTACTTCACAACCTGCTGCGCGTAAAGCTTCAACAGCTGTAATGGATGAGCCGCCTGTAGAAACGATGTCTTCTACTACTACGACTTTTTGACCTGCTGCGTATTTTCCTTCTATTTGGTTACCACGGCCATGCTCTTTTGCTTTAGAGCGTACATACACCATTGGTAATTCTAAAATATCACTTACCCAAGCAGCATGTGGAATGCCTGCTGTTGCTGTACCTGCTACGATTTCTGTTGTACCAAAGTTTTCTTTAATAAGAGATGCTAGACCATTTGCTAATTGCTTACGAATTACAGGGTCAGAAATTGTCAGACGTGTATCACAGTAGATTGGGGATTTAATGCCTGATGCCCATGTGAATAGTTCTGTTGGATTTAATTCTACTGCACCTACTTTTAACATAGCGTGTGCGATTTCATTTTGTAATGTCATAGTTATGCCTCCCATAATTCACTTACGATTTTATATGCTGCTACTGGATCTTGTGCACCTGTAACGGCACGTCCAACGACGATTAATGAAGAACCGTCACGTTTTGCGCCGTCTGGTGTTGCAATGCGCTTTTGGTCATGTGCGTCGCCACCTGCTAATCGGATACCAGGTGTCACACGCAAGAAATCTTCACCGCATGCTTCAGCAATAGCTTTTGCCTCATGTACGGAGCAGACAACACCATTTAAACCAGCTTGTTTTGTTAAGCTTGCATAATGTAATACAGACTCCTGTAAAGATAAAGCAATTTTTTGCTCTGCGTGCATTTGCTCTTCTGTTGTAGACGTCAGCTGTGTTACAGCAATTAATGCCGCTCGTTCACGTCCTGCCGGAGTACCCGCTTCAAGCCCCTCAAGTGCTGCCTCCATCATCGGACGTCCGCCCGCAGCATGAACGTTGACTAAATCTACTCCTAATTTTGCTAGGCCTTTCATAGCAGAGCCCACTGTATTGGGAATATCATGTAATTTTAAATCTAGAAAAATATCATGACCTAGATCTTTTACTTTGCGTACAATATCCGGCCCTTCCTGCATATATAATTCCATACCGATTTTTACGAAAAGAGGCTCGTTAAAGTGCTTTAGAAAGTTGAATACTTCTGCTTCTCCAGGAAAATCTAGTGCAAGTATTGGTTTTGTATTCATAGACGATGGCTCCTCCCGATAATTTCTGAAATATGCTCTACTCCTAATTTATCGAGCTTTGCTGGTAGTTCATCAATAATAGTTGGACAAACGAAGTGATCGACAAAGTTTGCTGTTCCAACAGCAACTGCAGAAGCGCCAGCCGACATAAAGTCAATAACATCCTGCGCCTCTGTCACGCCACCCATCCCAATAATCGGAATATTGACAGCCTTATACACTTCATAAACCATGCGAATTGCTACTGGTTTTACAGCAGGACCAGATAAGCCGCCTGTACCATTGGCAATCACTGGTTTACCTGTACGCTCGTCTAAACGCATACCAATTAGTGTATTAATCATTGTAATGCCATCTGCACCACCTGCTTCAACAGCTTGTGCAATTTCTACGATATTCGTTACGTTAGGAGACAATTTCACGTATACTGGCACTTCAGAAACAGCTTTGACAGCTTTAACTAACTCACGTGCAGTTGCAGGGTCTGTCCCAAATTGAATTCCGCCACATTTAACGTTCGGACAAGAAATATTAAGCTCTAATGCTTTCACATTTCCTGCAGTTGAAATACGTCGTGCTACTTCCACGTAATCTTCTGTTTCCGTACCAGCAACATTTGCAATGATTGGCACATCATACTTTTCTAAAAACTTTAATTCTTCATTCATTACTTTTTCGATTCCGGGATTTTGTAAACCAATTGCATTCAACATCCCTGCTGCTGTTTCTGCTACGCGTGGGGTTGGATTGCCGGGACGTGTTTCCACAGTCGTAGCTTTAATCATAATAGCGCCAAGCTTTGATAAATCATAAAGCTGTGCATATTCACGTCCAAAGCCAAAGCAGCCGGATGCTGGCATTATTGGATTCTTCAAGTCTAAGCCTGGCAATTGAATGTTTAAACGACTCATAATGCCACCGTACCTTTCGGGAAAACTGGACCGTCAGAGCATACTTTGACATAGTCTTTTGCTACTTGGTCTGTTGTTTTACATACGCATGCAAAGCAAGCACCGATCCCACAGCCCATACGCTCCTCAAATGATAAATAACCTTCTTTTTCTGGATAAAAGCCTTCAAGTGCTTTTAACATTGGTAGCGGACCGCAAGAATAAAAGACATCGAATTCAGGTGCTCGTGACTCTAAAACATTTGTGACAAAGCCCTTTGTTCCTTTAGAACCGTCAACCGTTACATAATGTGTTTCACCAAGGGCACTGAATTCTTCCTCATAGAAGCATACATCTTCCGATTGGAAGCCTAGCACATGAATTGTTTTAACACCACGCGCGTTCAATTGCTTGGAAAGCTCATGTAATGGAGGTACTCCAATTCCCCCACCAACTAGTAGAGCTGTGCCTCCCTCTTTTACTGCTTCTACAGGGAATCCATTACCGATTGGACCAAGGACATTGACAAGCTGCCCTTCGCGATTTGTCGCTAACACTTGTGTTCCACGACCCTCCGCACGATAAATCATTGTAAATTCGTTGTTGTCTTTATCTATATTTGCAATACTAATTGGTCGACGTAAAAGCGGCTCCAATGAATCTGACACCTTTACATGGACAAACTGGCCAGGTGTCATATCCTGAACCAGTTCTCCACGAAGTGTCAATTCGAAAATGTTTGTCGCAATTTGCTTTTGAGAGACGACCGTCATTTTCTCTTGACGAATCATATTAATGTACTACCTCCGCTTTTGGCATTTGTTCTGCTGTGAATGTCATTGATTCAATAACTCGAACCATTGCTTCCGCTGTGTCTAATGAAGTTAAGCAAGGTACGCCATTTTCTACAGACTCACGACGAATTCTGAAGCCATCACGTGCCGGTTGCTTGCCTTTTGTTAAAGTGTTGACAACAAGCTGTGCCTCACCGTTTTGAATTAAATCGATTAATGTTTCACCTTTTGCACCGATTTTTCCAACTATATCTGTGCGTACGCCTGCATCTTCAAACGCTTTAGCTGTACCTTCAGTTGCGACAATACGATAGCCTACTGTTGAGAAGCGTTTTGCAAGTTCAATTGCTTCCTCTTTATCTTTATCGGATACAGTGAACAATACTGTTCCTTCTGTACGAATTTCCATACCTGCTGCAACTAAGCCTTTGTAAAGTGCTTTTTCTAATGTTGCATCTTTACCCATTACTTCACCTGTTGATTTCATTTCAGGCCCTAGTGTAATGTCAACACGACGTAATTTAGCGAAGGAGAATACTGGTACTTTTACGAAGACACCATTTTGCTCTGGCGCTAAGCCTGTTGGATAGCCTTGTTCTACGATTGATTTACCAAGAATCGCTTTCGTTGCAATATTTGCCATCGGAATGTTTGTAATTTTACTTAAGAACGGTACTGTACGAGATGAACGAGGGTTAACCTCAATGACAAATACTTCGCCCTGTGAAATAACATATTGAATGTTCATTAAGCCTATGATGCCAAGACCTTTTGCAAGGCGAGTTGTATAATCCACTAACGTATCTTTTTGTGCTTGTGTTAATTTTTGTGGCGGGTATACAGAGATCGAGTCGCCAGAGTGAACCCCTGCTCGCTCGATATGCTCCATAATACCTGGAATTAAGACATTTTCACCGTCACAAATGGCATCTACTTCGATTTCTTGACCCGTTAAGTAGCGGTCTACTAATACTGGATGATCTGGAGATGCTTCTACCGCGTTCTCCATATAATGTTGTAATTCCTCTTCGTTGTAGACAATTTCCATTGCGCGTCCACCTAGTACGTATGAAGGACGAACTAGTACCGGGAAGCCTAGACGTCCACTAATAGCAAGTGCTTCCTCCGTAGATACAGCTGTTTGACCTAGTGGCTGTGGAATGTTCAATTCACGTAATGCTTGCTCGAATTTATCTCGGTTTTCCGCACGGTCGATATCTTCAAGAGTTGTTCCTAGGATTTTCACGCCATTGGCAGCTAATTTATCAGCTAGATTAATAGCTGTTTGACCACCGAATTGTACAACTACTCCAATTGGTTGCTCAAGGTCGATAATATGCATAACGTCTTCGATTGTTAATGGCTCAAAGTATAATTTATCTGAAACCGAGAAGTCAGTGGATACTGTCTCTGGATTCGAGTTAATAATAATTGCTTCGTAGCCTGCTTCTTGAATTGCCCATACTGAGTGTACTGTTGCGTAGTCAAATTCTACCCCTTGCCCAATGCGGATTGGACCAGAACCAAGTACAATAACTGATGGCTTGTCTGATTTGATCGATTCGTTTTCATCCTCATATGTGCCATAGAAGTATGGTGTTTCAGATTCAAACTCCGCTGCACACGTATCCACCATTTTGTATACTGGGATAATGCCATTTTCTTTACGATATGCATATACTTCTTCTGGTGTTGTTTCCCAAAGCTCAGCAATTTTCTTATCTGCAAAGCCTAGTCGTTTTGCTGTACGTAACACTTCTTTATCGTCTTTATTGTCAGCAAGTGTTTGCTCCATATCTACGATGTTTTTGAATTTATTTAAGAAGAATAAGTCAATGGCAGACCATTCATGGATTTGCTCAATTGTTACACCGCGACGAAGTGCTTCACCGATGAAGAATAGACGCTCGTCACCTGCTTTGCGAATACGTTTTTCAATCCAAGAATCAGAGTTTTCTTCTGCATGTTTTAGCTCTAAGTGAACTTGACCTGTTTCAAGAGAGCGCACTGCTTTTAGCATAGCTTCCTCAAATGTACGACCAAGTGCCATTACTTCACCAGTCGCTTTCATTTGTGTACCAAGATTACGTTTTGCTGATTCGAATTTATCGAACGGCCAACGTGGAATTTTCGCCACGATGTAGTCTAAAGCTGGCTCGAAGCAAGCATACGTAGAACCTGTTACAGGGTTTTTGATTTCATCTAATGTTAAACCAACCGCGATTTTTGCTGCTAGCTTTGCAATTGGATAACCTGTTGCTTTTGATGCTAATGCTGATGAACGCGATACACGAGGGTTTACTTCGATCACATAGTAATTAAAGCTATATGGATCAAGTGCTAACTGTACGTTACAGCCACCTTCAATTTTTAGTGCTCGGATAATATCTAATGAAATATTACGTAGCATTTGGTTTTCTCGATCTGAAAGTGTTTGTGTAGGTGCCACTACGATAGAGTCACCTGTATGAATACCAACTGGGTCAACGTTTTCCATGTTACATACAACGATAGCGTTGTCAGCAGCATCACGCATTACTTCATATTCGATTTCTTTATAACCAGCAATCGATTTTTCAAGTAAACATTGTGTTACTGGAGAATATTTTAGACCAGATGTAACAATCTCCTCTAGATCTTGATCGTTGTAGCAAATACCGCCACCGGTACCACCAAGTGTGAAGGCAGGACGAACGATTACTGGGTAGCCAATTTTCGCTACAAAGTTTTTCGCCTCGTCTAAGTTATGAATAATATCTGATTCAGGTACTGGAGCACCTAGCTCATACATTAAATTACGGAATAGATCTCGGTCTTCTGCTTTATGGATCGCTTCTAATTTTGTTCCAAGAATTTCAATATCAAGCTCATCTAAAATTCCTGATTTATCTAATTCAATGGCCATGTTTAAACCTGTTTGACCACCAAGTGTTGGTAGGATTGCATCTGGACGCTCTTTACGTAGAATTCGTGATACGAACTCAAGTGTAATTGGCTCAATATATACTTTGTCAGCAATTTCTGTATCTGTCATTATTGTTGCAGGGTTTGAGTTTATTAAGATAACGCGATAGCCTTCTTCTTTTAATGAAAGACAAGCTTGTGTTCCTGCGTAGTCAAATTCTGCTGCTTGTCCGATTACGATTGGACCTGATCCGATTACTAAAATAGTTTCAATATCTGTACGTTTAGGCATGTTGTTTCCCCTTCCCTGCTTCTACTTCCATCATTTCGATAAATTCATCAAATAAGTGATTTGAATCCTCTGGACCTGGTGATGCTTCTGGGTGATATTGCACCGTGAAGATTGGATATTTCTTGTGACGTACACCCTCACAAGTGCCATCATTTAATGCGATATGTGTTATTTCTAAATCTGTATCTTTTAATGAATCAATATCGATTGCATAACCATGGTTTTGAGATGTTAAGTCTGTACGACCAGTACGTAAATCTTTTACCGGATGGTTACCACCTCGGTGACCGAATGGTAATTTGAAGCTTTGTGCACCACATGCTAGCGAGAAGATTTGGTGACCTAAGCAAATACCGAACATTGGCACTTTTCCGATTAAATTACGTACGGTTTCAATGCCTTCAACTACGTCCTCAGGGTTACCTGGACCGTTTGACAGCATAATTCCATCTGGATGCCAAGCTAAAATTTCTTCTGCTGATGTATTGTAAGGTACTACAAGCACATCGCAATCACGTTTATTTAACTCACGAAGAATACCGTGCTTCATACCATAATCAATTAATACTACTCGTTTGCCACGACCTGGTGATGGGTAGGCTGCTTTCGGTGATACTTCACGAACATGATGTGTAATCGCTGGTGTTGCCTGTAATTTTGCTACGACTTCATCCACATTCACTTCTTCATCAGCCGCCGTTAAAATAGCCTTTACTGACCCTTTACTGCGAATAATGCGTGTTAATTTTCGTGTATCAATTCCTTCAATGCCCGGAATATCCTTTGAAGTTAAGTACTCATCTACCGTTAAATCACAACGGAAGTTTGAAGGGGTTTTTGCTAATTCACGAACTACAAACCCACGGATAGCTGGTGTGATTGATTCAAAGTCATCACGGTTAATACCGTAATTACCGATTAAAGGGTAAGTTAACGTTACGATTTGTCCGTAGAATGAAGGATCTGAAATTGTTTCCTGATAACCTGTCATCCCTGTCGTGAATACAACCTCACCTTGTGAAGCTCTCTCACTACCGAACGCTGTGCCTGTAAATACTGTGCCATCTTCTAAAATAAGTAAACGTTTTTTCATTACTCTGCCTCCTGGTATACGATATTGCCTTCAAAAATTGTTAGAACCGGCCAGCCTTTTGCAACCCAACCATTGAATGGTGTATTGCGTCCTTTTGATACAAAGCCTTCTGCATCAATTGTTTGCTCTTTATTTAAATCAATTAAAATCATATCTGCCGAAGCACCAACTTCTAATGTGCCATATGGTAAATCGAAAATTTGAGCTGCCTTGACAGTCATCCAGTCAATCAACTGTTTTAACGACCATTTCCCCGTTTCTACAAACTGTGTGTAAAGAAGTGGGAACGCTGTTTCAAAGCCTACAATGCCAAACGGAGCACCAACCATACCACAGCATTTTTCTTCTACTGTATGTGGAGCATGGTCTGTAGCGATACAATCGATTGTGCCGTCTAGCATAGCTGCGTGAAGTGAATCTTTATCATCTGCTCCACGTAGCGGAGGATTCATTTTCCAGTTTGCATCATCTGATGGGATATCCATTTCTTCAAGTAATAAATGATGTGGGCAAACTTCTGCAGTGACACGAATACCCGCTGCTTTCGCATCACGTACTGCACGTACAGATTCCTTCGTTGATACGTGACAAACGTGGTAGCGTGCTCCAGCTGCTTCTGCCAGTAGAACATCTCGTGCAATTTGAACAGATTCACAAATTGATAGAATTCCTGGTAAACCAAGCTCTTGATTACGCTTCCCTTCATGCATCACTCCGTCGTAAATTAATGAGTTATCTTCGCAGTGTGCTACAACTACCATATCGTGCTGCGCGGCATCCTTCATTTGCTCATACATTGTTGAAGCAAGCTGGATCCCAACACCATCATCTGAAAATGCGACAGCCCCATGTTCTTTTAATTCTTCAATATTTGTACGAACCTCACCTGAAATGTCCCTTGTTAATGAGCCGTATGGAAGTACTCGAATAGCTGCACTTTCTTTAATAAGACCATTTATCAACTGCATATTTTCTACTGAATCTGGCACTGGTTTTGTATTTGGCATCGCACAAATTGTTGTGAAGCCACCTTTTGCTGCTGATGCTGACCCTGTAGCAATTGTTTCTTTATGTTCAAAGCCTGGCTCACGTAAATGTGTATGAACATCGACAAAGCCTGGTGCAACAACTAAACCATTTCCTTCGATCATTTCTGCGCCTGCTACATTTACATTTTGACCTATTGCAGTAATTTTGCCATCTGTCATAGCGATATTTACTGTTTGTAGCTCACCTTGTTCATTTAGCATTTGTACATTTTGAAGAACCTTTGTCATGTTACTCTCTCCCCTTTAAAATTGTTTCAACTATAGCCATCCGTGTATAGACACCATTACGAACCTGCTCGAAAATTCTAGAACGCTCGCATTCTACTAGCTCTGACGCAATTTCTACATCACGATTGACCGGTGCTGGATGCATAATAATTGCCTTTTCCTTCATTTGTTTCTCACGTTCAATTGTTAAACCGTACTCTTGATGATAGCTCTCTTTTGAGAAGCTTTTATTTACCTTATGGCGTTCATGTTGCACACGAAGTAACATAATCACATCGCTTATTTCGATTAAATCATCCCAAGAATGATGCGCTTCGAAACTGCCTTCCCACTCTTCTGGACAAAGGAAATTAACATTTGCCCCTAAGCGCTGTAACGCTAACGCATTCGATTTCGCTACACGGCTATGGCATATATCTCCAGCGATTGTCACATTCAACCCTTTAAAAGAACCAAACTCTTTTTTGATTGTATAAAGATCTAATAATGATTGAGACGGATGCTGACCAGTGCCGTCACCTCCATTAATGATTGACACATTGATGCCTTCAAGTAATTCATTGTAATACGCATCTTCTTTTGCGCGAATGACTACTGCATCCATACCAATCATTTCTAGCGTCTTAACCGTATCGTACAATGTCTCCCCTTTAGAGACGCTCGAAAAGCTACCGTCAAATGGGATAACGATACAACCAACTTTGCGCTCTGCCATTTCAAAGCTTGTTTTCGTGCGTGTACTTGGTTCAAAAAATAAATTTGCGACGTTGTGTGGGCGAGATAATGATGATGCTTCACCATTCTCAAAAGCTTGCGCACGATCTAGAATGTTGTTAATCTCTTCAATTGTTAAATGTTCCATCGATAATAAGTTCTTCATCATGTACCTCCACTGGGTTGTGTTTCATGAACGTTATGTATAACTAACGTTTTATAAAATCAATTTCGCCTTGGCGTAATCGCGTCCGGATTTTGAATTGCGCGAGCAAAATTCAAAATCCGTGACATCCGCCGGAGGCTTTACCTTCATGCATCTCACCTTCAGAGGTGGGATGCATGAAGATAATAAAAGCCCCGTTGATGTCATCAACGAGGCATAAGGAGGCGTGACAAACTACAGCAGGATACATTCCTACTACAAGCTTATCTACAACTTCCCTTTTTTTGCCTCTCTGGACAATTCATTAAAAGGTACTTCTATGAATTTTTATTTTGATTGTACGGTACTGGTATATCTGCTTCTTTTTTACCTGGCAGTATGGCATTTAAAACAACACCGATAATCGCTGCTAATGCCATACCTTCGATACTTAGTGATTCCGAAATAACGAACTTTGCACCACCGATGCCAATGACTAAAATAACAGAGGCAATGACCAAGTTACGACTATTCCCAAAGTCGATATGATTATCAACTAACATTCGTAATCCACTTGCTGCAATGATACCGAAGAGCAAGATGGAAACCCCACCAAGTACAGCTGTTGGAATCGTTGCAATAACTGCCATTGCTTTCCCGAAGAATGATAGTAAAATTGCTACGACTGCTGCACCTGCAATGACATACACACTGTAAACACGCGTGATTGCAAGGACACCGATATTTTCACCGTAAGTTGTTTTCGGTGGACCACCGATTAATGCACTAATAAATGTTCCAATTCCGTCCCCTAATAACGAACGATGTAACCCTGGCTCTTTAATATAATCCCGATTAACAACTTTCCCTAATACTAACTGGTGACCGATATGCTCTGAAATAGTGACGATAACGATTGGTACCATTGTTAGGAGTAGCTTTGTTGTGATTTCAAAGTCGTAATGAACACCTGGGATTAAAAACTCAGGCTTTGCAAAGAAATCTGCTTTGGTAATTGGTGAATAATCTACAATTCCGATCATCATTGAGTAAATATATCCCACGATTAAGCCAATTAAGATTGGCATTGTGCTTAAAATACCTCTAAAGAAAATCGTGAAAATTATAGCTGTAAATAAAGTCACTAACGCTGCTGAGAAGTGTAAAAAGCTATATTTACCATCAACATTCATCGCCATACTTACCGCTGTCCCTGATAATCCAAGACCAATTACCATTATAACAGGTCCTACCACAATCGGTGGTAAAATTTTCATAATCCATTTGTAGCCGCTTTTCCAGATGATTAGGGATACGATACCATATGTAATCCCGACTGCCATTGCACCAATCATCGCATGACCTGGATTTACACTTGAACCATCTTTATTTAAACCACCTGCGACAAGTAAAATCGGGGCAATAAAAGCAAAGGATGAACCTAAATATGCTGGCACTTGAAATTTCGTAATTAATAAGAAGAACAGTGTAGCAATCCCACTTGTTAAAAGGGCAATCGCTGGACTAAGACCAACCAACTGAGGAACTAAGATCGTTGACCCAAACATGGCAAACATGTGCTGGAAACTTAATGTCACTAGTTGGACTGGGGTCGGTTTATCCTTAATATCTAATACTGCATTTGACATAATGTTTCCTCACTTTATAGTTAGTCTTCTTTAAAAATGATGACGCAATCTTCTCCGTCTACCTCTTGTAAATTTACGACAATACGCTCTGTTCCAGATGTTGGTACATTTTTGCCAACATAATCAGCTCTTATTGGTAGTTCTCTATGTCCTCTGTCGATCAGGACTGCGAGTTGAATTTGTGAAGGTCGTCCTAAATCCATTACTGCATCAAGTGCTGCGCGTACTGTACGTCCTGTATAAAGTACATCATCGACTAAAATAATTTTTTGATTAACGACCACATCATCAATATCTACTTGTTCAACATGTGCCTGTTCATTATCATGCTTTGTCGTTAAATCATCTCGATAGAGGGTGATGTCTAGCTCCCCCGTACGGATTGGTTTGCCTTCAATTTTTTCAATTCGTTCTGCAAGGCGTCTTGCAAGAAAGGCACCTCGTGTTTTAATACCAACTAAAATACATTCATCGATTCCTTTATTACGTTCAATAATTTCGTGTGCAATGCGTGTTAACGCTCTTGCCATAGATGGGCCATCTAATAGCTCATTTTGTGCCATGTAAGTTTCCTCCTCTCTTTTATTTATTGTGGTCATGTGTCCATAAAAAAACCTCTCAAGGCGAATGGCCTGAGAGGGTTATATACGTGTTTAAATAGTATGTTGAAAAATTTGCAGCACAAATTTTTTACAACACATTCACATGTACCTTCTCAGCCTCTCTGGACTGTCATTAAAGGTGAATATTTAGTTAAGTTGTTCATTCACTTTCGTTAGTATAGACCTTCTTTTCCTATACGTCAATGCTTATTTCTTAAATCTAGTAATAATTGTTCATAATCAGCAGGAAGTGGTGCTTCGAACTCCATATATTCGCCTGATGTAGGGTGATCGAATCCTAAAATTCCAGCATGTAATACTTGTCCATTAAAGTCTATTGTCTTTTTTGGTCCATATTTTGGATCACCAACAAGAGGGTAGCCAATATATTTCATATGCACGCGAATTTGATGAGTTCGTCCTGTTTCTAAACGACATTCTACAAGAGTGTATTCACCAAAGCGTTCGATAACTTGGAAGTGAGTTACTGCATGCTTCCCTTTATCGACAACTGCTTGTTTTTGACGATCTTTTTGATCGCGTCCAATCGGTGCATCAATTGTGCCTTTATCATGTGCAATATGCCCGTGAACTAGCGCCGTATATTTACGTGTCACTGTTTTATTGACTAGCTGATTCACTAACGATTCATGAGCTGCATCATTTTTAGCAACCATCAATAATCCTGATGTATCTTTATCAATACGATGCACAATTCCTGGTCGCATAATGCCATTGATACCCGACAAATCCTTACAATGATGCATTAAACCATTCACTAGTGTACCCGTCATATGTCCAGGCGCTGGATGGACAACCATGCCCTTTGGTTTATTCACAACAAGGACATCTGCATCCTCATAAACAATATCAAGATCTAAGTTTTCAGGAATGACATCTAATGGCTCTGCTTCGGGTACATCAATTTCTACAATATCCCCTACTTTTACCTTATACTTCGCCTTGACAGTCTCTCCATTTACTTTGACAATACCATCAGTAATCCAATTCCCGATTTGTGTACGCGACCACTCTGATTGCACACCCGAAAGCGCCTTATCAATGCGCTCTCCCTGTTGTTGTTCTTCCATTGTATATGATACTTGCGTCATTCTTTCACCTGTTTCTTTCCTTTTTTATCTTCCATGATTATGCCAATCATTAATATTACTACCGCCATTGTTAAAGCTGCATCCGCAATATTGAAGATTGGGAAATCATAATTAATTACTGGAATTAATACATTTACAAAATCGACCACTTCACCTCTAAATATACGGTCAATAAAATTCCCTACAGCTCCGCCTAATAAAAGCATTAAGCCCACTTGAAAAATAGGTTTACCTTTAGCCTCTTTATGATAAAAATATAGGATGGCACAAATAACACCTATCGTGACAATGCTAAATAACCACATTTGGCCTTCTAACATTCCCCATGCTGCTCCTTTATTTCGATGAGACAATATCCCAAACCACGGATCCCATACTGAAATTCGTTCGCGTAACTCCATATTTTTCACAATTAGCCATTTCGTCCATTGATCTAAAAGAATCACGAATGCGGCCAATCCATAATATTTATACACAGACACTCCTCCGTTCGCTCAACATCTAACCTATTCTACCATAACAGCCCATCTCAGAATAACTAATATAGCATGAAAATATGGATCAATACCATTGTGTGGGGTTGATTTTCATTCCGACCAAGCGCTTTCCTGCGGATGTTTGTTGAGCTATCCGTCGCTTTGGTGGTTCTATCCATCATTTTGGTGGTTCTATCCATCATTTTGACTCTTCTTTCCGTCACTCTGGTTTCAATCCGTCATTCTGGCTCTTCTTTCCGTCGCTTTGGCATTTCTATCCGTCGTTCTGGCTCTTCTTTCCGTCACTCTGGTTTCAATCCGTCATTCTGGCTTTTCTTTCCGTCGCTTTGGCATTTCTATCCGTCGTTTTGACTCTTCTTTCCGTCGCTCTGGTTTTCTTCCGTCACTTTAGCTCTTCTTTCCGTCGCTTTGGCCTTTCTATCCGTCGTTCCGGCTCTTCTTTCCGTCACTCTGGTTTCAATCCGTCATTCTGGCTCTTCTTTCCGTCGCTTTGGCATTTCTATCCGTCGTTTTGACTCTTCTTTCCGTCGCTCTGGTTTTCATCCGTCACTTCAGCTCTTCTTCCGTCACTCTGGTTTTCTTCCGTCGCTTCGGCTCTTCTTTCCGTCGCTCTGGACTTCCTATCCGTCGCTTCGGCTCTTCTTTCCGTCACTTTCGTCTTTCTATCCGTCGCTTCGACTCTTCTTTCCATCGCTCTGATTTTCATCCGTCGCCTTGGCTCTTCTATCCGTCGCTTTTGATCTTCTTTCCGTCGCTCTCGACCTTCAAAAAAACGCAAGCCCCCATTACTAAGGAGACTTGCGTTATTAATTACATAGAATGTAGATTCTTATTTTTATACGTGTTTATTTATGTTACGCGTAATACTTCTCAACAACTTCTGCACAACGCGCACATACTGTTGGTTGTGCTTCATTTGAACCGACTGTTTCAGAAATAGACCAGCAACGCTCACATTTTTCACCTGTTGCTTTTTCAACAACAATCGATGCATGCTCTAGAGCTAATGCATCTGCAGGTGCAGCTTCAATTGACGCTACTTCAAAAGCAGAAACGATTGAAAGTTGTGCAAAATTAATGCTTGCATCATTTAATAATGCCGCCACATCTTCTTTCGCATAAACTGTCACTTTCGCTTCAAGTGATTTACCGATTGTTTTTGCATTACGAGCTTCCTCTAATGCTTTTAAAATATCATCACGAACATCAATAATTTTTACCCATTTTTCACGTAGACTTGCGAAGTTTTCATGTTCATCTACCTCTGGGAAGTCTGTTAATTGTACAGATACCTCTTCTACAACACCTTGAGCATGTAAGTAAGACCACATCTCGTCACTTGTATGAGGGATAATAGGTGACATGACTTTTACTAATGTCATTAATGTGTCATAAATAACTGTTTGCATCGCACGGCGATCTTTGTTGTCATGGCCTTCGATGTACACAACATCTTTTGCAATATCTAAATAGAATGAAGATAATTCTACTGCAACAAAGTTATTCACTGCATGATAAACAGCTGCGAAATCATAGCGATCATATGCAGCACGTACAGTTTTTAATACATCCTGTAAGCGCATATAAACGTACTGATCCATTTCACGAAGATCCTCATATGCTACTCGATCTTTCGTTACATCGAAATCAGCTACATTTCCGTGTAAGAAACGGAATGTGTTACGGATTTTTCGATAAACCTCAGATACTTGCTTTAACATATCCATTGAGATACGAACGTCGGCTGTATAATCTACAGAAGCAACCCATAAACGCAGAATATCTGCTCCATATTGATCCATAACTTTTTTCGGGATAATGACATTCCCTAAAGATTTACTCATCTTACGACCTTCACCATCCAGCACGAAACCATGTGTTAATAGTCCCTTATATGGTGCATAGCCATTAATAGCTACAGAAGTAATTAATGATGAGTTAAACCATCCACGGTGTTGGTCAGAACCCTCTAAATATAAATCAGCTGGATATTTCATACCACGTTCTACTAGCACACCTTGGTGAGAAGAACCTGAGTCAAACCAAACGTCCATAATATCGTTTTCTTTTGTAAATTCACCGTTCGGGCTACTTGCATGTGTGAAGCCTTCAGGTAATAATTCTTTAGCTGTTTTTTGGAACCAAATATTTGATCCATGCTCACGGAATAATGCTGAGATATGGGCAATTGTTTCTGGTGTAATAATTGGCTCTCCATTTTCAGCATAGAAAATTGGAATTGGCACACCCCATGCACGTTGACGTGAAATTACCCAGTCTCCACGGTCACGAATCATATTATAAAGACGAGTTTCACCCCAAGCAGGTGTAAATGTTGTTGATTTTACTGCGTCTAGTAACTCATCACGGAATGCATCTATTGACGCAAACCATTGTGGTGTTGCACGATAAATAACTGGTTTTTTCGTACGCCAGTCATGTGGATAAGAGTGTGTAAAGAAGTTAAGCTTTTCTAATGCACCGACTTCTTTTAATTTTTCTGTGATTAATTTGTTTGCATCATTGTAGAATACACCTTCAAAACCAGGTGCTTCATCTGTATAGCAGCCGCTATTATCAACAGGGCTAAGAATTGGTAGACCATATTGCTTACTAATATGATAGTCATCTTCCCCGTGTCCTGGTGCTGTATGAACACAGCCAGTACCCGCTTCAGCAGTTACGTGCTCTCCAACCATCACAAGAGATTCACGGTCATAGAATGGATGCTGTGCAACAATTCGATCTAATGCATCACCTTTAATTTCTTGAACAACTTCGTATGCTTCCCACTCAAGTTCGTTAGCAACTTTTTCTAATAATTCTTTTGCAATAATGAATTTTTTATCTGCAACTGCGACAACCACATAGATAAATTCAGGGTTCACAGAAATCCCTAAGTTTGCAGGAATTGTCCAAGGCGTTGTTGTCCAAATGATCATTTTAGCATCTGCTGGGACAACACCTTTAGCATCTTTAAGCGCAAAGCTTACATAAATAGAAGGAGATTTAATATCTTTATATTCAATCTCTGCTTCTGCAAGTGCAGATTCAGATGATGGAGACCAGTAAACTGGTTTTAAACCTTTATAAATATAGCCTTTTTCAGCCATCTTTCCGAAAACTTCAATTTGACGAGCTTCAAATTCAGGCTTTAATGTAATATATGGATTTTCCCAATCACCACGAACACCTAAACGGCGGAATTGTGTACGTTGGTTGTCGATTTGCTCGTAAGCATACTCTTCACATAATTTACGGAATTCAGCAACAGACATTTCTTTGCGCTTTACACCTTTATTCGTAAGTGCTTGCTCAATTGGTAAACCATGTGTATCCCAACCTGGAATATAGTTTACATGGTAGCCAGTCATAGAGCGATGACGCGTAATCATATCTTTCAGTACTTTATTTAAAGCATGGCCGATATGGATATCACCATTCGCATATGGAGGTCCATCGTGTAACACATACTCAGGGCATCCTTCTGTACGCTCCATTTGTAATTTATTAATGTCCATTTCATTCCATTTTTCTTGCATCTTCGGTTCATTTGCCGGTAAGTTCCCACGCATTGGGAAATCTGTTTTTGGCATTAATAAAGTATCTTTGTACTCAACCATTTTTCAATTCCTCCTTTATTTTACAAACAAAGAACATATGCACTTAGGCGCTCATACAATTACGACAGTTATTAGGCTTATCATTATAACGTGTGGTTGATTTCCGTTCCGGCTGGGCGCTTTCCTGGGGGCGTCCGATGAGCCGCTTCGCTTCGCTGCAGGGTCTCATCTGTGACGCTAATCCCCA
>NZ_JBNNVB010000043.1:0-26955 GCF_050280325.1 Lysinibacillus sp. NPDC093216 | reverse complement strand
TAGTGTTTTGATTCTTGCATTAAAGTATATTGTTTTACTGCATAAGACAAAGTTGTATTATAGAGTGTACGGGCAATTTCAAAACGTTTTAATAGGATATCCTTTTGCCATGTATCTACAAGTAACTTGAGTTCTATAATAAAACAATCTTTCTTCCCTTTCGTCATTACCCGTCACCCCTTTCTTTTTTGATTATTCACAATATACAATATAAACGTATGTTCTAAAAAGAAAAATGCACTTCATTCCTCCCACCTCTGAAGAAGTGGGCTTCCTGAAGCTCACTTCTGTGATTTTTCTTGATTTTGATGACATAAACGTAAAACATAATTTAGATCCATATCTTCATGTAAATGTTGCGGTGTCCAAGGGATATAGATGTGTGGCTTTACGCCTGTATCATTGTAATGATAGTTTTCATGCATTTTTGAAAGGCTATAAACAAATTCATAATCATCAAAATCAACGGTTACTACATTAAAGAAGTCCATAATTCCCATTGTAGGGCGTCCAACTACGGTAACTTTTGGTGACTTCTTAACATTTTGAACAAATGTATCACCCGAACTTCCACAGGTTACATCTGTAAGGACATAGACATTTTTAGGGTTTGACTGACCTTGAATTGTATAATCCAATTCTTCTGGAACTGCCACCAATCCTTTCGAGTAATTTGTTTCAAACTTCGTAATTTCTTCTTGAATCCATTTTTGCATTTCACTGTCTAGTTCTTGTGTTAAATACGCTTTCAACTCTTTTATCCATAGAAGACAATTTCGGTCCGTATAGTTTGTATACATCATTTCATCTTCATGAAATAGGCTTTTAAATTTTAATTCCCTATCAAATACATAATTGAGGATTGGGAAATAAAAAAGGTCGTTCCCACCATAGTTCACTCGTACATCAATAATTAAATTATGTGACTTATTTAATTCGCTTTCATGATTGTTCAATAAGTCCTGAATGGGTTGAGCTTGTGAAAAATCCGTTATTTTTAGATACACTGTTTTGTTATCCAACTTTTTAAAGACGTAACTCGGTACATATGGAGACCGTTCATATGTGGCTAATGGTAAAAGAAATTTATCATCATCTCGATTTACTAATACTCGTTTTGCTTGTCGTAATCCTACATTCCAATATTGTCTTTCTGGTACAGGATCCTCTAAAATTTTCGAATAGAGCATTTCAAATTCTTCGATCGTTAAGCCGTCAATCTCAAGTATTGTATCACCTATTTGTAATCGAGTTTCATTTGTCACCTCTGTAACATATAAAGCATTTTGATAGCGTCGTACTTTAAATCCTCTATTTGGGATTACTGCCTTTTTCGCATTAAATGATAAATGTCCATCTTTAAAATCGAGTAAATAGGACTGTATCGTTTCAACAAAATCTTTATACGTCATATCTTCGGTAATGAGATAGTTTTCGGGACGGTTAATATGCTTTTTATCCAAATAACCCGCATAATCTGTTTTCATTATTTGAATTACTTCGTCGAAGATTTGTGTTTTACTGTGCATCGTATCATTCCATTCCTTTAAATTTGAATGTAAACGCAAAAACAAATAAAAAATCCCTCTGAAAATAGCTTCAGAAGGATTAGTAAATAAATTTATTGTGTACAAAATAAGCCTACAAAGAGGTAAGCATTATAAAAGTATAATAAATGGACAGACTAATCCTATTTTTTATTTGAAAATGCATATACATTTTACGTATAAAAATAGAATTATTTGCTCATTGTCCATTCATCATCCCTTCAAATTTAGTACATTAATAGTAACATTGTATTTCTGAAAATTCAAATTTATTCGCTATTTTTTAAAAATCACTATTGAACTTGAATTATATAATAAAAATCACATATATCCCTGTCGACTAGACAGACTTTTGCAGCCATCTGGCATCGATATTTAATCGAGGCTAGGTAGCTGTTTGATTTCTATTTTGTAAATGGATATAAGATAAATAAAACATAGCTAATGACAATCTATACAATTTTAGCCAACGGATCTATTATTCCTTGTTGACTAGATGCCAAAAATAATATTTTTAATTACTAGGCTCTAATAAATTTCAATGTTGATTTTTAATTGTTAATGGTTCCCTCAAAAAAATATGGATTTACTAAGGATGCTCGGATTCATTCGTTTGGTCAAAATGTCTTGTTTTGATTTGCAGGATCTTTACTTTTTAAATTCCTATTTTTTTGTTACGGTGAATATACTGTGGAGGTGTTAAGACTATTGGATAGGAGAGAAAAGATCATCATGAACCAATCGATACGCGTCCTTATTTCTGGGGCAAGTATTACCGGCCCTGCGCTCGCTTACTGGCTTCATCACTACGGCTTCGACGTGACGGTAATAGAACGTGCTCCCGCATTGCGCTCAGGTGGATACGGGGTTGATATACGTGGTACAGCCATTACGATGCTTAGGCGGATGGGGATACTCGATCAAGTCCGTGCAGCTGACACACAAATGACAGGTGTTTACTTTGTGAACAGCAAAGGTAAGATTGAAGGTAAAATAAGTGAAGCAAGTCTAGCGAACCAGCAGGGTCTGGACATCGAAATCATGCGCGACGATCTTAGTAGCATTTTATATGATTTAACCAAGGATAACATCAAATACATTTGGGGAGATTCGATTACCGCTATACATGAAACTGAAGCTGGTGCAGAAGTACAATTTATTCATAGCAATCCACAGACATTTGACCTGGTCATTGGTGCGGACGGGCTTCATTCTAATGTGAGGTCTTTGACTTTTGGAGACGAAGAACAGTTTAAACGTACGCTTGGCTGTTATATCTCGATTTTTACCATGGAGAATTACCTCAACCTCGACCACCGTCAATTGTTTTATTCAACGCCAGGCAAAACTGTTGGTATGTATAGTGCCCGTGACAATACTGAGGCAAAAGGTATGTTAATATTCCAATCGGAGGCATTGAAGTACGACCGATATGATGAAGAGTCTCAAAAGAAACTTGTAGAAAATGCCTTCGAAGACCAGATGGGCTGGGAAACTTCGCATATACTTAAAACCATGAAAGAAGCGCCAGACTTTTATTTTGATGAGATTTGCCAGATTCACATGCCAACGTGGGCAAAGGGTCGAATTGCCTTGGTAGGTGATGCGGCATATTGCCCATCACCCCTATCAGGGCAAGGTACTAGTCTAGCACTTGTCGGAGCGTATGTATTAGCTGGAGAACTTAAAGCCACGAATGGTGATTATTCCCGTGCCTTTGTAGCTTACGAACAAGAGATGAGAAAGTTTGTTGAGAAAAATCAAAAAATAGGGCTAATGGCTGCTGGTAGCATGGTTGAAAAATCAAACTTAAAAATCTTTCTGCGTAATTTAATATTACGAGTACCTTTCCTTTTGGTCATGCAGTTTAAGTTAATTTCAAAAATGGTTGTTAAAGCTGCCAACGGGATTGAATTAAAAGATTATTGATATGGATATTTAAGAGAAGAGTTTTAGCTAAATGTTAATTTCTAAACTACTAGTAACTATACAAAACCCGAACAATTTTTTGTTTGCTCAACTATGGAGCAATACAGGTAGAAAGTGATTAAACTAGTTTTAAAACCGAAACAAAAATTCAGCTGGACGAAAATTCATTTTGACCAATTTTTTTCAAAATGGATTCTTGTCCATATGATTATTTTATCTTCATAAAGTAGTTAAACCTGTTCTTTTTTTAGTTCTGGCGTTTTTTTTTTCGACAATACAGTAGAGATGAGTGCGTTATTCTTACAATGCAAAAACAACCGTCATTTTATACGGTTGTTATGAATTGCTATTTACTTACTTTAATAATAGTACCTTGATTGATTCTTAATAAGTCTTGAACATTTATTTTAACTAATGAGTTTTCAGAACCGCCACCAGTATATATGTAATCCATACTTGTTACTTTGGGGTCAACTAAAAACTTTGCTTGAAAACCAAAAGAAGGGACTCCACCTGGTGGAAAACCTGTATGTTCAATAATTTCATTTCCGTTAGCAAGTCTTGGTTTTTCTATTTTTAATGATTTGGCAACACGAGTTGTACTAGCTCTATTGTTTCCTTTTACAATAGCAACTATTAATTCATTATTTGAATCAATCATGCAAATATTTTTTACAAAATCGTCTTCCGAACCATTAACTGCTTCAGCAGCCTCCTTTACAGAGTGGCATGATTGATTAAATACGAAGTGCTCAGCTTTTACATTATTAGAGTCTAAAAAAACTTTAACCTTATTTTCATATGAATTCATAAAGTTCTCCTTTTAATATTCTTATTTGTGTAAATATTAGCACAATAATGCAAGTTTTAATACCACTACTACTGAGCAATGTGAGGAAAATAATAAATAAGGTAATCCACTTCATATTACGAGTATCCAAGAATTTATGAGAAAGTATATTTTGCTTCTTGGTGAAAAGCTGAACGAGTAGAGAAGGGCATAAATTCGATGCTTATTCAAAATACATTAGCAGGAAGGTGGAGTTTATTAACTTAATAAAAAAGTGATTTTATAGGGTGAAAACCCGATAGGTGAAGACAACTAATCACTTTATCCCTGTAGGATAAGACTTTTGCAGCCACCTGGCATCGATGTTTAATCGAGGCTAGGTGGCTGTTTCATTTCAGGAATGAATACAAAATAAATAAAACATAGTTGACTTATTGGTTTTATGTGTTTAAAATCGTAGTAATTGTTCGAATATATCGAATGATGAACTAATAGGAGGAGGGTTAAGGAATGACTATTGAAATACTGACAAAAGAGTTGACTGGTTTATTTGAAGAGATAGTAGAAAATCGTCGCTTTTTACATCAAAACCCGGAGCTTTCTTTTCAAGAAGAAAAAACATCTCGCTATATCGTGGATACATTAAAAAGTTATGGAATCTCTGTGCAAGAGAATGTTGGTGATAAAGGTGTCGTCGGAATTATTCAAGGTAAAGAGCCGGGAAAAACGGTTGCATTTCGAGCAGACTTCGATGCATTACCAATCGAGGATCAAAAAGAAGTTACATATAAATCTACAGTGCCTGGCGTTATGCATGCCTGTGGACATGATGGGCATACAGCTGCCTTACTCGCAGTGGCAAAGGTTCTTCAAAAACATAAGGACAGTATTCATGGAACAGCTAAATTTATTTTCCAACCAGCCGAAGAAAAGCCACCAGGTGGGGCGAAATTTATGATTGAAGATGGGGTTTTGGATGATGTAGATTATGTGTTCGGAGCACATTTAGCGACAGACCTTCCTGTTGGCAAGCTGTCAACTGCCTCAGGGGCAATAATGGCCTCAGTTGATGCTTTTACGATAAAAATTTTCGGTAAAGGCGGACACGGAGCTCGACCACATGAAACGAAAGATTCCATTATTGCGGCAACTCATTTAGTTCAACACCTACAACAAATTGTTAGTCGTCGTATTAACCCAACAGAAGCGGCAGTTGTTACAGTAGGAAGTATTCATGCTGGAAATGCCTTCAATGTTATTGCAGACTCTGCTGTTTTAGAAGGAACCGTTCGTGCATTAAATAAAGATGTTCGTGCGCAAATTGAAAAGGAAATTCGAGCAATTTTAGAAGGGTTAAAGATTACTAATTACATAGAGTTTGAATTAGATTACCTACATGGTTATCCGGTACTTGTTAATCCAGTAGAAGAAGCTGCACGTGTGGAGCAATTCATTAAAGAGCAATTTGGAGAGAGTGCTTTTATTCAGAAAGATCCGGTGTTGGGAGCGGAAGATTTTGCTTACTATTTACAAGAAAAACCCGGAAATTTCTTTTATGTAGGCGCCCATAATGAAGATCCAAATACACAATATCCTCACCATCATCCAAAATTTGATTTTGATGAACGAGCACTAATTAATACAGGGGAAGTGTTCCTGAAAATTGCGAGTCATTTTTTGATCGATTAATCTCTGAAAATATGTGATTAACTTAGTGGCAAATTTATCAGGAGGAATAATACATTGATTGTCTTTAAACATATCGTAAAAGAATTTTATCAAAAGAAAAAGAAAATAGTCGCTTTAAATGATGTTTCTCTTGAAGTTCAGAAAGGAGATATATTCGGGATCATTGGCTATAGTGGAGCGGGTAAAAGTACATTAATTCGGATGGTAAATGGCTTAGAAGATCCGACTTCTGGGCAAATCATCGTAGACGGCAAGGATATTCAAGCGTTAAGTTCGAATGAGAAGATTTTAAATAAGAAAAAGATTAGTATGATTTTTCAACATTTTAATTTACTCGAGTCAAAAAATGTTTTTGACAATGTCGCTTTGCCATTAAAGCTACGGAATGAAAGTAAAGAAGACATCGATCGAAAAGTGAAGGAAATGCTTTCATTTGTTGGGCTAGAAGATAAAGATAAAAATTATCCGAACCAACTTTCTGGAGGTCAGAAACAACGCGTTGGAATTGCGCGTGCACTGGTCACAAATCCTGAAATTTTATTATGCGATGAGGCAACCTCTGCACTCGATCCTAAAACGACGAAATCAATTTTAGCATTGTTAAAACGTGTCAATGAACAGTTTAATATAACCATTCTATTAATTACACATGAGATGGAAGTTATTCGCGACCTATGTAATAAAGTAGCTGTGATGGAAAATGGTCAATTAGTTGAGACTGGAAATGTTATTCAAGTGTTCGGTCAGCCGAGCCAACCGACTACTAAAGATTTTGTAGAAACGGTTATTCCGAATAAAATTCCACAAGATCTACTGGATTTTTATCAAAAAAATCAACAAACGTATACGTTATTACGACTAAAGTTTTTAGGAGAAAATACGGCTAGTTCGTTATTATATCAACTAAATAAACGTTTCAATCATGTAGAAAGCAATATTGTCTTAGCCAATGTTACGGAACTTGAGGGAACTACTTTAGGCATCTTTACGATCGCTTTTTCTGCAAATGAGCCAATCATTCAAGAAATTAAAGCATTTATTAAAGAATTTAATGTCATCGTAGAGGATGTGAAAATATGAATCGGATTTCCCCTGATATTATTTGGCAAGCCATGACCGAAACCCTTTATATGGTTTCTGTATCGCTATTAATCGGAACGTTATTAGGGTTACCCCTTGCACTATTTTTAGTACTGACAAGGCCAAATGGCATTAAAGAAAATAAAATTGTTTATTTCATCTTAAATTCAATGATTAATATTATTCGTTCATTACCGTTTATTATTTTGCTTGTAGCCATCGTACCGTTCACACGCTTAATTGTTGGGAAAACATATGGTACGGAGGCGGCGATAGTTCCGCTCATTATTTATATTGCTCCATTTATTGCACGATTAGTGGAGACATCTCTATTAGAAGTGAATCCGGGAATTATCGAATTAGCAAAATCATTAGGCGCAAAGCCATTACAAATTGTACGACATTTTTTAATTCCGGAAGCACTTGCTTCTATTATATTAACGCTAACAACCGCAACGATTGGCTTGATTGGCGCAACTGCGATGGCTGGTACGGTTGGGGGCGGTGGTATAGGGAATTTAGCCATATCATATGGTTATCAACGTTTTAATACATTTGTCATTATTTTAACGGTCGTTATTTTAATTATTATTGTGCAACTTATCCAATCACTCGGCAGTTATTTAGCTAAAAAAATTAGACATCAATAAAAAAGGGGTCTTTATAATGAAAAAGTATATTTCAGCATTTCTATTATTATCGCTTGCTGTTTTATTGGTGGCTTGTGGAAATTCGGACTCGAGCTCATCAGATGACAAGAAAACAATTAAAGTCGGCACGTCACCTGGACCTTATAGTGAATTATTTTTAAAAGCCATTAAGCCAATTCTTGAAGATAAAGGATTTAAAGTAGAAGACACAGAATTTACAGATTTACGACAAGCAGATGTTGCATTAGCTGATGGTGGCATAGATTTAAACGTGGACCAACATACAGCATATATGAACAACTTCAATAAGGAAAGTGGCTCATCTCTTGTTGCGTTAACAGCTGTTCCAACAGTGCCAGCGGCTTTATTTCCTGGTAAAAAGAAATCATTAGATGACGTTAAAAAGGGCGACGTAATTGGCATTCCACAAGATCCATCAAATGCAGCTCGTGCCTATGCAATTTTACAAAAAGCAGGTTGGATAAAAATTAAAGAGGGCGTAGATCCTATTCAAGCAACAGCACAAGATATCGTTGAAAATAAATACGAGTTGGAAATTAAAGAAATGGAATCGGCTCAAATTCCACGTACATTAGAAGACTTGGATTTTGGTGTAATCCCAGGAAGTATCGTATATTCTTCAGGAATTGATGCGAAAAATGCCATATTGCAAGAAGATGTTGTGAAAAATTACGAATTAGTAGCCGTAGTAAATGAAAAAAATAAAGATAGCGAATGGGCAAAAGCAGTAAAAGAAGCCTATAATTCTCCTGAGTTAAAAAAATACATGGATGAAAATAACAAAGATAACTATTGGTTCATTCCTAAAAATGATTAATGCTAGGGGTAAATCTTTATGCTATAAATGATTTATCTACTAAGAGGAATCTATTTTGATTGATTATGGTCAAAATGGATTCTTCTTTTTTGTTTTTAGATAAACAAAATTAAAGTTTGTTTACACATTGATGAATTTACCGTATATTGTTTATTAAATAGTAAACACAGAGGGGTTTTGTTTATGAGTAAAAGTGATTTGACAATAGAGGAATTATCGAGGGGATATGTAAACACAGGTGATACATATGAATGTATATTTTGTAATGAAATATTTGATGCCGAAGAAGTATTCCAAATAGATAATCGATTTTTTACGGCTAGAAAAGCTATACAACACCATATTGAGAATGAACATATCTCTGTGTTCGAAGCGCTACTTCAATTAGATAAGAAGTATACAGGGTTATCTGATATCCAAACCGAATTGCTGAAGCTATTTGCAACAGGGGCGCCAGATAAAGACATTATTAATAGCACTTCTGCAAATAGCATTTCAACAATTCGACAGCATCGATTTAAATTGAAAGAAAAAGAAAAACAAGCAAAAGTTTTTCTGGCAATCATGCAGGCTTTAGAAACAACAAAAGTATACGAACCAATTCATAAGGGGGCGACACAGGTGGATGAACGTTATGCGATTACAGTAGATGAGAAAGAAAAAGTACTAGCGACGTATTTTAAAAATGGCTTAGAAGGTCCTATTGAAAGTTTCCCAAGTAAGGAAAAACGAAAGATAATTTTACTGCAACACATTACAACGAAGTTTGAGGTAGGGCGTAAATATAATGAAAAGGAAGTAAATGAGATATTAAAGCCTATTTATAGTGATTATGTATCAATAAGAAGATACTTAATTGAATATGGTTTCCTAGATCGAAGTGATGATTGCACTACGTATTGGGTGAAATAAGTTTAAAATGAATAAGCATAGGGAATTTTAAGTACCTAAATATTTCTATAAATCACATTAGTTGTTACTAATTTTTATATTAACTATACTTACGTTGTAGTCATATAGAAAGGGTGATTGGATGAGTAAGAACTTTATTATATTTGGAGCAAGCCAAGGATTAGGTGATGCATTTGTAAAGGGTTTACCAACAAAAGGGGATACAGTATGGGTGGTGTCACGCACACGACCAAGTAGTTTAGATATAAATGATGGCGTAAATCGTAAATGGCTGACTATTGATTTATCTAGTCAACAACATATTCCTGCTTTAAAAGAAGCTTTAAAAGGCGTTGCTATTGATGTATTAATTTACAATGTTGGAGTATGGGAAAAGCGCGGTTTTGAATATGATTATACGTTTGATAACGATGAAATTGGGGATATTGCAAACTTAATTAATATTAATTTAACTTCCACAATTACATATATTCAGGCGCTATTACCTAATTTAAGACAGGCGGAAAATGGAAAAGTGATTTTGATAGGATCGACAGCAGGTTTAGATCATACGAATAATGCACAAGTTTCGTTTGTTACATCTAAATTCGGCTTACGAGGCATTACAAATGCTTTACGCGAGCATGTGAGAAAAGATAAAATCACCGTAACGTGTATTAATCCAGGAGAACTGGCTGCTGAAGTACCTTTTGAAGAAGGGGCTGAAAAGGCAATTAAGTTGTATGAAGGGACACGTATTCCTGTACAAGATATTGTAGCCATTGTCCAATGTGTGATTAATTTATCACCAGTTTCATGTGTGAAGGAAATAAATATTCCTGCTATTACAGATATAAATGTATAATTCAGTAAAAAAAGGCTCGCATGTTGAACGATTCTGTTCAACATGTGAGCTTTTTAAAATGGTATCTATTTCACAATTATTTTCTTTGAGTTTTACATATCAATATAATTTATAATCCCATTTCGATTTATTGAATAAAAGTTGCAGCACGGAGTTCTTCTGTTCTGATTGAGTCTTGAATGATAGGAGCTCGTAATGTTGTTTAGTACGAGGATTACTACTTACGACGTGCAAACGCAACTCATTTGATTGTAAATGAGTTCGAGCAAAATTCTTTGCCTACTGCAATAATTTGCTTCTATATTCGGGATGAAATATAACATTCTCTAGCATTGGTTTATATTCTAATAAATTTTACTTCTTTCAGCAATAAATGATCACGATTAGCTTTCATTTTTATCGCTTTTCTCTTGAATTAGAATTTCTAATTCAAGAATATTACTATTAGTAAAAATGCCGCTTGAGAGCTCTCTTACATAGATAGGGATATTTTTCTTGTCGATAATGGATAATATTTGCTTCTCAATTTCATCATCATTTGCACCTAAAATAAATATAGAATTATATTTACCTTCAATCATGAGGAAATCAGCCTTATGTTCTGTTTTTATACACATATGATATTCATCTTCTTCAAAAACATAAATAACATCATTATAAAAAAATTGCGTTGATAATTGTAATGTTAAAAAATCTTTGGCTGATAAAGTTTCATTCGTTTTTAAAGTGATTATTTTTTCTAAATGACTTTCTTTTAAGTATTTTGTGGAATTTACTTTTTTGTTTGTAATAGTTACATAATGGTGATCAATTGCCTTTTTAATCTTTTGTAATTTGTTTATTTCGTCTGAAAGTTCTTTTGATTTTTCTCTTAATAAACTCAAATAATCATTTTTTTCATACGAAGTTAAAACCTCTTTAATTTGTGCGATTGAAAGATTTAAGTTTCTCAACATTAATATTTGAGCAAGTTGATAAATTTCCTTAAGAGAATATTTTCGATATCTATTATTATCTGTGTAGGATGGAAATAAGAGCCCTTTTTCTTCGTAATATCGTATTTGATGATGACTGATATCAAATATTTTAGCTAATTGATTTATTGTAATTGTTTCATCCATAATATCCCTCTTCTCTAGATAAATATAAACTCTAGGGCTAGCCTAATGTCAAACGATAAACCTAAGATAAAGCCTTAAACAGTTATCACTGATAATCAAAGAAATGGATGGGATATAAGAATATGCAGGTATAAATCCCATGTGATAAAGCAAAAGGATTTGCTCGGTGTGGGTTTTAGCATCATTCTACCAATGGATAATTGGGCAAATGAATTGAGAGGTGTACACAAAAAAGTTTGTTTGACATTAGGTCAACCCTATAGTTTATAGTGATGATGTATTAAGTAGAGCGCAAAAAAAATGCATAGGTTTCTGATAAATAATGGTTTCATCAATATTTTAGTAGATATAAAAAGTCTGCAATATCTATAAAAAGATATCCCAATCGTGTACTTAAGGAGGAACATTTATGATCAAACAGTTACAATCTAAACGTATTGAAGGGTTAGATTTCGCTAGAGCCTTGGCTATGTTTGGAATGCTGATAGTTAACTTTAAAATTATTATGGGAGCGGCAGGGAGAGGGTCGGATTGGCTTATATGGTTTACTGGACTTTTCGAAGGAAGAGCGTCTGCTACTTTTGTTACGCTGGCAGGTATCGGAGTTGCTTTGATGACAAGAAAAGCTAGAAATGGCGGTGACCTTTCTACAATTAAAGAAAATAAGGTGAAATTATGGAAACGTTCCGCTTTTCTTTTTATTCTAGGTTTACTTTTATATATTGCAGATTGGACTGGGGATATCCTTCATTATTATGGCGTTTATATGCTGATTGCATCCTTTCTTATCGTAGCTTCTACAAAGTTCATGATCATCATATCTAGTCTTTTTTTAATCACCACGCAAGTCTTACAAGTAACAATGAATTATTTGAAAGGATGGCATCCAGATCAACCATTTATGGAATATCTTGATTTTTGGACGATTGAAGGTTTTCTAAGAAATCTTTTGTTTAATGGGTATCATCCAGTATTCCCTTGGATTTGTTTCTTTTTACTTGGAATGATCCTTGGCAGACTTGATTTATCGAAGAAAGCTGTAAGAAACAAAATGTTGTTTATTTCTATAATTCTACTCATAACAATAGAGGTACTTTCAAAAATATTGATGCAACTATCTCTGTCAGTATTAGATGGTAAAAGTGCCGAATTCTTGTTTCAAACTGGACCAATTCCACCAAACATATTATATATGTTATCAAATTCCGCTTCAGCGATAATTGTCATCGTTGCCTCTATTTATATTGTAGAAAATTTTTCTAGTCATTGGTTGACCAAATCACTTATTAAAACAGGACAGTTAACATTAACTCACTATGTAAGTCATGTATTTATCGGTGTCGGCATATTAACTTTATTAAATAGATTAGAAAACCAAACGTTAGCATTTTCATTCGTATTTACATTATTGTTTTTCGTAGCGAGTATTTTATTTTCTGTTTTATGGAGCAGAAAATTTAAAAGGGGACCCATTGAATGGGTTATGAGAAAAATAACAAAATAATATTTTGGTAGAAGAAATAGTTTTTGTTAAATATGAGGATAGTATAAAAGCGCGTTCCTGTAACAAGCAGGAACGCTTTTATACAAAAGAAGAAGGGTTTAGCGGGAAATATTCAATCTAATAACCAATCGTACGATTCATCGGCAAAACTCTGAAGGTAATTCATGAATAAGCCTGCATGATAGCCATCACAAACAGCGTGGTGCATTTGTAAAGAAACAGGAAGATAAATAGCATTTTCCTTCTGCGAAAATTTACCTGCAGTGATAATCGGTAAAAGGTAATTACCTCCATTATTAATGTTGAGATTAAAACCAGTAAATGAACACCATGGAATCATTGATATGTGAAAAATATTTTCTAGAATAGGGGATTTCGGAAATAAACTGATCTTACCGTTATATTTCTTTAAATCACTTTCGTAATTCTGATGGAACTGTTTAAAATTATCCGATGTTTCTGTCCAAATGCTCGAAAATGTCTCTGATTCCTCATTAAAAATCGTGTAACTTGGATTTAATTTTTCCCAATACCCTAATTCTCCTTGGCTATTAAAACACGTTCTAAATGCAATATTGGTATTGATAGCTTTTGTTACCATATATATGAATGTTGGATAAAACTTAAGATTATTATCTTTTATGTTTTTATACAGAATGCTAATATCTATTTCTGAAGTCATACTAAATGTTGTTTGTTGGGTAATATAATGCTCAAAATACTCTTGTCGATGCCAGCTCTTTCGATCAATTTTGTTGAAAATCATTTTTTTTTGCCTCCTAAATTTATTAATTTTATTTAGGAGGCTATTTTCACTGCTTTTTTCATAGATTTCACCCTCGTATATGATATTGTCTGATAAAAAATTATATCCACTTTTTTGTTACTCTCATACTATATTCTTATAATATAGTAAAGATGGCTTTCAAGGACAGCCACTAATTGAAAATTTATATTAACGGACAGTCCAATGCCATTTAATAGCATCTTTTTCAACGTTTTTAACAAAATCGTCTTTCCCGTCGCAATAGCAATCAATATCATTTGGATGCTGCATGGCAAGTTGGCTCTTTATTTCTCCATACTGCCTGCAAACTTCGGGATGCACTCGAAGGTAATCTCTAAATGCTAAATGTCTTTCTATTTCTTTAATGTTGCTATATTGAAAAGCATGAATTTGATGTGTGCGATGATCGCCACCTTTACGGAAATATCTTCTACCAGTTATCCCGAATTCCCCCATAACTTCGTATCCAATCTCTTGAAATTGTTCAGAAAATGAATCCAATTTATGAATATCATTGACTACTAGTAAAATATCAATAATGGGTTTTGCTTTTAGACCTGGAACTGATGTGCTTCCAATATGAAAACTATTCACCAATTCTTCTTGAAGGATAGCCCTAACAGAACGTTCCTCTTTCTGATAGTCGCTGCTCCAATTGTGGTTAAAATCTACAACTTCTATAATCCTCATTAATACACCTCATTCTTGTTTTTATGTTACTTTACAAATTTTATGTATTATTACAGATTATAAAAAATCTAATGCGTTGTCAAAGATGTTGTTTGAAAATAAAGGATATTTTTATTTTCTCTACAAAGCAGGTGATTCGTTTTTTCATGGCGATGAAGAGTTTTGTAGCAACTCTTCATCCATTCTAAAGGGGAGGGAGGTAAGCAACGCTCAATCTTTATTTTGAGTTGCTTTAATTAATTCTAAATATTGAGAATCCCCTAAACCATATTGAGGGAAAAGATGCAGCAAGTTTCGAACGATTTCTCGGTGAGGAAGATTTTGATGTGTTTGAATGTATTTTGTTATTTCGTTATCAATTTGCAACAGTTCTAAATACAAATTGATTCCTTGATACAAAACAGGTATCAATTCTACATCTGGCATGCGGTGTTCCAATAATACTGCTTGGAATATATCATAATAGTTACCTAGTGTTATTTCCGTTTCTTTCACATCATATGTTTGCTCTCTCACCGCGTGATAGTAAACTGTTCCTTTAAATGATGTTTGTTCCAAATAAGCTAACACGGTTATTAAATTCATCTGACAAAACATATCTTCACCAAACCAAAGAACGATACATTGATATTTTTTTGAAAATAAGGTCTTTTCAAGTGGTGCAACTGTAATTGCTTCATATTCGGTTAGTGAGACTTGATGTCCCGTTGCTCGAATTTGTTTAAATGAGTCGCTAAAAATTGTTTTAACAGTGTCGTGTACACACATCGCTTCATTAAAAGGTGCGTAATCGCTTTTTCCCATTAATTGTTGAGAACTGAATTCTTCATACATCATTTGTCCATTTAAAATGTTCAATACTTCGTGATCAAAATGTTCATCCACATGCTTTTGTAAATCTTCAATTCTTAATTTTTTTGAAATGTCCATATAATAACCCCTCGCTTCATTCATAGTGAGTTTTACATATGTTTGCAATGGTTCAGGACACAAACGGAAGGCATTAGGACTAACTCCAAATATCCCCTTAAAAGCTCGAGAAAATGCTTCTTGGGACGAGTAGCCATGTTTGATCGCTATTTCAATGATCCTTTCGTCTGTTTCACTAAGACTGATTGAAGAAAGATAGGTTTTTCTAAGGGTCATATAACGTTTAATGCTAATGCCTGTTATTTGATGAAATTTAAAGGAACAGTAATAAGGAGAATAGCCCATTGCTTCACTTAATTTCATCAGAGAAAACCCCTCAAACAGATGTTCTTCAATCCAATCAAGCATATCTTGAATCATGTTGTTCATCATGTATCACTCCTATTATTAATTATAGTGAAGAATTAAAAGGGGTTTTGATATTCGTTGTGTAAAAATCGTTTACTAATAGCTCAAATCAATCAAACGGTGTTCTTTCTAGGTCTTGATTGAAAAACCTTTTTCTGCTATTAAAGATATTGTAGCATTCAGTAATACCTCTTTTGTTTTATTTCCTTTTTTCCTACCATCTATCATTAACGTACCTCCAAACCTATTGTTATTCAGTCCATTGATGAGGGTAAGTTAATGCAGGTGAGATAAGGATGATTTATATTAAAGTACTTCAGTATAAGGCGTTCTTCATAGAGTACGGACACAAATAGGAAAATTTATGAAATAAAAGGTAGATAAAAATCCAAAATGGTGATAGTATATCTTTATTCTTAAAAACAGAAGGGAGATTAGACTTTTATGCTAAAACTTATTATCGCAATTTAAATTCCAATGAATTTAATAGAAGGGCTGTTCTATAATTTAATTATAGGTCTATTTGTGATGCCCTTTTGCGATAACTAAGAGAAGCAATATAATGTCTAATCTATATAAGCAGATCAATAAATTTATGTAATCCAACTAAAGGCAAGCACTAGCTTTAGTTTGGTTAACTTTATTTTTTTGCGTATAAAAAGACTTTATGAGTTTATTATTCTCATAAAGTCTTTTTCTGTTTTTAGGAGGTGATAATTCCCATAATACATGTAATGTACCAAAGTGATTGAAACAAAAATTGGAGGGAATTTAAATGGGAAAATATGAATTAGTAAGTGATTATCGTAATAATGAAAGCTTGAAGGAGAGTTTTAATGCCTTAGCAATGAAAACATTCGAATTAGATTTTCGAGGCTGGTACAACCGAGGGTATTGGAATGATAAATATATACCGTATTCATTTGTTGATGAAGGTAAGGTTATTTCAAATGCTTCAGTTAATAAAATGTCAATAATTATAGATGGTAAAATGTACAAAGGGATTCAAATTGGTACAGTAATGACTGATGAAAATTATCGCAATAAAGGTTTAGCTAAGCAATTAATGCAGTACATTATGAAAGAATACGAAAATACTTATGATTTCATGTATCTTTTTGCGAATGATACTGTATTGGATTTTTACCCGAAGTTTGGCTTTACACGTCTAAATGAAAGTGAGTTTAGCTTAGACCTTGCAAATAGCTCACTTCAAATGAAGATGGATGCGAAAGTAAAACAGCTTACTATTGAAAATGATCTTGCATTACTTGAAAAGTTTGCGAAAAATCGCCATGTTAACTCAACTATTTTAGATGTTGAGCATAATGAAAGTTTATTAATGTTTTATTTCACATTAGTATTTCATGAAGCCATTTTCTATGTAGAAGATTTAGAAACGATTGTGCTAATGAATGAAGAAGAAGATACGCTGCATATTTACGATATCATTTCGTTAAATGCACCAAATGTTGAAGCTGTATTAGCAAGCATTGTGAAGAAAACAACGAAAAAAGTGGTATTTTATTTCACACCTGATTTTACAATCGAGGGCATGACAGCGACAATTATGCCAAATGATGATGATGCTTTATTCGTCTTAACGAAAAAGTCATTACTAGAGGATAACTTTATGTTCCCGTTAACATCACATTGTTAATTGCAAGGGAAAATCAGTAACTTTTAAGAATTTAAAAGTATTGCTAAACCATCGGCACCATTTACAGAGTTAAATGATTGATAGCCGGTTTTTAAATGAAAAATAGGAGAAAACCGATTTCGGTTTTCTCCTTATCTTTTCTGGAATACGTCTATAGTTTTTTTTTAGAAGCGGAAGAGCAAAATCATTTATTCCGTAAAATTGAGTCAACGCCTAACTATGTGATTTATAATTTTTGATAATGATTGAAGAGGTTCTCTATTTTTTCTTGGATAATTTGTTTCAATGATTCAGGTTTCACTGCTATAACATAATGACCATATCTCATAAAATAGTTGGCGATAAATTCCTCTTCTCCAGGATTAAAAAATCCCTTCACGACAGTTTTAGTACTAATTTCTATTTTCATAGAAGGATAATGTTCTTTATAAAAAATATCCTTTGCTTGTGCTAAAATCTCTACTTCAAAGCCAATCTTTTTCTCGGATTGATACATTTCTAATGAACGACTATTAAGTTCATCTATAGAAAAGTGAGAGGCGATATCCTGTTCTTCAATAAAGATTATTCTATCACATCTAAAAACTCTATATTTATGTGTATTGAACTCTATTCCAGTGGCATACCATTGACCAAACCTAGCAGAAATTTTGAAAAATTGAACATGGTAGCTTTTTTGCTCGTCATTTTTTAAATATTGAATCTTACAGGTGCTTTCATTAAGAATACTCCTTAAAATTTTATCTAAAAAACGACTAACATTTTTATGTTGATTTACTTCAAACTGCAAGACTTTTTTCATTTTGTGAATCTGCAGTATTTGATTGTTAGACAGACAGTTTTCAAACTTCTCATTTAGTTTATGAACACTTAAATGAAATGGTGTTGATTGATAAGATTCTAACGTTAGCATGGCAAAGTACAGAGCAAACACTTCATCAATCGTAAAAATAATAGGGGATAATAATCTATTTTTTAAGATACCATAACGTCCGTATCTGCCGTGCTCCGAAAAAATAGGCATACCTAATTGTTCTAATGAACTAATATCACGTAGAGCCGTACTTTTAGAAATATTGTATTTAGCCATTAAATCATTTAAATTAAAGTACTCTCGACTGTTTAAGTATCTTATCATGTCATTTAATCTTTCTGATTTTTTCATAGAAATCTCCTTATCAATTTCGCCTTGGCGTAAGTGCGTCCGGATTTTGAATTGTGCCTGCACAATTCATTCCTTTCAAAATCCGTGACATCCGCCGGAGGCTTTATCTTCATTTAGTGCGTGGGTGAAAAGGAACCACATCCCACCACCTTCAGATGTGGAGGTTCTTCTGAATGAAGATAAAGGTGTCATGTTTTGATACCTTTACATCTTAAAATAAGGTCAAGGTAATATCAATTGATAAGATATCTACCTACAATCATTTTATTAAGGGAGATTGATACCATGAGTACAACACTAGAAGTAGCTATTTTCTTATCCATGAAAGGAAAAGCAAAAGAAGCGGTTGATTTTTACAAAAAACATTTTAACGCAGAGGAATTGTTACTCGTTACTTATGAAGATATGGCAAGACGTGACAGCTCTCTGCAGCTTACTGAAGAGAATAAACACTTTATTACGCACTCCGTTTTAGCAATCGGTAAAACAAAGGTAATGCTGGCAGAAGATACAATGGATGTCACTGAAAAATATGTAGTAGGGAATAACACCTCATTGTGTATTCAAAGTGCGGATTTAGAAGAAATCGAACATTTTTACAAAAGCTCAACGACAGATAAGAGAGTTAGAATTATTGTTCCGTTATCAAATAATGTTTTTAGCAAAGCATACGGTATTATTGAAGATCCTTTTGGTATTCAAATACAATTAATGTTTGATGATAGATTACATTAACAAAGGATATATTGTTTGTCGCTGCTCTTTTAACTAAATATGTACAGAAAAGCTGGGGATGTTTACCCAGCTTTTTTGATCTACGTAAAAATATTTTTTTATAAAGTCCCACTCCATATTTCAATAAAGTCGAAGATACAGTACCAAAAAAAGCCACCAACAATGGCAGCTTTTAAATACCGAATTGACTTTTAAAATTGAAAATCTCATCAACAGCTTTGTGATACCCACCTGATTTTTGGAAGGATTCTTTAATATTTGCAACAGCTTTATGGATGGAAGGGTTGTTTAACACATGATCGGCAGCTTCATTTAATTGACTTGCCATCAAGGTTTGCATTTGTAATTGAATACCTGCTCCGATGTTGGTAACTTGCTCTGCAATTATCGGTTGATCCGCACTTAGTGGAATTACGATTAGCGGAACCCCGTTATAGAGAGCTTCATTTGTGCTGTTCATTCCACCATGTGTGATAAATAATTTAGTGTGTTTTAGCAATTCGGATTGTGGAACATAATTTTTCACAATGAAGTTTTCAGGAATCTCTCCTAAATCACCAAGTTGGGTTTGCCCACCAATAGACATGACAACAGTATGCTCAGTATTCCCAAATGCCTTAAAACACAGCTTATAGAAATTGATGGCTTGATTTAAGACAGTACCGAGTGAAATATAAATGGTTTTTTTCCCTTTGATGGCAGTAAGGTCGAAGTCTTCCTGCGTTAATCGTGAAGAGATGGAAGGACCTACAAATTTATAGGTTTGGTCAAATGCTTCTCCAAAAGGTTGAAATTCCCTCGTTGTATAAACGATTGTCAGTGGTGCGGGATTACAAAAAACTTCAAATGGAGAATTGATTTCAACTTCATATTTTTCTTTAATTTTTGTTGTCAGTTGTTGAAAATCATCATTGATCTTTTTTAAAACTTCGGTTGGGACATTTTTTGAAAGATGTTCTAAAGTTTTATCAAATGATTGTTGAGTCTCAGCAAAAGATGTACATGAATTAATTGCCGGAAGCTTCAGGATTTTGGCAATTAGATGACCACAACCAAACATAGAATCGTGGATGATGTAATCAAAATGTTCTCCTTTAATCTGTTCAAGAACACTAGGTATGACGATATCTGCAGTAAGTAAAAGTCCATTGACCCTTTCGAGCAAATGATTTCTTCCACCTGAAATAAAGGCTTTTATAAATTTTTGACCGTCAAAGGTGCGCACAGTCGCTCCTGTCTTCTCAATTCGCTCCCGAAAAGCTTCTATCGTAAAGAATACGACCTCTTCTCCGCGCGAAATTAGCTCCTGTACAACACCAATAGTTGGATTGATATGTCCTTCTGATCCACCATTAATAAATAAAACACGTGCCAATTCTACCACTCCTTAAGTAAAGATATTTTCAAGATTGTGTAAGAGTAATGGATACTGTCACATATCATTGCTTAATTATGGTAAAGCACCGTGAGATCTTTTATCAAGTATTAGCATTTATCTTTTTTAGGTGGACAGCTTACTTGGACTTTTACACTTGGATTAGAGTGTAGCAAATCAATTTATTTGAAGATGTTTTATTAAAGTATCTCTGGTTTTGAAGAATATCGCAAAAAAAGTCAAAAATTATTAATTCTTATTCGTTATGATAATAAGTGAAGAGGAGGTGAAATACCGTTGAAAAATGACTGGCTAATTCAAAAAACAATAAATTGGATTGAATCACATATACATGAGCGAATTTCCGCCAATGATATTGATGCAGTGAGCGGATTTTCAAGATATCATTTTCACAGAGTTTTTCAAACCTCTGTTGGAATGTCTGTCACGGAATATATTCGAATGAGGTGACTTGCAAATGCTGCAGTTATACTTCTTCATACGGATGAAAGAATTATAGATATCGCGTTCTATTATCAATTTGAGTCACAAGAATCCTTTACACGAGCATTCAAAAAACTATATGGTTTGCCACCAGGGCAATACAGAAAAGTAATGAGAGCTATGAGAAAAAACAAGGAGGAATCAATAATGGAAGAGAAAATTAAAGGCTGGTTTATTAGTGGGAGTCATCCATATAATTATGAAATAGGAATAGATCAGGAAACTGTACATCAAGGAAAAGCATCGGGATATTTAAAATCAAAAACTGTTCAGGAACCAGATGAATTTGCAACAATGATGCAACAATTTAAGGCAAATGAATTTAGAAATAAAAGAGTTAAACTTTCGGGGTTTATTAAAACTGAAAATGTTAAACAATTCTCAGGACTTTGGATGAGAGTAGATAATGCATCGGAGGATATCCTGCAGTTTGATAATATGAGTGATAGACCAATCACTGGTACAAATGGTTGGAATCGATATTCTATAGTTCTGGATGTACCAGAAAATAGTGCAATAATATCGTTCGGTATTTTACTGACAGGAAAAGGGGAAGTTTGGCTGGATGGACTTAGTTTTGAGGTGGTTGATAAAGATACCCCTACAACCCACATTAGTTTTGAAAACCATCTTTTAGAGGAACCGACAAATCTATCATTTGAAGAATAAAGGATTTTTGGAATTTATTTTTTGAAATCTAAAATATCTTCTATATGTTCTCGTTGAAGATAATATTTGTTTATTTTAGACTCAAATTAATAGTTACAATCCACAGAAAACTTAAGATTATCGATCTAACTTAAAACATCAGCCATTTAAGTTAATAGACCAAACCATTGGTGATCATCCGGAATTTACTTTACAAACAAATTGATGTAAAAATGGATAGCCAGTCCACTTTAGTCTCTAGCAGGTGGGAGATTAACTACCGCTCAATTGGTGGTGACAATAATCAGTAGGAGATGAAGAAAACCCCCACTGATTAAAATTTTACTTTATTATGGTAAGAAAATAACTGGACTGATAGCAGGAGCGCTGCAAGATCATTATGAGTCCCTACTAGCCCAGATTACCAGTCCCCGATTAGTTTACTAGAATTAGATGAAGGAACAATGGAAAGAAAAACAAAAAGATTAGATAATAATAGGGTAAATATGGTATTTTTAAATATAGTTTCAATTAAAGGGGGGATAAGTATGTTTTCACAAACGATAACTGACTATTGGAAATTGCAATTTTTAAACGGGGAAGTTATCTACAACGATAAAGTCTTTACGGTCACCATCAACCCTGACCTGAGCGAAGACAGTCGGCTCATGGTGCTAGAAACTACTGACGAACGGTTTTTGGCAGTCTTGACGCCTGAAATGGCCGAAAAGTTAGACCTTTCAAAAGGACAAGAAATGTCGGAGCTGATCTTCCGCCAGAAATTAAATGAAGCAGGAGTCACAATGCATGGTGCAGATTATCTTTTTTATTTTTCAGAAGCAGAAAAGAACAACTTGTTGCAAGAAGACCTGGAAGGTACATTGCGCCAATTAACAGAACGAGATGATGCAATTTTCTCAGAGTTCGAGTCTTCCGCTACTGAACAAGACTTAGATGATGCTTATGTCGAGTTGGATCACTGGGCGGTATTCGGCTCTTTTGAGCAAGATCGCTTGGTCTGTGCTTCCAGCATGTATCCTTGGGAAGAAAATGTGCAAATTGCGGATCTCGGTGTACTGACTCTATCACCTTTTAGAGGAAAAGGTCATGCTCGCAAAGTGGTACGTTCAATCTGCAAGTACGCATATGAGCAGGGATACGAACCGCAGTATAGATGCCAGCTCGATAACGAAGCTTCAACAGTCTTAGCTAAAGCAGCTGGCTTGACGGTGCTTGGTAAGTGGGATGTAATTTCCCCAAACTGCACTGTCGGAAAGTCCGAGTAGATACGCTCGTTCTTACAATTAAATTAAAAACCGATTTTTCCTAGCATAGAAAAAATCGGTTTTTAATTTAAGAAATCCTTTCGCCTAAACGAAATTCTGATCCATATAAACAGTCGTCATCTACTAATTTACGAACATATGGCATTCATCTATTTAATAAAAAATAATGGTATTATATGGGTCTAGATAAAATAAAGAATTTGCAATAATAAGGAGAATAAAATGTACACAATTGGGCAAGTAGCTAATTTTTTAGGTGTATCTAGAGATACCTTGAAATTTTATGAGGAAAAGGAATTAGTAAAGCCGAAGCAAAATATTGAGAATGGGTATAGAAAATATAATCATTTTGATATTTATGATATTACAACAGTAAATTTTTACAGAGAAATTGATATTGAAATTAAAAAAATCCAGGAATTAAGAAAAAGTAAGAGTATTGATGGAATTCAATCATTATTAGAAGAAAAAGAACAAGAGGTTTTACTGGAAATAGAATATAAAAAACTTCTATTGAAAAAGATTCAAATAGTAAAAGAAGATTGTAAGAAAATCAAACAATTCTTAGGAAAGTACATAGTTAAGGAAATGAAACCTTTAGCAATAAAGGGAGAAATAGAACATTTTACAGCGTATGAAGAATATGACACTTTAAAAAAGAATGCAGAGAGCTTAAAAAAAGCAGTTACGCTCACATCTTTAAGAAGAGTCATCAACTTCAATGAAGAAGGTATTATAGAAGATAAGTTTATTATTGTAAGAAAAGTGGAAGATCCTGATGGAGAAATAGACGGTGAAACCTTATCTCATCCAAAATGTATTTATACAATTATTGAAGATGGAAGATGGTCAACTGGCGGAAAAAATATTGATCAACACGTGGAAGCGAGTTTAAGAAACATAGCATTAGAAAAAGGGTATGAACTTTTGGGACAAGTTTATATAAACCTATTACTGACCACTTATGAAGACGGACTTGAACGTGTATTTCTAGAGATTTATGCACCTATCAAGTGAAACTTATTATTTCCTCTCTTTGCTGAAGAGGCATACCTTATTCAACTAATTTCATCAAGGGAGAGCCCTTTATTTAGGGGTTCTTCCTTTTATTTGAATATAATGCTTGCGAAATTAAAAGTCATAGTGTACTATTTAACTAGTACACTATGACACGAAGTGTATATGAGGGGAGCCTATTTTAGATCGAATCATTTTATTGCAAAATGGTTCGTTCACTGCACATGAGGAAGTAGAGACTCTTCGAGAAGAAAGCGTATTATAAGAAAGGGTGAAATTAATGACAAGATGGATTGAAAAGGAGATTAGTATGAAAAAATTTACTTTATATCTATTAATGGCGTTCACTATTGTATTGATGTATGCTTGTTCACACGAAACAATGCCTAACGAAGAAAGCAATAAAGAAAGTAAGGAAAAATCTATTAGCAATATTACTGTTAAAATTCCAGATGATATATTTGTTTCTAATAAAAAGAATGAAACTATTAGTGAAGACGAAATGAAAGCAAGTTTAAAAAAGTATATGGATTATAGTCATGTGATAGATAAAGAAATGGAAAAGATTGTTTATCTTTATGAGGATGCTACTGAAACCGATCAGGAAAAACTACATAAATTAATAGCTGAAGGGAAAAAGAATGATGCGAATTTCAATGATTTTATAAGTAATAATAGTATCCCAGATGATTATAAAGAACCTTCAAAGACAATCTATGAATTTGTTTCATCAATCAGGGAAACTTTAACACAATTTGAAGAAGAAATTGTTGGAGCGGTTGAAAATGGTAGCTTGACAGATATAACAGATTTTGCTTCAGAGCATTTTACGAAAGCGAACGGAAGGCAGCAACAAAAAATCGAAAAATTTTTGGACGAGAAAAATATTAACACTACATATTTCGATGAATAGAAAGAATATATGTAATTGCCCTTCAAAACTTTGAAGGGTATTTTTTATCTTTTCTTACGCTGAATTTTATGGTGGTAAAAGTATTGACCTGTGAGCAACCCCTAGGTTTAAGCTAAAGGTATTCGTAAAAGCCTTAATATTTTTACGGAAATTTAGTTCGAAGCAGGGAATATACATGAATAGAGAAAAGAAACTAAAAAAACCAGTAGCGAGTTTTATTGTACTAACCAATATCATTTTTTTGCCACTTTTTTGTCTTGTAGGAGCCATCAGCATGTTGGGATTTCCTAAATGGATTTTTGATGTCATGCTCTGTATATCAGCTTGGTCCTCAACCTTTGCTTTTGCAATATTATTTAAAAAAATCTATCCTGGGCAAAGTTTTATGCAATTTGTAAAAGATAAATTCAAGAATAAACTTAAGTTTTCTGTGATTTTTATTGCAAGTATGATTCAAGCATTCATATTTTTGATGATTTTGTTTATAGTATCTAATACTAGTGAAGTAGACTCTGTTTTTACTGTTTCTTCATGGGGAATGCTGATTTATTTCTTTTTTAAAAACCTTCTTTCTGGGCCACTAGGAGAAGAACTAGGGTGGAGAGGTTTCGCTCAAATGGAGCTTCAAAAGAAGCATTCGCCATTAAAAGCTTCAATCATCATAGGTTTTTGGTGGGGGCTGTGGCATCTGCCTATATGGTTTACTACAGGGTATATGGGCATTGATTTAATCAAATATATTCTACTCTTTATGATTGCAATCATGTCTACTAAGATCGTCATGACAGCATTTCATAATTTAAATCAAAATTTAATCGTCCCAATCATTATCCACCAATTATTTAATTTCTTTCTGGGCTTAATAAACGGGAAATTAATTGATTTACTCATGTATAACGCCATTTTTTACTTCGTTGCAGCCGTTTTAATCATTATTATTAATCCAAAGAACGTATTGTATGGAAAGGAAGAAATAACAGAAAAAGTGTACCTAAAATCATCATCGTATTCAAATTAAGGATGATCACCTACATGGGGTCGATTTATATTTTGGTTTAGAATTTACATGTCTTCCTCATAACCAATTTCACTAGCGTGACCGATCATTGGAGAAGAAATACTGAAGGTAAGAACAATAATACTTAATACAGTAAAGAACTTTTTAAATATGCGAATCCTCCTAATTATTTTTTTAGATTGAGTGTGAGTATTCATCATGTACCTTATATGATACAGTTAAATTATCAATAAACAAGGAGAATAGTAAAAGTGTACTTATTTTTGTTAACTGTAGTTTATTGTTTAGTAACGAGGGTTTTGAATATATCTTTTGAACTTTCCTTGGGAATTTATTTGATAGGATTGGGATTGGTTAAGGGATTCTTTACTGATGAATTAAAGGATGTTTTCAATCTAAAAAGGGCCAAGTATTTGTATGAAGAAAGAGGATTTAAAAATTCTACAATGGAATTATTATCTTTAATTTTGATTTTCATTAATTCCTATTTAATCGATTATGAGCCTTTTTCCCTTTTTGAATTTGTTTATATGTTTTTTCTCATAGCGTTTGTATATCGGTTTATATTTTGGGGTATTATACAGGCGATATGGGAGAGAAAAAAATAGGTTTATGATTTGTATGGAATATTCAATCAATAGAGATTGATAGTTAAATGGGGTAGCATATGCTACCCCTATTTTTATTTTATTTTCGGTTGAAAGTGAACTTGCTGTAGAAGAAAAAACGTGGCAATTGTCAACGGTAAATGTCTGACTGGAGCGATAGCGAAAGGAATTTAAGGAGTTGACAATTTCGCTGCACCCGAACCCTCTTGGCTCTAAATCGAATGCATTCGATTCCTGCCTACCGGCGAGGGAATCCCCTCAAAAGTGAGGAGTAAAGTGTACCCTTTGTAAAGGACATTTTTAAAAAAGCTCTAGGCAACTTGAAGAAGATGAAGTCTGTATTGTGCAGGCGTCATCTTTTTTAAGT
>NZ_JBNNVB010000042.1:0-34139 GCF_050280325.1 Lysinibacillus sp. NPDC093216 | reverse complement strand
GAACTGTTCAAAACAGAAATGGACTGCGAACGCATAGTTACTCAGGAATCCCACTGACATTAGTCAGCTTGTCCCTTTAGGGGTGGGAGTCTCAATAGTATCATGTCCTGCGTACGTCCACGAGCCATGTTCAAATATTCCGAGGAACATCAAACGAGATGATGCAATATGAATAAATCACCTATAGAAAATTTATCTTCTGAGGGCTTCCAATCTAAAAGTTCGTCAGGTATTGCCTTCATATATTGCATCGTTCGTTTATGAACACCATCTAAATATTTTACATATTCCCCTATGTCATGAATCATGTCTTCACTCTCCCATTTTTTTCTGACTTTCATTACTTATATTCTTAATTTTTCGAAATTACCCTCTTAAAAAATTTAAATAATAGGAAGTGTTAATGTAAATGTTGTTCCTTCATTTTGCTTACTTTTAAATGAAATGGAACCATTGTGAGCTTCCATAATATGCTTGCATATAGATAATCCGAGTCCGGCTCCTTCATTTTTCACAGCAGTCTCACCTGTAGCTTGAATACCTCTGAAATAGCGTTCAAAAATAAAAGGCATATCTTGAGGCAATATCCCATTACCATTATCTATTACATTAATGTATAGTAATTGATTTTCAATATTGATAGAAACGGTTATGGAATCGCCTTTAGTAGTATGCTTTAGTGCATTCGTAATAAGGTTTGAAAGTACCTGCTCTAGTCGATGCTTATCTACTTGAATAAGTACATTAGGGATAGACTCTGGCTCGATAAAATGAATGCCGGTTGTTTGGACGTAATGACGAATTGGATGCAAAATATTCGTAAAGATATCTTTGCTGTATTGCTCTGTTAAGTTAACCGGGATATGCCCAAGTTCTTTCAAAGTGTGAATAAATAAATCATCAATTAACCTGGACATTTTTTCAGTATTTGTCTGCATAGTTTGAATATACGACATAAGCGAATCCATATCAGGACAAATTCCTTCAGAAATAGCGTCTAAATAAGCTTTTAATGTTGTTAGAGGTGTTCTTACTTCATGAGAAATACTAGATATAAGCTTTTTTTGGTTTTGTTCTTGTTCATCTCGTTGAATAGTAAGGTTTTTTATTTCCAGGCGCATTTGATCAAACACTGCATACAATTCACCGATTTCATCTGCCCGCGAATATACTGTTTTTTGTTCATAATTACCTTTAATAATTTCCTTGGTATTGTTTTTCAAATGATTTAAAGGAAGCAAGATCTCATTGTTAGACTTCCGTACAAAGTACAAGGTCAGTCCTATAATGCAAAAACATAATAAACCACATATGAATAAAAGTATAAAATTGCTAGGACTAGGCTGTTCTATGGGGAAGAGTATATCTCTATCAATAGTAAAAATAGCGTTCCCTAGTTGTTCATGCGTCTCACTAATTATAGGGAAGGCAATTTTTATGATCCCAGGTTGTTGTTGAGACGTAAATAAATCATAATGTAAATCTTCTTCTAAGTTAATAAACTGTGAAATATCGCCTTCGATTGAATTAAATAAAATTTTTCCATCTAATTGAACAACTGTAATATCTATTCCTTCGCTATTGCTCATTTCTTGGAGGGAATTGCGTAAATTTAAATTCTGTTCGAGACTTGTAAAATGATCTTCTATGTACAATAATTGTTCATTTACTTTTAAACGAATTTGATTGATCACATATTCATCTTGTGGTTCGTCACTGCGATTAAAATTTGTGAAAAATAATGTGAAGATACAAATAAACAACAGTAAAACACAGATTAGTGTCGACCATAACCATTTCTCCATCCAATTTTTTATGTACATCATGCTCTCCTACAAATGGTTTTGAGTACTAAATTTATAGCCAACGCCCCAAACGGTTTGAATATAAATAGGACAAGATGGATCGATTTCAACTTTTTCGCGTAGACGTCTGATGTAAACGGTTATCGTATTTTCATCGCCATATGTCTCATAGCCCCAAATAGCATCGAGTAACTGATTTTTAGAGAAAACCTGATTACGATTTTTCATTAGAAAAAATAGTAAATCAAATTCTTTAGCTGATAGGGGAACGTGCTTTTTATGACGTAAAAAAGTATATTCATTTTTATTGATTTCCATATGATCGATTTGAATCATATCTACCTGGCTTGCATTGTCCTGCAGCCATCTATCCTGTTTTCGTAAATGGGCATTTATTCTTGCCACAAGCTCACTTAAAGAAAATGGCTTTGTCATATAATCATCTGCACCGAACCCCAAGCCAAGAACTTTATCGGTGTCACTGTTACGGGCACTTAAAATTAGTATAGCAACATTACTATTTTCACGAATTTGACGACATAATTCGATACCATCGCAATCAGGGAGAGAAAGGTCAAGAATAATGAAGTCAGGATAGGTTTCCTTTATATATTGGGTTGCTTCATGACCAGTATTAACGATATGAGGATCGAAATGGTTGACGCTTAAGTAGTCCTTCATAATAGTTGCAATAGCACTTTCATCTTCTATAATTAGCACCTTGGCTTTTTTAACCATAAGAATTCTCCTTCGTTAGAAATTTACTTCCTTTTTCGATTTGATAGGAGGAAGAACAACAAGATGACGAAGCTTGCATAGATGAATATCCAGGCAAATTGCCAATAAAAACTGTTCGGTATTGACTTTATAGAATCTTCTGAACTCATTATTTCCAGTGAAAAACGGACAGGTGGAAGCAGCCAAATTAGTCCCTTGATCTGCAAAATTGTCTCTTTTAAAGTAGCGATAACGACAGATACAATTAAAATGGCAAGTACACCCCACCAAGTATTTTGCTTGTTTTTAACGAGTTCTCTCGTGAAAATAGCTGAAAGTGCAATAGCTAGTACAGCTAAACTAAAATGAGAGAGAAATCCTAGTAATTGATGTATAAATCTTGGTTTTTCTCCAAAGGCGCCAATTAGAGTAGGGTAGATCACGGATACACAGCTTAAGAATAAACCAATGAGTATACAAATTATAAAAATTCCTAAATTATATCGCGTGCGACTTTTGGCATGAAGTGTTGTTATTACTTTTTGTCCTTCGTCTTCTGCGTGAAATAGTGTCACTGTAAACCATCCCATTAGAAAAAAGAGAATAATAGCTGTAAACGAATAGCTATTTAATATAGGATTTGGGATAAAGGTATAGTTGACAACAAGACATAAAATGAAAATTGAAAAGGGTGGGACATATTTATAGGTCCTCAAATAATTAATAAAATGATAGCGCAATAAACTAGTCATGTTAGCATCTTTTCCTCCTTAAAAATGGGTGTAAAATTGTTCCTCCTTCTGATTAATTGGGATTAATTGTTTAATACAGGCTTTTTTCTGTAGGAGATCAAGTAATACTTGATCAGTATCTTCTGTTTTAATAACGGTAATGACCTCATGACAGCCATTATTTAATAGACTTCGATGTTGAATTTCAAGAAAAGGAAATAGGTCGTCCAATAATTTATCATTTGATATTTCAAAAGTTAATTTGTTTTTCTTTATATCATTTTTATTGAATGAATCAGCTTGAATGACCTTATTATTTTGAATAACAAGAACTATATCAACAAGATGTTGCAGTAATTTTGTTTCGTGACATGTTAAAACGATACTTAATCCTTTGTCCTTTAAAATGGAGAGAGTTTCTTCTAAGTCACTTTGGGCCTTAGGATCGAGTCCTGATAACGGTTCATCTAAGATAAGTAGATCTGTGTCTTCAAGCATTGCCTGCATAATCATAACCTTTTGCTTCATACCCTTAGAAAAATTAACAATCCGAATGTTCCGAGCTTCCTGTAAATGAAATAATTCAAGTAACTCATTTATTTTTTGCTGTAGTTGCTTTTTGGCCATGCCTTGAATACTGCCCATATGATAAAGATATTCTTCAGGCGTAAACAAAATATGTGAAGGGGTCACTTCTGGCACATAGCCAATTTTTAAAGATTGTCGATGTTTCACGATAGAACCGCTGTCAGCATCGACTAATTCCGCAATAATTTTTAGAAGGGTACTCTTACCTGACCCATTCTTTCCTACTAGGGCTATAATTTGATTGGCACAAATAGAAAATGTAGCATTCTCTATAATTCTCTTACCTCTATACTGTTTAGAAATGTTCTGTATTTCCATAATCGTATTCATCTTTACACACCTTTATTTTTAGGCTTTTTATTGTAAGTCATTTAAGTTTCTATAAATTACGCTGCAAAACATTTAACTATTAACTGTAAATTTAGTATAGATGAATACTAGTTCCTTTGCTAATAGAAAATTGGTGTGATTTTCTAATTGAAAAAGTTCTGCCCAGTTTTTGAGCAGAACCCTTTTGATTATAATGATCGATATTTTTTTAGACTTATAATATTTAATGTAATAAATACAAGAGCGAAGCAAGCAAGAACCGCTAAGTCGGCTAGAATTTCGCTAAAGGAATAGCCCTTATACATAACCCCGTTTAACGCGTCTGCGGCATAGTATAGTGGCATAATACGCCCAATATTTTGCAGCCACTCCGCCATATTATCAAGTGGGAAAATACCTGAAAAGAAAATTTGCGGTACAATGACTAGCGGAATAAATTGCATCATTTGAAACTCTGATGCAGCAAAACTTGATAACAGAGCTCCTAATGATAATGAAACAAGTGCAACGACAATATTGATTAGTAGCACAAGCCAGATGGAGCCAACGTGTACGATATCAAGGACATAAATCCCGAATAGAACAATAATAGTCGTTTGAATAAATGCAAACAATCCATAACCAATTATATAGCCAGCAACAATTTCAGAACGTTTAATCGGTGTCGCTAGTAAGCGTTCCAATGTCCCTGAAGTTCGTTCTTTTAATAACGCTATACCTGTAATTAAAAAGACAAAGAAGAAAACAAAGAAGCCTGTAAGCATTGGGCTAAAAATATCAAAAGTAGCGGTATTTTCATCGCCATATACATACTCACTCGTCAACTTCATCATTGCAGATTGTTCTGGTTGCAAAACTTGAGATAGCTTCATCTTTAAAGCCTTAGCTGTAGACGGATCATCATTTAATAATGTGAGCTTCAATTGCGATTGATGAAAAGCTAACCAGCCATCATATTTTTCATCTTTTAAACTGGTAATAGAAAAATCATTTTTTTCGATAACATGAAAATTTGCTTCTTCAAGCTTTTCAATGATTGATGCTGGACCATTCGATACGACTAGTGTCATTTCAGGTTCGTTACTATTAAAAACAAAATACATTAACGAAAGCACAAGAAGAGGTGCAAAAAATAATAAGGCGAGTGTACGTTTATCGCGGATCATTTGCTGCATAATTCTTGTAACAATTGCGCCGATTCTCATAGTGCTTCACCTCCAGCCTTTAAAAACACTTCATCAAAGTCCTTTGCCTGATAATGAGCTTTCAAATCATGTGGTGTTCCATGCGCGATAATATGACCATTACGTAGCATTGCTAACTGGTCACAGCGCTCTGCTTCATCCATTGCATGTGTTGTTACTAAAATTGTTTTATGCTCATCGTTTTTTAAACGAATTAACTCCTGCCAAATTTCTTTTTTCAATACGGGATCAATACCAACCGTTGGCTCATCTAAAATCAACAACTTTGGATTTTGGATAAGGGCAATTGCAAGGGATAATCTTCGTTTCATTCCGCCAGAATAATTTAACACCTTACTATTTAAATCTTCCGTTAAATGAACAAGGTTGGCAGCATAATTGACACGCTCCACACGTTCTTTTTTTGATAAACGATAAAGCTTTGCAAAAAAATGAAGGTTCTCTTCACCGGTTAAATCCAAATATAGTGCATCAGATTGTGCCATATAGCCGATATCCGTCAGTAATTGCTTGTGAGGAACTGTATGATTTAACACTTGAATATTGCCATTATCGGGCTTAATCATTCCCATAATCATTTTAATTAACGTCGTTTTCCCACAGCCTGAAGGACCAAGTAAGCCAATAAGCTGACCCTTAGGAATTTCTAAGGAAAGCGGGGCAATTACTTGTTTTTGTTGAAACTTTTTTTCAATGGAGTTTAATGAAATTGCATTGTTTCCCATATATCCATCTCTCCTTTACTGAACACAGTGTTGATACTGAAATTTTAAGGCAGTGTATTGGAAATTACAATAAACAGATAGCTAGAAAGTGTTAAGTGATTTTGGATTTTAACATTTTCGGGCTAGATGAAATCAGACTGCTTTAGTCGTTGAAAATAGTAGCCATTAATCATCATATTCAATGGAGAATTTTCCGATTTTATAATCATTTAAGATATATATTCTTAATGCTACGGTACTACTCTAGACATTTTTAAAAATATTTTTAAATAACAATTTTACTAAATGAAATTAATGGAAATAAATAAAGAAGAATGCCGATAAATAAGGTAATACTGTAATTACAAATATTTGACCTTGTTGTGATCATATAACAACATCGCTAAGAACTGATCGGAATAAAGTGATAATACAATGGGGGATCTAAATGTCTATTCACGATATTATGAATTTTGAAACGAAACGGGCTATAAAAAATGCATTACTTATACAAATAGGGGAAGTAGGTTTTGAACGAGTAACAGTAAAAAACCTTGCTATTACCGCAAACATTAATCGAGGAACTTTTTATTTACACTATAAGGATAAATATGAAGTGATGGAGGATTTGCAGCAGGAATTATTAAATGAACTAGAGAGCTATGTAAAAACCGTTCAACCACTAGATGCCTTTCATACGATAAAATTAGGTCAACTTTATCAGCCATTTATAGCAGTGTTTAAATATATTAAAGAGCATGCAACAGCCTTTCGAGTAATTTTAGGGGAGCAGGGGAGCCCTGCTTTTAGTAAGAGGATGAAGAAAGTTTTTAGTAATCATATATTGGACAGAATTTCTGTTATGCGGGAAGAAGGGCTTGATCCAGAATTCCAACGATATTTTGAAGCTTTTTTAACTTCCGCGATTTTAGGTGTTATTCAAGAGTGGTTAGACAGTGGGAATGAAGATTTAAACGTGGAGGAGTTAGCGATGATTCATTTTCGTTTATTGCGATTCCTTGGCGATTTGGCCACTTTGCAGCAATGAAAGTTTTAGTAAGGAGATGCTCTCAATATCTCCTTACTAAAAAGTATCTTTTAATTAGAAAGAAATTTTATTCATTTTATTTGAGAAAATTCTCTCAAAATCTGTTAAATGATTGACAAATATTGTATTGAACAATAAAATGGCTTTATATTGACTGACTAATCAATCAAAAAAGGAGCGGTATTAATGCCAAGAAACGAAGAACAAAACCAGGAGCTTAGAGATGCACGGAAAGAACAAATATTACAAGCTGCATTAATAGTCTTTGCCAGAAGAGGAATGGTGGCAACAAAAATCAGTGATATTGCTAAAGAAGCTGGTTTAAGCCATGGACTTGTCTACCATTATTTTGATTCAAAAGATGAAATTTTTTCGATGCTTGTAAAAAAAGCTGCTAATAGTTCTATTGAAATTATTCAGAAAGCAATTGAGCAAATGGGTACACCGCTTGAGAAATTAAAGTGGATGACAGAGCAAATATTAAATAACTTAATAGATACAGAACATACTTTTTTATTTTTGATTATGATACAGGCAAGTACTTCTGACGCTATCCCAAATGAAGTAAAAGAGTTTCTAACAAAGGATAATGCACTATCACCTGTTGAGGCTACATTGCCTATGATTGTAGCAGGTCAGGGAGAGGGGGAAATCATTTCAGCAAATCCTGTAACATTAGCTGTTACTTATTTTGCTTTTATACAAGGTTTAGCAATTAACAAAATTCAATGGCCAGAATGCCCGATACCTGATGCAAATATGCTTATGAAAATTTTTACAAAAGAATAAAATCAAAGAAGGGTTGGCTACAAATAATATGAGTAGTAAAAAAAGTATATATCTTCTACTATCACCATTTGTGATCATTGGATTAGGCTTTATAACTGCATCAATCTTTAGTCAGTACATACAAGGGTGGGCTTGGATTCCATTGGCGATAGTTTACTGGAGTACAATTGGAATCTGTATTTTTTATTTTAAAGGAGATAAGCCGATTGAAAATTGGCTAGGAAAATCTGAAGTTTCTAAAATTTGGATTACGATATCTTTACTATTAGGAATGTTTCCGTTAACTATATTTTTCATGAACTATAAGTTATTTAATTCTACTTTTCTTATTGTGCTATGGTTATTATTTGCTGTTATAAATCCTTGGTTTGAAGAGCTGTACTGGCGTGGGATATTACTGGATGGTCTGGCAAACTGGTTTCCTAAATGGTTAAGTATATTGTATACAACTTTATTTTTTGTACTTAGTCATCCATTAATGTGGGGAGTATTTTCTATTGCTAGTAAATCCTATCATTTATATATTTATTTAAGTTTAGCCGGTGTTGTTTGGGCAATTACATATTTTAAAACAAAGAGCTTGAGATGGGTAATATTTTCACATTTTATTGTAGATATCGGTAACTTAACTGTTTTAACCTTTTTAAATATTTATTTACCACCTACAATGTAGAAATTATATTTATTTAACTTCAGCCTATAAATAATTTGGCTTGGCTTAGAAAAAAACAAGTCAAGCCAATTCTACGTTCTACATTTTACAAGTACAAATCACGTTTAACAAAAACACGAATAGCGAGCATATAGCATAGCATCCCAATTAAAAATAATGCCCCTAGCATCCAAATAGACGAACTATCTTGAGTCATTAATTTTTCAGGTGTAAACAATGAGTAAATCGTGAAGTACTTAAGCTTTTCTAAAGAACCACCCATATTACTAAGCGCTTGAATTAAATAAAAAAGAATAGGAATTCCTGTACTATATGCATAAGAGGTTCTTAAATCCTTGCTACTACAGGATACAAAAAAGCAGTAGCCACTAATGGCAAAGTGTAAGAAAAAAAGACCGATATTTAATGTCAAAAAAGCACTTATATTCAATTCATTTGGAAATAGAATCTCTGAAAATATAACTGCTGCCAAAGTTGTTATGGAGAGCAATATAAAGATGCTAGCAACTAAAAAAAATGCTTGAGTGAAAACAATTTTAAAACGTGTATTCGGTGTCGCGATTAAGTATGCCATTGAACCATTATCGATATAGCCCATAATTAGTTTATTTGCCGACATAATGATGAAAACTAACGGTAGAATAAGCAATAAAAATCCATACAAATAGGTTGATAGAAACTCAATTAACGTATTACCTATGTTACTCATACCAAATGCCGACATTAATTCAGGCATTGTTTCGGTAAGCTTATTAAGAGTATTGCTCATCTCAGGGTTATACATATAGACGATACTAATGATATAGAGCATTAATACAGCGAGAATAATACTAAAAAGTTTAATAGCAGCTAGCATCTCATGTTTTAGCAAAGTAAAGTTCATAATTCTTTACCTCCACTTTCGTAGTAATGCATGAATATATCTTCAAGTGATTGTGAAATGATATCGAGGTCATTAATTTTATAGTCTGCTAATGTATGAAGTAATGTTTGGACATTACCTTGAACTTTTATAATAGCTTGTGTTGGCCCGATTTGTTCAATTTTAAGTTGCTCTCCTATGAAACGAGAGAGCTCTTGCTCGTTCTGAAATTCAATTAAAAACTTTTTAGATTTTTGTTTTTTTAAGTCAGCAATTGTTTCAGTTGCAACAATTTTCCCAGCATTAAGGATCGCTACACGGTCACAAGTTTTTTCAATTTCTACAATCATATGAGAGGACATGAATATTGTTGTTCCTTTTTCTTTTTCAGCTAAAATAAAATCGATAAACTTTGTTTGTATAAGAGGATCTAATCCACTTGTCGGTTCATCTAGAATGACTATCTCAGGGTTATGCATAAATGTGCAAATGAGGCCAAGTTTTTGCTTCATACCTTTTGACATTTTCTTAATAAGCCCAGTGGCATTTAATTCAAAATATTGCATGAGTTCATTAGCTCTTGTTAAATCATGTAATCCTCGCATTTGGGCAATAAATTTGATAAATTGTTGTCCAGTCATTTTATCGATAAACGCAATTTCACCAGGTAAATAGCCTACAAACTTTTGAATTTCAGCCGAAGATTGTCGACAATCCAATCCTTTTATGAAACACTGTCCTCCCGTGGGTTGTAAGAAGCCCATTAAATGCCGTATTGTAGTAGATTTACCGGCACCATTTGGACCTAAAAATCCGAACACTTCACCTTTTTCAATCTGTAAGTCCACATTCTGTACACTATAAAAATCGCCAAACTTTTTAGTTAAATTATTGACTTCGATCATTGCCATACAATTCACCTCTTGGACTGTTCTTTATAATGATTATAAGACTATTTTTCAAAAAATAAATGACTATAAAAAAGAACATGAATGGCTTTTTTTAAAAGACACCTTCATGTTCTCCGCTTAGTGATTACAATTTCACATGTAATATCAATTTGAAGATATTTATTCTCCATAATAATTATTCAGTGCTACTTCTAAACGTTCTTCTAAGTGCTCCGAAATATAACTCAACACAAATTGCTCCTTTTCCATCTCAATTTGAGAGGAACGAAAAGTTTTTCTGAAAAAGCCTGCCTTATTTTTCGCTGTAAATTGCTGTAATGCTTCTGTCCGTAATGTCGACACAATTTCATTTTCAATATGACGCTCACGAATTTTTTGAACAATATCCTTTACGCTACGCTCTTGCAGTTCTGAAATTTGTTTTTGTAGATTTTCATTTTCTTGTTTAAGTTCAGCTGTGTCTTTCTGAATCTCTTCTACTTGAAGCTCTGATTCCGAGGATACTAATTGAATGTTTTGTGCGAGAAAGTCTTGATTGATCGTTACTTGTATGGATCCATGTTCTTCGTTTGGAAGAATATTAAAAAGTCCTGTTTGTATCATTTGCTGCAGAACATTTCCAAGAATATCAACTTTATTCGCTAAATCATCAGTGCCCATAGTTGTCGCAGTTATTTGATGTTTGAAGAGTTGACCGTTGTCATCAATTCCTAGTAGATGTTTTAAGCCTCTGACGCGGTGTTCATCTTTTAGCAGTAAAATCATACGAAGTCTTAAGATGGCAGGAAGGTTCAAACGAATATTGGTGTTTGGGCTATTCGAAGCATTATCAAAAATATACTGTTCAAATGGTTTAATGTAATAGCGAAGCATCGCATCCGTAATTTCAAACCAACCTGCGACTTCTGATGTAGAATAATAATTTGTTTCTTCAATATGCGCTAAATAGTCGTCGTTATAAAGTATTTCTTCTAAAGGTGTATTTTGTATTACGACAAACAATGGGTCATGTTGCACAATTCCGAGTACCGTTTCTTTTGCATCATTTAGTTTAAGCATCCTTTTACACCCCACTTTATTTTTCCGTATAACTCTATATAGGTTTCTATTCAACTGGAAGCAATTGTATGACTATTTTGTGTAGGAAATAATCATTAGAACTAATGACCTGAACACCTTCTCTGAATTTTAAGGGGAATTTAAGTCGTATAAAGTGGGAGAGGGGGTACTCATTTAACGTGTACCCCAATTTGTACCCCAATCCTGCTTCAAAAGAACGTTCTAAAATGCAATTAGGAAATTATTTGCAAATAGGCTTAATAGGTTTTGTTGACCAAATTTCATATTTTTCTAATAAATTCGATGACTACCTGAAAGAGAAAGTGATTTATATTAGGTATAGTAAATCTACATTCACTTATGTATAGTTATGAAGGAGGGATTTAAACAATGAAAAAATTACTTATATTACCACTGACATTGCTACTAGGTTTTTTGTTAGTAGCGTGTAGCCAAGATAAAGAAAGTGATAGTGGTAAGAAAACCGATAATGTTGATAAAACAACAGAAGAAACATCTAAAGACGAGTCGTTAAAAGTTGATAAAGGACTTTTAAATGTTGAGGTTACTATACCAGCTTCTTTTTATGAAGGTCAGGACATTGATCAAGCGATTACTGAAGCAAAAAAAGAAGGAATTAAGGAAGCCATCAAAAACGACGACGGCTCTGTGACATACAAAATGTCTAAATCAGTTCATAAAAAAATGATGGAAGAGCTAGAAAAAAGTGTTTTAGAAACAGTAGACGAGATTAAAACTAGTGATGATTTTCCTTCTATTAAAGACGTAACTTATAACAAGTCTTTTACGGAGTTTACGCTTACTGTAAATAAAGAAGAGTTTGAAAGCAGTTTTGATGCTATGTCATCAATGGGACTTGCTATAGTGGGTATGTATTATCAACTTTTTGGCGGAACGGATCCTGAGAAGTTTAAAGTTACAGTAATTTTTAAAGATGAATCAAATGGAGAGGTAATTAACAAAGTTGTTTATCCAGATGATTTGAATGATAGTAAATAAGTTGGAGAACACCTAATTTGGGTGTTCTTTTTTATTGTATTTTTGAGCATTTCCCAAATAGACAGGTATATAACACTTTGTAGAGAAATTAATAGATTATGCTGAAAAAAAACTATCTAAAAAGATAGTTTTTTAAAAAAATCACCCAATACATCAATGCATTTTAATTTGAGCTTTCAAATCCAGATCACTCATTTTAAAATATACAGAGAACCTATTTGATAAAGATTTTTTTAACTCTTCACCACGATCCTCGTCCAATGGTTTAGCATAAACCATAACCACGCCAATATTTTTGTTTCCATCACCCAAGGGATTAATTACTAAATCTTCTTTAAAAATTATAGCATTACTCATAGCTGCAAAATTTAAAACAGTATTTTGTAACATTCTCTTTTCTCTTTGATTCAATCCTATAGTATCAATTATTTCAATTGTGATATATTGCATATTTATCACCTCCAAATTAAATTTTACTATAAAAATAGAATAATATACCTCATTTTCATTTGTTTACCATATTTGTTTTTGTGTAGATTATCACTAGAAGTTGTGAATGACATTTGTTAAAACGTATTCTATTTGAAGTGTAGACTAGGCGACTCCTTTAGGATTAGCGTCAAAGTTGAGACACTGCTGCGAAGCGGCTCATCGGATGCCCCCAGGAAAGCATTAGTATCATTGGTGCTTCATTTATTAATCCTGTAGTCTCTGAAAATAAAGAGGACAAGGAAACAAAGTCTTAATCATAGTTATCCGATTATAAATACAGCTAAATAATGTAAACTCTTAAGAAAAATTTAAGAAATCTCCCCGCAATTCTTTAAGAAATGCACTTTATAGTAAAAGCATCTAATAATTACTAATGATCGGGGAGAAAATTTATGCAATTTATCACGTTCCTTACTGAATTTATAAAACATCCAAAAACTATAGGTGCGATTTCACCTAGTTCAAAAAAACTAGCCAAAAAAATGGTCGAAACAATTTGTTTTGAAAATGCCCAATGTATTGTTGAACTAGGTCCGGGTACAGGTTCGTTTACGAAAGAATTAATAAAAAGAAAAGAGCAGTCAACAAAGTTAATTCTTATTGAAAATAATGAGATTTTTTATGAAAAGCTACGTGAACAATTTGCACATGAGCCGAGTATAATCGTAATATATGGATCAGCTGAGGATTTATGCAAATATATGTCAGCATTAAAAATCGAAAAAATTGATTATGTCGTATCTGGATTACCTTTTACGTCTTTGGATTCTGTCGTTTCCTCACGTATTTTACGAAATGTAAAGGAATGCTTAGAAGACGGAAAATTTATTACATTCCAATATTCACTTGTTAGGAAATCCTTTATCCAAAACTATTTTGAGGATATTACACATGAAAAAGTATGGATTAACCTTCCACCTGCCTATGTGCTGAGCTGTAAACTTGGAAATGTGAGGGCTATTTAATGGGATTACAGGATCTTGTATCATATATCGAGCAATATGGTTATTTTGCTTTATTTTTTAGCTTATGGTTAGGAATCGTGGGTATGCCCCTTCCTGATGAAATGATCGTTATGAGCGGCGGCTTTATGTCTTCATTAGATAAAATGAGTGTGTTAAAAGCTTTTATAATAACTTATCTTGGTGCAGTTTCAGGACTTTCCTTAGGATTTATCCTTGGTAAAGTGTTTGGCCATAAAATACTTGATAAATTGGTGAAAAAGAACAAGGCTAAATATTTATTAAAGTCAAAAGAATTAATAGATAGATATGGTCATTTTGCTTTAGTTATAAGCTACTTCATACCAATCGTGAGACATATACTTCCATACTTAGTAGGTATGAACAACATGTCGTTTAAAAAATACGCTTTGTATTACTACACAGCAGGTTTTGTTTGGACATCGATTTACTTTACACTTGGTTTGTTCTTTGGAAAACACATTGAAACCATTTCAATATTAGCAACAAAATACGGTATATATTTTGGTGTTTTCGTCGGTATTGTAGGGTGTTTTTATTATTTTTATAGACGAAAATTAAAGACGGTATTGTAGGATGTTTTTATTATTTTTATATACGAAAAATAAAAAAATAGTTAAAATTAGGAACTGTAAATATTAATAGGAAATATATTGCATGCAATAGGTTGATTAGAGTGAAGACTGGATACCACTGGAAAGCGCTCAGTCGGAACGTTAATCAACCGCACGCTAAGATAATGGTTCTGAATAAAATAATTGAATATACTTTGAAATTGGTGGGATTAGATGAGTAAAGAAACAATACTAATAGTTGATGATGAAAAAGAGATTAGAAATCTTATTGCCATTTATTTAAAAAATGAAGGCTATGAAGTTCTAGAAGCAAGTGATGGAGAAGAGGGTTTGAGTCTTTTAAAAAAGCATAAAGTACATTTAATTGTTCTAGATATTATGATGCCGAACGTGGATGGCATTGAAATGTGTATGAAGGTAAGGGAAATAGCGGAGATGCCAATTATTATGCTGTCAGCAAAGTCTCAGGATATGGATAAAATCGTTGGAATAACATTAGGGGCAGATGATTATGTAACAAAGCCATTTAATCCATTAGAGCTAATTGCGCGCATAAAATCTCAGCTTCGTAGATATATCAAAATGAATCGTTCAGATATGATAGACGAGAATGAGATAGAGATTGGTGATATGCGAATCAGTACCGACACACATGAAGTAATCGTCAACAATGAAAAGGTAAAGCTTACGTCAAGGGAGTTTTCAATTCTTGAGTTGCTTGCAAGAAATCAAGGCATTGTGATGAGTGCTGAGCAAATTTATGAAAAGGTTTGGAAGGAAGAGGCTCTACAGTCTGAAAATACGGTAATGGTACATATACGAAAAATTCGAGAAAGAATTGAGACAAATCCTAGAAATCCTCAATATATTAAAACAGTATGGGGAGTAGGTTATAAAATTGAGAAAGATCATTAAGCCATTTAAATACATACTAAACAAGCTTAAATTGCTCATTATAAATACCATTACAAAAGTACGGCAAAGTATCAGAATACAACTTTTGACAACTTTTATTCTTTGTACATTTTTAGGTTTACTTGGAGCAAAAGCCGCTCTTTCATTTGCTTTGAACATCAACCAAACAGCTAAGATTGATTATAGTCAAGGGATGCAGGAAATAAATGATCAAGCGAAGAGAGCCGCAGATCTAGCCAGCAATGATAATAGTTTAGAAGCAATACAGCAAATGATTGAATCAGAAAATTTAAAACTTGAAATGAAACAAAGTGCATTAAAAGTAATCGTTACCGATGAGAACGGAAAGGTTTTATACAAAACAAAGCAAGTGGAAGAGGAACAAATCAATTTGCATAATAAGATTAGGAATGTAATGGATTTTGCGGTAAACCATCCACTCTATAATTATGAGATACCGACAATCAAGCAATCGCGGGAAGAATTTATTGTCTTTTATCCATTAACTTTAGAAGAAAAAAACTTATATTTCTTTGTAAGTGGTATTCCTGAGGGGATGGTTATCGCGAGTTCGAATGAGGGTCTTATCCCATTGTTTAGTGCAATTATTGTATTTACCTTTTCATTCTTCTATATAACGAAACGAAAAATGAATCAAATTGAGGTGTTGGCGGAGGGAGTCATGGAAATCGCTAAAGGAAATTTAGCCTATCGCATTAAGAAAAAAGGCCAGGATGAGATTGCTGTATTAACAGACAATGTAAATCATATGGCTGAAGCAATTATGACAAGTATTGAAATGGAACGAAAAATTGAAAAACAAAAAAATGAATTAATCACCAATGTATCACACGACTTACGGACTCCTCTTACCTCAATTATGGGCTATTTACGGTTGTTAAGAGATGAGAGATACGACACGAAAGAGCAATCTGATGAGTATCTAAAGATTGCTTTCTCCAAATCCGAACAGTTAAAAAACTTAATTGATGATCTATTTGAATATACGAAGCTTACGAATGAAAGCATTATCCTTGGACAACAAGAGGTATGTATCAATGAACTTCTTGATCAGCTAATTGAGGAGTTGATTCCGCAAGCTGAGGAAAACCATCGTTCATTCAATAAAGATTTCTCGGACGAGCGAGTCTTTGTTACAGTAGATTCTGAAAAAATTGTCAGGGTTTTTGATAATTTATTAATGAATGCAATTAAATATAGTACCGGTGATGGCGAGATTTTTGTTTCTCTTGAAAGAAAAGAAAGTAATGTTCAAATCTGTGTCGCAAATGAAAGTGATGAATTTACTTCTGAAGAGCTAATGAGCTTATTTGATCGTTTTTATAAAAAAGATCAATCTAGAACAAGTGTAGCGGAAGGTTCAGGACTTGGACTTGCTATTGCTAAAAGCATAGTAGAATTACATGGTGGCAAAATTGACGCGAAGTATAGGGAAGGTATGGTGCAGTTTATCATCGAACTGCCAGTTACAGTTTAACTTCTTTCAGCGGATTCCGGACGCAATTATGCCAAGGCATAATTTATAAAATTAGTAAGGTAGCATTAGAGCAATGCTACCTTTTTTCAAGGGCGAATGAGTTGCTCAATAGTGAGAATATGATTGGCATTAGAGTGAGGGAGGCTCTTTTGTAAGTGCATTAAAATATTCTTGTCCTTAATAATAATTTGAATTTCTGTATAGCTATATTGTTTTTGAACTTCTTGAACATATTCTGTAATTTTAAATAAATGAAGTGGGTTTTTCATTTCTACTTCTACAAAAAAGGGTAGTGTTAATTGATGTAAACTTAAGCAACCGCGACGAATCCAAATCGCTTCATTGACGTAATAACGGATAGGTAACTGGCGATTACTTGCGATAAATAAATCCATTTATTTCTCCTTTTTTATATCTTGATGTTAAACGTGATGGATAGAATCGTTAAAATGATGGATAGCCCCGCCTCAAAGTGACGGATAGAACTATCAAAAAGCTGGATAGCTGCTTCAAAGTGATGGATAGCCCGCCTCGAAGTGTGGATAGAACCCTTAAAAAGATGGATAGCCCCGCCTCAAAGCGTGGATAGCCCCCACCCTTCAAACCGAAGGATATTTGTATGCATCAATCGTCTCTAAAAAATATTTTAGTGCAGGTGATTGTACTTCGTCATTGCGATAAATAAACCAGGTCGGGATTTGAGACTGCTTTGTTGCTAGTATGTGCAGCGACAGTGACTGAGTATCCATATATTTTTGAGCGATTGCACGTGGTAGTAATGTTATACCTAGTCCAGCAGCAACGCAGCCGATGATTCCATCGAGGGTGCCAAATTCCATACGCTTTTGTGGTTGCACACCGTCTTCACGCAACCAATGCTCCCAAATAGCTCTATATGAGCAGCCATGAGGAAAAGTAATAAATGTGCTGTCCTCTAAATCTCGCTGGCTATCAATTCGTTTATGTTTGCTAGATGTGATGACAACAAGCTCCTCATAAACAAATTCCTTCGCAAGGATATTTTCTTTATATACGGGTCCATTTACAAACGCACCATCTAATTCATAGTTTTCTAACCGTTCGATATTTTGTTGGGATGGACTTGTCAATATCGTGAAATCCACCTGTTCATGTGCTTTATGGAAAGTCGTTAACAAGGTAGGTAAGTGCAGTGCCGCAGTCGTTTCCATTGAACCGATACGTAAATGTCCTTTATGTTCCTCGGTATCCTGAAGTATTTCAAAGGATTTTTCATAGAGATGTAGCATTTTTAATACTATTTCATAAAATTGTTCTCCCTTTGGAGTCAAGCGGATTCCTCGATGTCCTCGATGAAAAAAAGTTGTATTATACATGGCCTCTAGATTTTGTATTTTCATAGAGATGTTGGATTGGGTGTAATTAAGTTCTGCAGCAGCCTTGGAGAAGCTACCTGATTGCACGACTGTCCGAAAAATTAAGAGATCATTAATATTCATAAGTTCCCTCCAGCCATCAGTTTATTTGATATCTATTATAACGAATTCGTGCTATTTGTGATAATTGGAATTTTGTTATATTGAGGAGGAAGGAGGGAGGGAGAATATGCACAAGCAGACGTTTCAATATTTAATAGGGGGCATTTTTGCATTAGTCATTGCCATGGCCATTGGTCGTTTTTCCTATACGGTTATCCTGCCGTATATGCAAGATACTTTTGCCTTTAGTCGTGCCACAGCAGGTTTTCTAGCAACGAGTAATTATTTAGGCTACTTAGTAGGGGCATTGGTCGCTGGTCGCTTAGAAATCGGGGATAAGCGTATTCCCTTTTTACAAATATCGCTCATTATTAGCATTTTGACAACGGCTATGATGGGCTTTACAGATGCTATTATCGCATGGTATGTATTTCGTTTTATTTCAGGGGTTATGAGTGCATTTGTTTTTGTAGTAGCTGCAAGCCTTGTACTCGATCAGTTAGCTGGGAATGGTAAATCACATTTATCAGGGCTTTTTTATAGTGGGGTAGGTACAGGGATTGCTCTAAGTGCGATTATTGTATCGCCCATTCATGCAATGTTTGATTGGGATGGAACATGGATTGCTTTGGCGTTATTTAGTGTCATATTACTTGTATTCGTTGTATTTTTCATTAAGCCAGTTACTCAACATACACAACAGAAATCAAGTCAGACAGTAGCACTGCGAAAATTCCCGCCTACGACATGGATGAAATGGCTCATTTTAGCTTATAGCTTAGAGGGCCTTGGCTATATTGTCACGGGAACATTTATCGTGTCAATCGCAGAAGAATCAACGGATTTTCATGGTGATGCTAGCTTTGTGTGGTTTGTTGTCGGGATTGCAGCGATGCCATCCTGCATAGTTTGTTCTAAGCTGGCACAGCGATACGGCTATGTGAGAACATTATTGATTTCTATGCTGTTTCAAGGGCTAGGCATTGTTTTACCAGCATTTGCGACAAATACGATGACACTATACACTAGTGCTTTTATTTTTGGAGCAACCTTTATGGGAATTACAACTGTGGCCACAACATTAGCAAGACGAATAGTGCCAGTGAACAGTCATCAAATATTAGGTTATCTAACAGCTGGTTATGCTTTGGGACAGGTGTTAGGTCCTTCCCTTGCAGGAACATTAGCCAATTATACAAACAGTTATCAGTATGCATTGTTTGGCGCAACAGCTGTTGTAGTAGTTTGAGCTTTATGTCTAATTAGTGGATTAAAATATGAAAAAGAGAAAGTCGGAGAGCTCGCGACGTAAGTAAATAAACACAAAAGTAAGTAAGTCAACGAGCGACTTACTTACTTTTGTGTTAGTGGATATCACGTTTTTTGAAGTTCCCACCACGTACCTCTGAAACATCAGAAATAACTACGAAGGCACCTTCATCAATATCTTTAATAATCGATACAAGTTTATTTTCTTCCATACGGTTAATGACACAGTTTAATATATCAGTTGGTTCATTGGAGAAACCGCCACGCCCTTTAGTATATGTAACACCACGTCCTAAACGAGCTTGAATCGCATCACCAATTTCCTCTGATTTTGCACTGACAACACGAACATCTTTTGATTTTTCTAAACCTACTTGAATAATATCGATAACGTTTTTCGCAATATAGTACGTTAAAGCTGAGTATAATGCGCTTTCTAAGCCAAAAATAAAGCTTGCCCCTAAGAAAATAAAGGCATTAATAAATAATATAATATCCCCGACTGAAAACGGAATTTTACGTGATAGCAACACGGCTAAAACCTCAGAGCCATCTAAAGCGCCACCGTTACGTAAGACAATCCCAATCCCAACACCAAGTAACATACCACCAGATAAAACAATTAATAACGGATCATTTGGACCTAAAATTGTTTTAACATCGTGCATAAGAACTGTGGAAATAGAGAGAGCTGCTATCCCAGCACTACTCATCAATGCAAAAGTTTTACCTACTTGTTTGTAGCCAATCCAAATAAACGGAATGTTTAATACAAAGAGCAGTACGCCTAATGGAATACCAAAGAGGTGTGCGCCCATAATACTAATACCTGTCACGCCACCATCAATGACATCGTTCGGAATTAATACCGCTTCTAGTCCATATGCTGCGATGATGGCGCCAATTATAATCATGATAAATTTTCGTGTGTTTTCTACTGTCTTTCTTCTTTTCATAAATCTTCTCCATTTCTTTACGTAAAAATATTACTTAAGGTTTTGGAATAATATTTATAGCAATTGTTTTTGTCTCAGTCTCTTTGCTTGAGTCGGCCATATTATAGTATTTAAGAATTAAATCGTTTAATTCATTTTCAAAACTCATAAATTGATTAGTCGTTAATGTCAAATCGATAAATGAAAAAGTTGCTAAATCTGCAAGTCTTTCTTCTTCATCAAGTGAATTTAAATAATTTTGATATTGAGATAGTAAAGCTAATTGATAGTTGGAAACATAATTTAATTTTTGTTTGATCGTTAGTTGTGTCCAATCCTCCTGACTAAGTTTTTCTGCTCCTTCATTTAATGCATAAAATTTTTCTGTAACAGAACGTACTTTTCGCTCTTTCACAATTTTTATGATGTTTTCATCCATTAAGATTTGGATGTGACGATACAAAGTAGCTTGAGGTACATCCTTTATGATAGAAATCATCTCCAAAGTGCTTAAGCCTTCTTCTTTATCGTGCATTAGAGCTTGTAAAATTTTCATTCTCACAGGGTGCATTAAAACCTCTGCTTTATTCCGCATAAAAACGATCCTCCTATCAGATGGAATCAAGGGAAGCACAATCAAATGTTATCAATATGAGAACATTATCAATAAATATACTATATATTTTTTTTACAGATGTACAGTAGAAAGGTAATGAAATTTTTTACACCTTATGTTATCATTATCGATAATGATAATGAATGGAGGTTTTAGGAATGGAATTACACTATGGTTTTGATGAGTTAAGCCAACTGGATTGGGCAAGCATACTTCCAATCATTTTGCCATTGATATTCGTAGGATTTGTTCTAATCATTGTTGCATTATTCGATTTATATAGGCACCGACATACGCGGGAAAACATACTGATGTGGACAATTATTATTTTGTTCTGTAACTCAATTGGTTCTGTTCTATACTTCATTATTGGTAGAAAGGATGTAAATAAACGTGCGCTTAGAGATTAAAAATATTACGAAAAAGTTTAAACATAAAACAGCCGTGAATGATTTTTCAATGGTCATTGATTCCAATGAGTGTGTTGGATTAATTGGACCAAATGGAGCGGGAAAATCCACGTTAATTCAAATCATTGCCGACATTTTGAATGCAGACAAAGGAGAAATACTTCTTGATGGTCAAAAGATTTCAGCTATGAGAAATCAAATTGGTTACTTACCTCAGTATCCTAATTTTTTCTCATGGATGACAGCATTTGAAACATTGTCCTTTATGGGAACACTTTCAGGCATATCAAAAAATGAATTGCAGAAAGAAATTCCATTACTTTTAGAAAAGGTAGGCTTAGGGAAAGAAGCACATATACATGTCGGGACATTTTCAGGTGGTATGAAGCAACGCCTTGGTATTGCACAAGCATTGTTGCATAAGCCAGCTTTAATGATTATGGATGAACCGGTATCAGCGCTAGATCCAATAGGGAGAAGAGAAGTGTTAAATCTATTAAAAGAGATAAAAAAAGAAACGACAGTTTTAATATCAACGCATATATTGAGCGATGCGGAGGAATTTTGTGAGCGCTTTGTGATGATTAAAAATGGTCACAAAATAGAGGATGCTACAAAATCAGAGTTACTTGAGCGCCATCAAGAATCAGCTATCTTTTTAATGATTCGTAAGGTAGATTTTCAGTGGTTAACAATGCTTGAACAATTATCTTATGTGCAGAAAATCGAAAGCTGTGGAAATGGCTTCAAAATACACGTTGAAAATTTGGAAACAGATGCTAATCGATTAATACAGCACGGACTGGATTCAAAAGTGATGTTTATTAAATTTGAAGTGGGTATTCAAGACAATCTAGAAGAAATATTTTTAGAATTGGTGGTGTAAATGAATGAATGCTTTTATCGAATTAAGCAAAAAAGAAGTACATCAAATGGCAAGGGAGTTTAAAATATTTTGGCTCCCTATTGTATTTATTTTACTAGGGCTAACGCAACCGATTATGATGTATTATTTACCGGTTATTTTACAATCAGCTGGTGGTGTTCAAGGTATAACAATTGATCCTACGATGGCAAAGCCTGTGGGACAGGAGGTACTTGCCTCAACATTAAATTCACAGTTTGATCAGTTGGGCATTATTATTCTGGCCGTTGCCACTATGAGTATTATCCAAGGAGAGAAAGCTAATGGCATGATGGCATTTATCCTAACAAGGCCAGTATCGATATCTTCTTATTTAAATAGTAAAATCATCATCCATTATATTTTGGCTGTTATATGTATAGCTCTTGGCTATGCAGTGTCCTATGGCTATTCAGCATTTTTATTTACTACTGTTCCTATGACACAAGCTTTATGGGCATTAGTATTTTATTGTGTTTGGCTGTTATTCATCATTACGTTTGTTGCGATGATGAGTACATTTTTTAAAAGTCCTGCATTTATTGCACTAATAAGTATCGTTAGTTTATTAATATGTCGTTTTATCGCTGGGCTACATCCAATAATGGACGTTGTTAATCCTGCTAGTAATAGTATGTATGCAACAAATATTCTAATGTCGGGTGATATGGGATCTTGGTATGGCATCAATATTGTAGTAACACTGCTGTTAGTTTTATTGATGATCATTACGATGCAAAGTTTTATTGCGAAAAAGAAATTTTAACTTCTTTCAGCCATGTTTTCTGTGCGAAAGCGAAGCGACAGTTACAGATGTCTTTTGTATCGAAAGCAAAGCGACAGATACAGATGTCTTTCGCCACTTTATGGGGTGATGAATACGGGTTTAAGCCGCTTTTCAGAACGTGTTCAAACATTAGGTGATATAAATGATATGGGATGAGGTGATGAAATTGTTATCGATACAAAATTTACAGAAATCATATGGACAACATGAGGTTTTAAAGGGTGTAGAGTTAAAAATAGAAAAGGGAGAAATACTGGGGTTTGTTGGGGGGAATGGTGCAGGTAAAACAACGACATTAAATTGTATTGCTGGATTAGTAGAACAAAATTGCGGAAAAATAATGATTAATAATGTTGCGAAATCACAGTCACTCGAATATAAAAAGCAATTTTATTATATACCTGATACGATTCATGTATTTCCAAATTTAGCTGCATATGATTGGATACATTTCGTTTTGAAACTATATGAAAAAACTGATGATGAAAAACTACAAAACTTCATTAACATCTTTGGCATGGAAAAAAGTATTTATAAACCGATGGGAACGTATTCTTATGGAATGCTTCATAAGATTGCGTTGATTACTGCTTTTACAATTAGTCCGCCTATCCTTATTATGGATGAGCCGATAAATGGCCTAGATCCACTAGCTGTCGTTGCTTTTAAAAATTGTATGAAAGAGTACGTTGAAAAGGGTGGAACCGTTCTCTTTTCCACTCATCTGTTAGATGTTGCCGAGAAAATTTGTCAATCAATTTCGTTTTTAAAAGATGGAAAGATTGTCTTGCATGATCGTGTTGAGAATTTGCTAGTCGATGGAAGCTTAGAGACTATTTTTATGGAGAAACAAGCAAATGAAGGATAATATCCAATTAATCAAATTCTTTTTAACATCTTTTTATGCAAAACCAAAGCAGCCAGTTATTCAAGTACTCCTTTTGATTGCATTCATTTATGTAGCCACTCAGTATTTTGTGCTTACTCTAATTATTTACTTTATAGCGACCCCTGAGGAGTATTTATTTTATAATATTCTCCTTTCAAATGGTGTGACGTATATATTGATTTCATTTTTTGCTATTTCGGTAGTGTTTAGTCAAAGTGATTTTACTATATTTGCTCATTTGCCCATTTCAGCGAAACGGGTTGTAATGTCGAAAATAATAAGTGGAGTAGCTTTACCGATGATGGTAGTAAGTATTCTATCAATACCGACGTTTTTCATATTACTGATAGAGTTTAAGCTAGCTGTCGCAGTAAAATCAATTGCATTTTTACTGATCATGAATGTATTAATTGTACTGTTCCTTCTATTTTTATTATCCATTTTGAATCATTATCGCAGTGTATTTATCAATACATCCGTGTATTTGCTTGTTAGGATGACTCTTATATTTGGTATTGGAATAAGCCCAATATTGTACTTTCTAATAAAAAATTATCATGCAATCAGCAATGTTTTAGCGAAATTAGATACTTCAACAATATCTTCCTTAAGTGCTTTAATTTCAGATTTTCTCGATTTAGGTTATCGTTTTGCAATGCAACATTCATTGGTGAAGACGCTTTTGCCATTGACTACTACAAAAAGTTTGATCTATTTCATCCTAGTATTCGCTCTATGTTATTTATTGTTTAATGCAACTATAAAAATGATTGCGTCTAAGTATTATGAACATGGCTTGCTTGTAAGTAGAATAGAAAAAACGACCAAAGTTTGGGGGAGGGATATTCAAAGTAGTTTGCTCAATTATTTGCAACGTGAATATTGGATTATCCAGTCTGAACCATACTTTAAAATGCAAGCTATTTTAGGGATTATTTTAACGCCAATTTGTACAATCATTTTTCTAACTTTACAGACGAACATTTTAAAGGCTGAATGGATGATTAACAATGAATCTTTTCTTTTTGTCTATATGGTTTTGTTCATGAGTTGTATGAACAATATTAGTGGAACTCCCTATTCAAGAGAGGGGAAATACTATGCATCTAGCATGACGTTGCCATTTGATCCACAAAAAATTTACATGGCAAAAGTTATGACTTCATCATGCATCGGCACAATATCGGCTGTAATAAGCTATATCATTTACATGCTATTTGGTAGAGGCGATATTATTACGGGACTACATTTATTGATTACATTATTATTAGTCATTACGTATAATTTATTGTCCCCACTCTATGATAGAAGGCATCCATTACTTGAATGGTCTAATCCATCTGAAGCAATAAAATCAAATCCTACAGTATTAATAAGCCTGCTATATGGACTACCATTATTGATTGTTGTTGCGCTTCTTCATTTCAGCTTGCTTACTTTCAATGTTTCTCCAGCGATGACAGCCCTAATTATTTTGGTAATTGTAACTCTATGTACATTTACAGTAATCTATAAAAAGTTTTTTGAAGGAAAGAATATGAAAGGATACGTGAACAATTGAATTTAAGAATAGATCCAATGAGTAAAATTCCTTTTTATCAGCAGTTAACCCAGCAACTACTTTGTGAAATAGCGACAGGAAATTTGCAAAATGGTGACCTGTTGCCCTCCATTCGTGATTTAGCAGCTAAAACAAACCTCAATCTTCATACCGTCCATAAAAGCTACAAGGAGCTTCAGAAGAAAGGAATAATCGATATAAAACCTAGCTCAAAAGCAATTGTTAAAAAGTCTGCTGAAGCAAAGGATGTTAACCTTCAACAAATATCTATAATGGTCGAACAGATAATGTGTGAAGCTTATGTTTTAGGGATTAGCGAACATCAATTACAGCAGATGTTTCATGAGAATTTGCGAAAATATTATATTGAGCCTTAAAAGAAAAAGAGGTGACTTCTGCAATATACAGAAGCCATCTCTTTCAAATTTTTATAGTCAAATCCATTTGGATGTGGGGGATATAAAAAATAAGAGACTACCAAATTTATCAAGGTCACTGAAATAATCCACTTTATTTCATAAAGCGTACTTTTGACACAACTGTGCAATATAAAAAGTTATCTTTTAGTAACTTAGAAATAGAATTTCTTTATTAATATTTAGAAAGTCTTTATTAATATTTAGAAAGCCAGTCAATTAATTGATCATAGTTACTAGAGAATATAACATTATCTTTAGTATTAGACTGTTCCAGGTGATTTAGAATATCCCCTTCTTCTATTAAAAAAGCAACTGCAATAGTGTTGTCTAATATACCATTTGAGAAAAATTTGTCTTTCCATAATTTTTGTACAGAAAAATGTTCTGGGGTATAACCTTTACGGTTAACTAACAACTTATACTTTTTTTCTTGTTTAATAAACGAATAGCATGTTTGCTCAAACGAATTAAACCACATGTTTACATCAGCGATGGTGATGTAACCTGTTAAATTAGTAATAATAATATCTTCAAATGTAGAATTGAAATAAAGTTGCGATGTTTATAAAAAAGATACGATGTTTAAAATAAAGTCGCGACGATTATAAAAAAGTTACGATTAATAACCCTGGGTATTGGCTCAGTGGGCCACGTCCGGACGATGCCAGGTACGTGCTTTCCTTGTAGGTCGCCGTTTACATGCTTCAGGATGAGTTTGGAACGGTATCTGTAACCTTATTCCCGCAAGTTTTTCATCTTGTTCAAGAGCTGTTACTAGAAGATGAATTGCTTTACATTGAGAGAACGCTTGAAAAGCGCTTTGGTAGACCTCAAGTGAAAATAAAACATGCACAAACGACGAAAAGAATATGAAATTGAAGGGAATTTTAGAAACTGCATAAATTTTTATGCAGTTTTTTCTTTACTTTCAAATAATTATTTTGTAAGATAAAGCCAAATTCAAAAGTGGCCAGACCACTTTTGAATTCATTCAGTAAGAGACGCCATCATCTGAAGGTGGTGGATTTTGTTTCTTTATAGTAGGTATCCAAACACCTACTGAATGAAGATAAAGCCTTTGGATGCATTGTTTATCTGCGCGAAAGGAAAGCGACAGCATAATTATTCCAAGGCGAATAGATTGACCGAGGAGTTGATCGTATGGATAAAAAAACCGAACAAAAGAAAGTGTTTTTAGATATTGTCCAACAATTACGACAACTTATTAAAATAGAAAAAATACAGGCTGGTGAAAAGTTACCTTCCGAACGAGTCCTTTCAGAACGTCTAGGTGTCGGGCGATCCTCTGTGAGAGAGGCATTGCGAAGTTTAGAGTTATTAGGTCTTATCGAAACGAGACATGGGGAAGGTATGTTTCTAGCTTCTACACAAAAGCATCAGCTCGTAGAAATATTGTCGATGTTTATATTAGAAGATGAAAAATCAAAAAAGGATGTCGAATTAACGCGACAAATTCATGAAAAGGAAGCCATTCGCGTTATAAGTTGTACAGAGACTCTGCGACCACTACCAGTGTGGGGCAGTTTTTTTGTAAAGCTAGAGATAGAAAGTACGATTAATTGTCGGGATGTTTTACGAGAAATAATCATCACGTCAGGAAATCGTCTTTCACTAAAAGTCTGGTTTCAGTTAGCAGTTTATACCGGTGACCGTTTAAATCGAAACTCAACAGAAGAAGAAAAATTAATCATTCAAACTATGTTGAAATCGATGCAGCTTGGCTATGAAAAAGAAGCATTAAAAGCTTACGAACAGTGGATGAATGCTGAACAAGGCATTTAGACAACAAAGGGGGAGTAAAACATGGCAATACGTAGCTTATTTAGTAAAAAGAAAGAGGACGGACAGGAAAAGGGATTTCCAGAAGGACTTATGACAAAATGTCCAGAATGCCGTCACATTCAGTTAACAAAGGAATTAGAAAAAAATCATAAAGTGTGTACAAAATGCGACCATCATTTCAAAATGACTGCACAGGAGCGCGTAGCATATTTCTTAGATGAAGGTTCATTTGTTTCAATGGATGATCATTTACAAACAAGTAATCCACTTAATTTCCCTGATTATGTAGAAAAAATTTCAGTGGCTAAACAACAAACGGGATTAAGCGAAGCTGTACTGACTGGGTTAGGTACTCTTGATGGAGAAGAAATTGTTGTAGCCATTATGGATTCTCATTTCCGTATGGGCTCAATGGGCTCCGTTGTAGGAGAAAAAATCACACGTGCCGTTGAAAAAGCTATTGAATTACGTGTACCGGTTATTATTTTTACTGCTAGTGGTGGAGCGCGCATGCAAGAAGGTATTCTATCATTAATGCAAATGGTAAAAACGAGTGTGGCGTTAAAACGTCATAGTGAAGAAGGACTATTATTTATTTCGATCATGACGCATCCTACATACGGTGGCGTTTCAGCAAGCTTTGCCTCTGTTGGAGATATTAATATTGCTGAACCACAAGCATTGATTGGCTTTGCTGGTCGCCGTGTCATTGAAGAAACATTAAGAGAAAAATTACCAAATGATTTCCAAAAGTCAGAGTTTTTACTAGAGCATGGTCAGCTTGATGCAGTTTTCCATCGGAAGGATTTACGAAATCAAGTAGTAATGCTTGTAAAAATGCATACAAAAGGCGGTGTGCAACATGTCTAAAAATTTAGCTTTTGAAGAACCAGTAATACAATTACGAGAAAAAATTGATGAATTAAAAACGATTGCTACAGAGGCAGATGTAGATATGACAGGTGAAATCGAAAAGCTTGAAACACGTCTAACGCAGCTAGAACAATCTATTTATGCCAATATGAAGCCATGGGATCGTGTACAGGTTGCTAGACATCCAGAACGACCAACAACTTTACAATATATAGAAGCTATGTGTGAAAACTTTATTGAGTTACATGGAGATCGTACATTTGGTGATGATGCAGCTATTCTTGGAGGAATTGCTCTCTTTGAAGGACAGCCCGTAACAATTGTTGGACATCAACGCGGAAAATCAACTAAAGAAAATATTCGACGAAATTTTGGTATGCCACACCCTGAAGGATATCGTAAGGCATTACGCTTAATGAAGCAAGCTGAGAAATTTAAGCGCCCAATTATTTGTTTTATTGATACAAAAGGAGCCTATCCGGGTAAGGCAGCCGAGGAACGCGGCCCAAGTGAAGCCATTGCTAGAACTCTCTCTGAAATGGCGATTCTAACAGTACCAGTTATTAGTATTGTTATTGGGGAAGGCGGAAGTGGGGGTGCCATTGCATTAGGGGTAGCTAATCGCGTCTTTATGTTAGAGAACTCAACGTATTCGGTTATCTCGCCTGAAGGGGCTGCATCGATCTTATGGCGAGATGGTAGCCTAGGGAAGCAAGCTGCAGAAGCAATGCGTATAACAGCACCTGACTTAAAAGAGCTCGACGTTATTGATGGAATAATCCCTGAAATAACTGGTGGAGCACACCGCAATGTTGCGAAGCAAGCATCTTATATAAAAGAATGTATAAGCGTCACACTAAAAGCATTGAATTCTCTAAATGGCGAACAATTAATTGAAGATCGCTATGAGAAATTCAGAAAGATTGGACAATATACAGAAGTTTAAATTCATTTTTAGGTTTTTGGACATGTGAATTTGTTCGTAAAGAGATAAAAATTGTTTCTTAAATAAATTAATATCCTAATGATGGAAGAAAAAAGAGTTGTAGTTTGTAAAAAAGATTGATCATTTATAATATAGTTTGATAAAAATAACTTCGCATTTAAATAAAACCCACGCATTTTGATCAAACTTTTTTCAAAATGCGTGGGTTTCTTCTATTATAAATCAACGTTTGCAACAAACTATTAATCAAACTTTATTCCAAACCAACATCAAAAACGGATGTACTTGTATTTTTAACATTTAATATAAAAATCAGCTCCTTAAAATCATTATAAACTAAACAATTATAAGTAGAATACTTAATATTTATTGCACAATACGAGAAAACTCTGCACTATTTGTTCAGCTAAGCCGTACATTTGTGGAACAAGGTCCATCCCCTGTTACTAGGAATACCCCAAGGCTTATTCCGTTAAATGGCCCGATTGTGGAATAAGAAAATTATCAATCTTTATTAAAGGCTGTTTTCTAAAAGATTGTTGCAATTAAAACATAAAAACAGAGTTAATCTACAAAATATGTGGAATCAACTCTGTTTTTATGTTTTATATTTCGAAAATCGAATATTTAACTACAGCACCTGTTAGTTGAAGAGGAAGTTTTAATTATTAGTACCTTTTGCTAATTCTTCGCGTAATTTTTTTATCTCTTCTGCTTGCTCTAAGATATTATTATCCACTTTTCTTATAGCATCATAAAGCTCAAAACCTACCACAAATACTAAGAATGCTATCAGTAAATCCATTTTCACACCTACTTAATTTATTATATATAATCAATAATAAACTAATTTGGTTAAATATGTAATTATAAATTGAACTTTGATAAACTATTAGCTGGTTTAGTTGAAGAGCAACAATCTTTACGAAAACAGCCTTATTAAAAGACCACAATAAAAGTTTGATTATAAAGTTTGATTATATATAATCAAACTCAAATCCTCTAAATATAAGGTCTAGTTTTATTTTATTATACTATTTACCCTATATTATCCTTTGGAGTTCCTTACTTTTACAATGCTATATTAAAAACATCGCCACAATAGTTGTAATCACAAGGCCAATCGCCACTGGCAATAAATTACGCCTTGCAAGTTCGAATGGGCTAACATTGCATATTGCAGCAGCCGGGATTAATGCCCAGGGAATTAATGTACCGCCTCCTACAAAAATAGCTGTTATTTGTCCTAAAGCTGTTAAAGTTGCGGTACCTCCACCAATTGCATTGCCAAACAAACTGCCGACGGAACCTGCTAAGGAAATACCTGAGAAGCCAGAACCATCTAAGCCTCTTCTTAATAATAGGGATAACTCTTCCAAGTACCCAGATCAGCAACGTTGCCAATATGCCAACTAGCCTAACCACCTTACGGCGCCAGGGCTGGTAGTAACATTAAAAAATAAGTAGCGGTAACAACTACTATAAAATCAGTTATCCCTATATCTATAATGTAAGCCCGTATTCAAATAACGCATATAAACAACCAGGCACCTCCGGTACGATAGATGTATCAATTAAAGGAGGCACTTTTTTTATGTCCACTACAAAACTAACAATTGTCCCTGTGACACTAGATCCCATCACTGATAAGTCTTCTTTTATCAATTCATCGCAATTTCCCTCTGAGCCAAGATGTGTCATTAAAACAGCTGGGGCTGAAATTTCCTTCTTCAATGGCGTAGATGAGTGCATCATCCAAACGATCATGAAGGAGCTGAGCAATCAATGAAGCATGATTTTACGAGCGTGCAAAACATCTATATTATTTGTGGCAAGACCGATATGCGAAAAGGCATTGATGGTCTCGCTACACACATTCAAGATACTTTTGAACTAGACCCATATAGCGATTCCATCTTCTTATTTTCTGGAACGAGCAAAGACCGTTATAAATGTTTGTACTTTGATGGGGATGGATTTGCCATGCTTTACAAACGATTAGATAACGGCAAGCTTCAATGGCCAAAAGATGAAAATGAGGTACGTAATTTAACACAACAGGAGCTTCGCTGGCTATTGGAAGGATTATCGCTTCAGCAGCCAAAGGCAATTGCGAAATCTGCAAAAGGTGTCTTTTAAATTTGCTTTCTATGATGGTATAATCAACCATAACTTATATTGAACGAAATGTGGTGAATGATTTGATGAGCACTTCTAACGAAAAAGTGATTCAACTTCTTGAAGAACAACTTGCGTATATGAAAAACCAAAACAAAGATTTATCGAAACAAATTGAAGTGCTAACAGAACAAGTTCGCCAATTAACAAAAGCTTTATACGGCTCTAAATCAGAAAAATCAAAGTATCAAGCACCAGACGGGCAAGGCTCTTTATTCGATGACGATCCGTCTTTTAACGAATCTGAGCACACAGAAGAACAAAGCACAGCGACGATTACTTACACTGTTAACCGTAAACTACATAAGAAAAAACGGAATGATTCTTTTCATGATGGGATTGAAATAGAAGAAATTCATCATCATCCCACCAATACACAATGCGACTGTTGCCTTGGCCAAATGACCGAAGCCGGTACAACTATTGCGCGTGAAGAAGCAAAATTCATTCCGGCAAAAATGATGCGCATCCAGCATATTGAACATGCCTACGAGTGCAAGCACTGTAAAATGGATGCCACACAAAAAGCACAAATGAAACGTGGGAAAGCGCCACAAGCTGCCATTCAGAGAAGCATTGCGGGACCAACCGTTCTAGCAAAGCTCATCTATGATAAGTTCATCCAATACTTACCTCTTTACCGTCAGGTAAAGGAGTGGGAACGATATGGCCTGCTTACGAATGATAAAAACTTATCAAACTGGGTGATCCGTGCAGCTGAAGATTGGCTTCTACCGGTTTATGAACAGATGAAGCAGACATTAACAGCAAAATCTGTTCTGCATGTAGATGAAACCTATGCGCAAATAATCAAACGTTCAGACGGAAAATCCGGTCAATCGAACGCCTATAATTGGGTGTTCCGAAGCGTGCCAAGTCAAGGACCAATCATCGTTCTTTTTCAAAGTGCATTATCGAGAAGTCGTTCTGTACTAGAAGAATTTACAGAGGGCTTTAAAGGAGCCTTGATTTGTGATGGTTATTCGGCATACGGTAATCTACCTGATGTCACGTTCGCCAATTGTTGGGCGCATGTGCGACGTTATTGGCTGAAACCTGATAGCAAAAACGGGCAAATTGGCGTGGATTACTGTGATCAACTGTATCACCTAGAACGTCAGTTCAAGCATCTTTCACCAGGTAAACGCCGAAAAGCAAGGCAACAACATTCAAAGCCGATTGTAGAGAAATTCTTAAAATGGGTGGATGAATCGCCTTTCTTCGGAAAAAATGCCTTAGCCAAAGCTGCCGAATACACATTAAATCGTGTACACGGATTAAAGGCTTTTCTATTCGATGGTCGAATTGAAATCGATAATAATCCAGCTGAAAATGCGATTCGTCCAAATGTGATCGGTCGTAAGAACTGGCTTTTCTCTGTTAGTGAAGCAGGCGCTAAAGCAAATGCGATCTGTTTAAGTTTGGCTGAAACGGCAAAAGCAAACGGCATCGATTTCTATCAATACCTAGTGACGTTAATGACAGAATTGCCAAATTTACCAATTCACCAGCAACCAGAGATTTTAAAGAATTACATGCCTTGGTCGAAAAAAATCCAAGCCACATGTGCAAACTAGCCATCTATCCGAAAAAAATTAGGATAGATGGCCATTCGTCGTGTGTACCGAAAAGGTGCGCTTTTTTTATATTTCGGGCTTACTCTATAATAACAGAAAAAACTATATTTTTTAGTTAAATTTTTCTGTTCTATAGATTTACGTCAAGATTTCAGACAAACTCATGATAAAAACTCATGATAATTTTTTGTATTGGATAGAAGCGATTCAGACGAGCGAAATTTGATTTTACTTGTAGTAGTACGTTTCGAATCGTTTCACACACAGCATTACAGATTTTAGTAATAGGACAAATTTTATTATACATAAAATACTTTGTATCATATTTTACACTCAAGAATTTTGTTTTTGTATAACCCTTTTGAAATTACAAAAGGAGTGACGAAAATGAAAAACAACAAAGAAACAAGAGTGCCAGAAATTATTATCACGAAAGCAAAAAATCCAAATTATAAGGCAGTAGCACAAGCACTAATTAAATATGCATCAAAAAAATAAAAAGACACAATCCCTTACTAAAATGTACCCTATAAGATAGACACTTAAAAAAAGTCTCTCTTATAGGGTACTTTTATTTATAATGAACATAACAACTAGATGGAGCAGAACT
>NZ_JBNNVB010000041.1:29756-37496 GCF_050280325.1 Lysinibacillus sp. NPDC093216 | reverse complement strand
ACACCCGTTCCCATACCGAACACGGAAGTTAAGCTCTTTAGCGCCGATGGTAGTTGGGGGCTTCCCCCTGTGAGAGTAGGACGTCGCTAGGCAATGTAGACAGTCAGCTGAGTGCTGGCTTTTTTTTTATTAACGTAATTATTATTGAAATGAAGCTAAAGCTGATGACAATGAAACAATGAAAAGAGCAACCATAAAATACTCGTTGCTCTTTTTCTATGCTACTTCTTACGGATTGAAGCATTAGCATTATCTCAAAGACTACGAGAATATAAAAATGAAAAAATATAAAAAAGTATTGCATATGTTATTTCCCTATGATATATTTATAAATGTCTTAAAGAGGTCCCGTGGTGTAGCGGTTAACATGCCTGCCTGTCACGCAGGAGATCGCCGGTTCGATCCCGGTCGGGACCGCCATTATAAACGATAATATAGTTCTTATGATGCTTTTAAATCATAAGAACTTTTTTTATTGTTAATATAAGGGAATTAATGGATATCGATGAAATTGGTTCTATAATATTTGTTGGGGTATCCATAGATTTTTAAAGTAATTATGCCTCGGCACAATTGTAGCTGACGCTTTGCTTTCGTTACAGATAAACAATGCGTCCAGATTCGGCTTTGTGCTTAGGCCTGCAAATTTTTTTTGTGCGAAAGCGCAGTGATAGCGTAGCGGCAGCAGCACCGAAGCAGGTCAGTTAGCCGTTATCGCATGGATGCGATGATTTTAGGCTAACATCCTTTATTAACCCCTTTCCGATTCTGACATCCGCCGGAATGCCCCAACACTCATATCGAAAAACTCGTTAGCAAAGGTCCTAGGCTGTATGTGTCAACAAACTGAGAAGGCTTGCAGTTTGTTGCCATACCGCTTGAGAAAACAAGCAGAGCAGTAAACATAAAGATATTCAGGTTTTACGGGCGATTAATCCCCATCTAACCTTTTTTGCTTTCCCTGAATTTTTCTTGTACCCGACGTTACGTTTTGGTACAGATAAACTACTGGCTGTTAATAAGGGTGACTATTTTTATCGATTCTTCTCGTGTGAAGGAATTTGGAGGTGTTTAGCATGCGAAATTATTTTTACATAAAACGTCTGAATATAAGCTTACTCATAGGTGCTATTGTAATACTAGCAGGCTGTGGAGATCCTATTTTAGACATAGAGGAGTCCAATGCGTACCACTGGCAGAAAAATATGAACGAAGCCGAATTTGAAAAATTAAAAGAAGGCATGTCATATATGGAAGTAGTAAAAATTGCAGGTGGAGCAGGGGACATGATAAAAAAAGATCAATACCGCTGGAATGATGAAATACTTATGACAAAAACCTATATAGTACGATTTAAAGATGATAAATTGGTTGATAAAAAGGTTAGTGAGGTAAAGGAGCATAAAAAATAAGCACGTTTTTTATAAGCGTGTTTTATTTTTATTTGGCACATAGATTAGTATCGCCACCGACAATTTAGCCCAGGCTTAATTGTTTCAGGCTAATGACGAATGCTAGTTTGCATAAGTTTTAGGACTCACCCCATGATGGACATCAGCTTGGAGTGAAAATCTCCTTTGTTTATTTAATACACAATAAATTATAATTTTTTGTCGACAAGCTGCAACAATTACGCCAAGGTGTAATTGTTTTTTTGAAATCCATTGGATGTTTTGAACATTTACGCTTGTTTCGGTAAACTAGTAGTAATGGAGCTAGGAGAGGAAAAAGAGATGATGTATGAAAAAATAATGAATTCACTTGATGATACTGAGAATTTTGCGTTGAAGCTAGCAAGCTTACTAGAAGCCCAGGATACAATTACATTAGAGGGTGATTTGGGCGCAGGTAAGACGACATTTACGAAAGCATTAGCGAAGGGGCTTGGCGTGACGAGAACAGTCAATAGCCCGACATTTACGATTGTAAAGCAATATGAGGGGCGTTTACCATTTAATCATTTAGATGTTTATCGTTTAGCAGAAAGCGATGAGGATCTTGGATGGGACGAACTATTTTATGGTGATGCGGTGTCAGTTGTCGAGTGGGCTCATTTGATTGAACAGGATTTACCTCAGGAGCGTCTTGGAATAGAAATTTACCGAATCGGAGAAAATCAACGACGATTTGTATTAACACCACTTGGAATGCGATATGAGGCATTATGTGAGGAGCTAATGAAATGATTTGGTTAGGGATTGAAGCAGCGAATGCACCACTTTCTATTGCTGTAATAAAAGATGGGAAAGTGATCGCGGAGATTGTACAAAATATAAAATTAACACATTCAGCAGGTGCTATGCCAGCCATTGAAGAAGTGCTAGAAAAGGCTGGCATAAAGCCAAGCGAGTTGGATGCGATTGCTGTATCAGAAGGACCTGGTTCTTATACCGGTGTACGAATAGGTGTGACGCTTGCTAAAACATTAGCATGGACATTGAAAAAGCCTTTAGTTGGAATATCTAGCTTAAAGTCATTGGCCGCAAATGCAGCACTATATGATGGGTTTATTTGTCCTATTTTTGATGCGCGAAGAGGTAATGTCTATACGGCCGTTTATAAAGGTTGTGAGCTTGAAACAATTATTGAAGATTATCACGATCATATAGATGGCTTGTTAGAGCGTTTACAGGCTTTAGAGGCACCGGTTTTATTTGTTGGAGCCGATGTAGATGTTTTTTGGCATAAAATCGTAGAGGTACTAGGTGATTATGCGCAGCGTACACCATTTAGTAATGACTTACCAAGGGCAAGTGAAACAATTCGATTAGCGACGAAACTGGAGCTACCAAGTGTGGATGCAGTTCATCATTTTGTCCCGCAATATAAACGTATTGCCGAGGCGGAGGCGAATTGGCTGAAGGAACAAAAGGAGAAGGCGCATGAGTAGTAATGTAACATATCGTAAAATGGTATCTGAAGATGTCTCAGTAGTGTATGAAATTGAGCTTGCTACATTTCCTACACCATGGACGTTAGATTCTTTTTATTATGAAGTGCATGAAAATCAGTATGCACATTATGTGCTAGCTATAGATGAATATAATAACATTATCGGTTTTTGTGGAATGTGGATGGTTATAGACGCAGCGCAAATTACGAACGTTGCCGTTATAGAGGATGCTCGCGGTCGCGGCATTGGTGAAGGATTAATGCGAGAGGCAATGCGTATTGCTAGGGAGCATACTATGGAAGTCATGAGTTTAGAGGTACGAGTAACAAATACAGTTGCCCAAAATCTTTATCGAAAGCTTAATTTCCAAGATGGTGGTATACGTAAAGGCTATTATACAGATAACGGGGAGGATGCCCTTGTCATGTGGGTGAATTTATGATGGAAGATCGAATGATATTAGCAATAGAATCGAGCTGTGATGAAACAGCAGCGGCGATTATTCGAAATGGTTCTGAAATTGTTTCAAATGTAGTTGCATCTCAAATAGAAAGTCATAAACGATTTGGTGGGGTTGTACCTGAAATTGCATCTCGTCATCATGTTGAGCAAATTACAGTAGTTATAGAAGAAGCATTAGCGCAGGCAAATATGAAGCCGGCTGATTTAGATGCTGTGGCAGTTACAGAGGGTCCTGGTCTTGTAGGTGCACTATTAATTGGGATTAATGCCGCAAAGGCCTTTGCATTTGCTAATAATTTACCGATTGTAGGTGTACATCATATAGCTGGACATATATATGCTAATGCACTCGTGCAGCCAATGGAATTCCCATTGTTAGCACTTGTTGTATCAGGTGGCCATACAGAGTTAGTTTATATGAAAGAACATGGCTCTTTTGAAGTCATCGGTGAGACGAGAGATGATGCAGCTGGTGAAGCTTATGATAAGGTTGCGCGTGTTTTAAACTTACCATATCCAGGTGGTCCACGAATTGATAAATTAGCACATGAGGGAGATGAGGCTGTATCCTTCCCAAGAGTGTGGTTAGAGGAAGATTCTTATGATTTTAGTTTTAGCGGCTTGAAATCAGCGGTTATTAATTATAAGCATAATATGGACCAACGCGGTGAAGAAATTTGTCCGACTGCCGTTGCCAAAGGGTTCCAGGATAGCGTAGTTGAAGTATTAACAGCAAAAACATTACGGGCAGCTCGCGAGTATAAAGTGAAACAGGTTATTGCAGCGGGTGGTGTAGCGGCAAATAAGGGTTTGCGTACATCACTTGAGATGGTATTTGCTGAAGAAAATATACCATTTTTCGTGCCGCCATTAAAGCTGTGTACAGATAATGCCGCCATGATAGGGGCAGCAGCAACACCTATGTTTGAAGCGGGTATTCGAGGCAATTTATCAATGAACGGTCGTCCTGGAATGGAGTTAAAATCCTGGGTATAACTTCTTTCAGGCGATTTCGGACGTAATTATGCTGAGGCATAATTGATTATAGAAAAAGAGGTGTTTTAGATTTGATTCTAAAATACCTCTTTTGCTTTTGTGAATAAATTGTTGAGAAAACAGTGTCTATAAGAAAATTTGAATCCGATCAGTTGACAAATTTTTCAGAAAATTATCCACAGGTAAGGTAGAAATAAAACAGCGAACATCCGTACTTATGCACAAAGTGTTGATAACTTGTGCGTAACTTGTGATTATTCAATATATAGTAGCCTATTTTGTACAAAATGATGTGAATAAAATATTTTTGAATTGTGGACAATGTGGATAAGTCTGTTGATATGTTGGTATTACTAGATTTAAAGTGTGTATAAAGTTGTGGGCATTTTTTGTCGAAAAATAGCACTTGACCAATATATATGAAAAATCAACGCGAGTAAAGTAAAAAGCCATGCGACAAGGCACATGGCTTTACAAGTTTTATCCCATCTCAAGAGGTATGTTATACAATAATATTTTCAAGTTCTTCACTTAGCTCAAGCCATTCCATTTCGAATAACTCATACTGTTCCTTAGCAGTTGATAATTCCTCTTGAAGTTGTGTGATTTTTTCGTGGTCTGTGAAAATCTCAGGATCGCAAAGAGCTTCTTCTAAGCGAGCTATTTCAAGATTTACGTGCTGCATTTTCCCCTCTAGTTCCTCAAGCGCGCGTCTAATTTGGCGCTCTCGTTTTTTAGCCTCTTTATCAATTTTAGAGGTAGAGATCTTCTCAGGTACATCAGCTTGTACTTGTGGTTGAGCGGCAGCCTTCATTTGAGCAATTTCTAATAGCTCTTGTTTCTTCTCAAGATAATAATCATAGTCCCCTAAATACTCAAAGGAACCATCGCCAGATAGTTCGATTACTTTAGTAGTGATTCGATTGATGAAATATCGGTCATGCGATACAAATAAGAGCGTTCCAGGATAATCGGTCAGTGCGTTTTCCAGTATCTCTTTACTATCTAAGTCTAAGTGATTGGTAGGCTCATCGAGAATTAAGAAATTTGCCTTTTGCATCATCAATTTAGCTAATGCAAGTCTAGCCTTTTCTCCACCAGATAATGATGACACGATTTTATCTACATCATCTCCACTGAATAAGAAACGGCCTAGCACTGTGCGAATATCTTTTTCATTCATTAAAGGCCATTCATCCCATAGCTCTTTTAGCACACTTTTATTGCTCGATAGCTTGGCCTGCTCTTGGTCATAATAACCAATTTGAACATTTGTACCATAGCGAATCTCTCCAGAGAGTGGTAGTAAATCTTTGACGATGGTTTTTAATAAAGTTGATTTACCAACACCATTGGGTCCAACAAGTGCAATACGGTCTTCTCGGAAAGTGCGTAATGTAATGCCGCTTGATATTTTCTTATCACCATAACCTATCGCTAAGTCATCAACAGACAATACATCATTACCACTTTGGCGCTCAATTGTAAAACCGAAGCTTGCTGATTTTTCATCACCATCAGGGGATTCCATCCATTCTGTTCGTTCAAGCATTTTACGACGACTTTGTGCCATTTTAGTAGTAGAAGCACGAGCAATGTTTTTTTGAATAAATTCCTCAAGCTTGGCTTTCTCATCTTGTTGACGTTCATATTGCTTCAAATCACGCTCATAATTTTTAGCTTTTTCATCTAAATAGGCACTATAATTGCCTGTATATTTTGTGACGCGATGACGAGAGACTTCGTAGACAATAGACACAACTTGGTCTAAGAAGTAGCGGTCATGGGAAACAATTAGAATAGCCCCTTCATAGCCTTTTAAATATGATTCCAACCAAGAGAGGGTTTCAATATCTAAATGGTTAGTAGGTTCATCGAGTATTAATAGGTCAGGTTTACTTAACAAAAGCTTAGCAAGCGCTAACCGAGTTCGTTGTCCTCCTGATAGTGAGCTAATTGGCTTTTCGTAATCATTAGGATAGAACTGCATGCCATGAAGCACAGAACGTGTATCAGATTCATATTGATAGCCACCTGCATCCTTAAAATTATGCTGCAAATGATCGTATTCAGACATTATTTTTGCATATAAAGTAGGGTTTTCATAAACAGCAGGGTCGGCCATTTGTTGTTCTAATGATCGGATTGCTCGTTCTTGGGTAATAAGCGGCTCAAAAATTGTCATCATTTCATCCCAAATCGACAATGTTGAGTTTAAACCAGCATGCTGCTCCAAATATCCAATTTGTATACCTTTAGGGATAATAATATCGCCAGAGTCATATGACAGTTGACCAGCAATTATTTTAAGTAAAGTAGACTTACCAGCACCGTTACGGCCTACTAATGCAACACGATCACGATGTTGAACCTCTAATTTTACGCCACTTAAAATTTCATCTGCAAGGAAGGATTTATATAGTTGATTGACCTGTAAAACAATCATTCTTGACACCTCAATTCTTCCTTAGTGTAATAGATGAGCGATTGCCTTGCAATGTCGATGCTTTACTTATTCCAAGCTGTCATGTAAGATTGAGACGATTTCTCTTTAGTTAGTGGCGTAAAAGCGCCATTAACTAAAGGGAAATCCTCCAGTAAATATTATAAACTTAGAAATAGTTAATTAAGTGTGTATCATAAATAGATTTGATACTCTATAAGGAGGAAAGAGTTTGAAACAAGAATTAAAAATTCCACAAGCCACTACGAAAAGACTTCCTCTTTACTATCGATTTATCCAAAACTTTGCACAAGAAGGCATGGAACGTATTTCGTCGAAGGAACTGAGTGAAGCGATGAAAATTGATTCTGCAACTATTCGCCGTGATTTTTCTTATTTTGGTGCTCTTGGGAAAAAGGGATATGGCTATGATGTGCAACATCTCTTGGAATTTTTTAGTCAAACGCTCGATCAACATGAAGCGACAAAAGTAGCGTTAGTTGGTGTAGGGAATTTAGGTAGTGCTTTATTAAAATATAATTTTCAAAAAAATCACAATACTCATATCGTTGTGGCATTTGACTCAAAGGCCCCAAAGGAAGGGAAGATGATTAGTAATATTCCTGTTTTTCATCCAGATTTATTGGAAGAAAAGTATGCGGAATATGGAGCGGAGCTTGCAATTTTAACAGTTTCACCACGCTCTGCACAGAAAATGGCTGATAGATTAGCGGCGATGAACGCAAAAGGAATTTTAAACTTTACGCCAGAGCGTATTACTGTACCAGATAAAATGCAACTTTTAACAATCGATTTGTCAGTAGAATTGCAGGCACTCATTTATTTAATTCGTAATCAGGAAGAGTGATAATCGTACATAATTTAATTTCTTTCAGCGAATGTCTTTTGTACCGAAAGCGAAGCGACAGCAGCAAATGTTTTCTGC
>NZ_JBNNVB010000041.1:23974-29659 GCF_050280325.1 Lysinibacillus sp. NPDC093216 | reverse complement strand
TGCGCGAAAGCGAAGCGACAGCAGCAAATGTTTTCTGCGCGAAAGCGAAGCGACAGCAGCAAATGTTTTCTGCGCGAAAGCGAAGCGACAGCAGCAAATGTTTTCTGCGCGAAAGCGAAGCGACAGCAGCAATTATGCCAAGGAATAATTAGTATAGCTCACAGTTTCTGTCAATAAAAGTATGAGATAAAATGAGAGAGTGACGAAAAACTTTCACATATTATTAGTTAGCAAAATGGCGAAATATGCGTTAAAATGATGGATATAAAGAGGAGGTGGCTTTAATGGGTGGTATTGGTCCTATGAGCCTCATTATTATCGGAATTGTCGCATTACTAATTTTTGGTCCTAAGAAGTTACCAGAGCTTGGTAAAGCATTTGGTTCAACATTACGTGAATTCAAAAATGCTACTAGAGGATTAGCTGACGAAGATGATGATGACAAGAAAAAGAAAGAATTAGATAAGTAAAGTTAGGATGTTTGTGGAATGAATCCAAGAGATCTAACTGTCATTGAGCATATAGAAGAATTAAGAAAACGGCTTTTCATTGTTGCCGTTTTCTTTGTTCTCGCTATGGCTGGCGGTTTTTTTGTTGCGAAGCCGCTTGTTAAATACCTTCAATCTACTGGGGCGAATTATAATATTGAGCTTCATGCATTTGATGTAGTAACACCACTTGCAATTTATATCCAAGTCGTTTTTTTAATAGCATTTATCCTATCTTCTCCGGTATTGATGTATCAATTATGGGCTTTTATTAGTCCAGGATTAAGGGACGTAGAACGAAAAGCAACCTTAAGCTATATACCGTATTCGTTTATATTGTTTTTAGCAGGGCTATCTTTTTCATACTTTTTACTATTCCCTTACGTCATAAAGTTTATGATGAATTTATCAAATGAATTAGAAATTCAGCAAACGATTGGAATACATGAATATTTTTCGTTTTTATTTAAACTTACAATACCTTTTGGTTTCCTTTTCCAATTGCCGATTGTAGTCCTGTTCTTTTCGCGTATTGGGATTTTATCTCCTGAGTTACTAATTCGTATTCGTAAGTACTCATACTTTGGTTTATTTGTATGTGCTGCTTTAATCGCACCGCCTGAATTAGCTTCGCACTTAATGGTTTCAGTACCGTTGTTTGTTCTTTATGAAATTAGCATTATGATTTCTCGTATTGGCTATAAGAAATACTTAAAATCAGAGGAAATGCGAATGAAGGAAGAACAAGAGGCTGAGCAAAAACGCCAGATTGAAGAGGCGCTTGAACAGCAGAGACGTCAAATCGAAGAATTGAATCAATAATAATAGAAGCTCGATGCTAATTAGTAGCATCGAGCTTTTTCGTCAGCTTAACTTTAAATAAAAATCAGTGGGAAGAAAAACTCCCACTGATTTTTATTGCATTTTTTCTAGTTCTTCAAGAAACTTTTGCAATGGTTCTGCATACAATTGTACAAGCGTCACAAAACCATTTAGCATAACGTGGGCGATAATGGACGTCCAAATGCGTTTTGTTTTGTGATATAAGAAGGCAAAAATCAATCCGCAAATTGTATAAAGCAAGATATGTGTGAAGTCGAAATGAATAAGGGCAAAGAAAATGGCGCTTATTATACCGGCTATCCAGAAATTCGTTGTTTGGACAAGCGATCCGAAAATAACACGACGGAAAACGAATTCTTCTAATATTGGCCCAAACACGACAATCGCTAATATCGCAATAGGAGCGCCTTTTGCAATAGCTACAATATCAGCTGTGTTTTCCGATCCACCTTGGATACCGAATACAGCCATTTCGATAGCTGCGCCAATCATTTGGCCGAAGAAAACTAAGAAGAAACCGATAATTCCCCACATAATTGACAGTGGTATAGTTTCTTTCTTTCCTTTATAAATATTCCAAAAAGCTTTATCGCGAGATGTTAGGATTAAGCTTAGAATTAACGCAATGGCAAAACTAAGTGCGATATACCAGCCTTGAGTAAGCGGAGCAGCTTGCTCACTAGGCAAACCGGTTGTACTCATGACCATCTTGTGAAACGGTTTTGCCAGTAATATCCCTGATATTTGCATGAGGATATAGATCAGTAAAACATAAAGGGCTGTTTTTTTATGTTTAGTTATTTTTTGAGAATTGTTCACAGTCAAAATCCTTTCCATTCATTATGCTACCTTTCTATTGTAGAGGAATATGGAAAGAAAACAAAATTTTTCGAAGTTCTGACTTGCAAAAAAAAGTGTGATTGATTATCATAATAATTGTATTAGCACTCGACTAGATAGAGTGCTAATAAACTTTCAAGTATATAATTAATTAATAGGAGGTTGTTTCACTTGTTAAGACCACTAGGAGATCGTATTGTAATCGAACTAATCGAGGTAGAAGAAAAATCTGCATTCGGTATTGTACTGCCAGACTCTGCAAAAGAAAAACCGCAAGAAGGTAAAGTTGTAGCAGTTGGGACGGGTCGCATTTTAGAGAACGGGCAACGTGTAGAGCTTGACGTAAAAGTTGACGACCGCATTATTTTCTCAAAATACTCTGGTACAGAAGTTAAATATGAAGGTAATGAATACCTAATTTTACGCGAAAGCGATATTCTTGCAATTATTGAATAAGTTAATACTTTTAAAGTAAATGCCTTTAGTGATTGTCATAGATAAACAAAAAAATAGATGGCAATGACAGTATGGCGAAATTTTTATAAATATATTGATGAAGCTTAACGAATATTCCATTTCAGGAGGGTAAATTCAAATGGCAAAAGATATTAAATTCTCAGAAGACGCTCGTTCATTAATGCTACAAGGTGTAGATAAATTAGCAAACGCAGTAAAAATTACTCTAGGGCCTAAAGGTCGTAACGTAGTTTTAGAAAAAAAATTCGGTTCACCACTTATTACAAATGATGGTGTAACAATTGCGAAAGAAATCGAACTAGAAAACCCGTACGAAAACATGGGGGCAAAATTAGTAGCAGAAGTTGCTTCTAAAACAAACGAAATCGCTGGTGACGGTACAACAACTGCAACAGTATTAGCGCAAGCAATTATTCGTGAAGGCTTGAAAAACGTAACAGCTGGTGCAAACCCTGTAGGCATTCGTAAAGGGATCGACAAAGCAGTTGCAGCAGCCCTTACAGAATTACACGCTATTTCTCGCCCAGTAAGCAACAAAGAAGAAATCGCACAAGTTGCGGCAATCTCTGCTGCTGATGATGAAGTAGGGCAATTAATTGCAGAAGCAATGGAACGTGTGGGTAACGATGGTGTTATTACAATTGAAGAGTCTAAAGGCTTCACAACTGAACTTGATGTAGTTGAAGGTATGCAATTCGACCGTGGCTATGCATCACACTACATGGTAACAGATACAGATAAAATGGAAGCGGTATTAGATAACCCATACATTTTAATTACTGATAAAAAAATTACAAACATCCAAGAAGTATTACCATTATTAGAACAAGTGGTACAACAAGGTCGTCCACTATTAATCATCGCTGAAGATGTTGAAGGTGAAGCTCTTGCAACACTTGTAGTGAACAAACTTCGTGGTACATTCAATGCTGTAGCGGTTAAAGCTCCAGGATTTGGTGACCGTCGTAAAGCAATGCTTGAAGATATCGCAATTTTATCAGGTGGTCAAGTAATTACAGAAGAACTAGGCTTAGACCTTAAATCAGCTGATATTACATCACTTGGTCGCGCTGCGAAAGTTGTTGTTACAAAAGACAACACAACAATCGTAGAAGGTGTTGGCGGTGCAGATGCAATCGAAGGCCGTATTGGTCAAATCCGTGCTCAGCTTGCTGAAACAACTTCAGAATTCGATAAAGAAAAATTACAAGAACGCCTTGCAAAATTAGCAGGTGGTGTAGCAGTAATCAAAGTTGGTGCTGCAACAGAAACAGAACTAAAAGAACGTAAACTACGCATTGAAGACGCTCTTAACTCAACTCGTGCAGCAGTTGAAGAAGGTATCGTATCAGGTGGTGGTACGGCACTTCTTAACGTATATGCAGCAGTTGAAAACGTTGCAGATGCAGAAGAAGGCGACGTAGCAACTGGTGTGAAAATTGTTCTGCGTGCTTTAGAAGAGCCAGTTCGTCAAATCGCAAACAACGCTGGTCTTGAAGGCTCAATTATCGTAGATCGCCTAAAACGCGAAGAAATCGGTGTAGGCTTCAACGCTGCAACAGGCGAATGGGTAAACATGATGGAAGCGGGCGTAGTAGACCCAGCGAAAGTAACTCGCTCAGCTCTACAAAACGCAGCATCTGTCGCAGCTCTATTCTTAACAACAGAAGCAGTTGTAGCAGACATTCCAGAAGCAGCTCCAGCAATGCCAGATATGTCTGGTATGGGCGGCATGCCAGGAATGATGTAATCTACGGCTCCAGCCAAAAAAATCACTTCTCAAATTGAGAAGTGATTTTTTTATGCTTTAGCGAATATATTTTAGTGAATCACTGATAGAATATGGACAATCGCTGATGAAAGTAGCAAAATCGCTGATAAACCTCCGACAATCGCTGATAAAAGTAGCAAAATCGCTGATAAAATCCCAACAATCGCTGATAAAGTGGAGCAAACCTGCTAATAAAAAACTCCGAAAAAGTAGCTTAGAGTTATTCTTTTTGCTTCAATCTAAAATCAGGAGAAATATAAGAGATAAGCGCATAATCGATTTCTTCTCCTGCTTGAGTTGATAATTGCACAAGTAAAGATTCTTCGGTATTTGTGGGATGTATAGCGCTTGTTTTTATAGTAACCACTTGAACACCGGTTCTTCTTGGATATACAACAACGACCACCTGATTCCCCAACGTATAAACTGCCGTAATATCAGATTGGAACGCGACAATATATAAATCTAAATCCGATTCATTTTGAAACAATGGAATCGTGAATCCCATATTTTGTTCAAAGTCGTACCATTCGGAAAGAGCAACATCGTAATTCGTAAATAGTCGATGCAGTGCATAATGAATTCTAGTTGGAACATAGCTCCACCGACCGATTGAGCTATGCCAATACTCTTCATAAGCGGGTCTCTTATAGCCAGGATTATTGACGATAACCTCATAAGGAATAGTAGTGCCATTCTCGATCAATTGTGAAAGTGTAACAAATTTTGATGGAGGAGTTAATTCTGGAAAAGGAGGATCAGCAATTGTTTGGGGTTTTATCGGCTCAAGGTTTTTCAAACGATTTTCTAGGCCTTTTATTTGTGCTTTAAGTCCATTTAATCTTCTCAATTCTTTTGCATCGAAAGAAGATACAATGCTCAAATTAATTAATAGTAGACTAATCATACATAAAGTTATTTTTTTTACGTTACACATAGATACACCTCTCTATATACTGTGCTCATTAAATGCGCGAATATGTAGGATGGCTGAGAATTTTATAGACATGTTTTCACTTCCATAGTTTTTTTATCAAAAATAGTTTCTAATAAACAATAAAAAGGCAATCCATTAGTTCGTATTTGAACTTCTGGATAGCCTTTTTGCTAAGTCATTTATCTTGGACTTCCAATATGTCAGGTGACAAATCTACATTCCTGGTAGGTTTAATCCAGGGAATCCTGGTAAACCTGGTTGGCCTGGTAAGCCAGGATATTGCCCGCCTGGAAATGGCATCGGACGTGGTGGATATGGTTGTGGTGGAT
>NZ_JBNNVB010000041.1:0-23879 GCF_050280325.1 Lysinibacillus sp. NPDC093216 | reverse complement strand
CGGATATGGCTGCGGAGGACGTGGTGGATATGGTTGTGGTGGATATGGCTGCGGAGGACGCGGTGGATATGGTTGTGGCGGATATGGCTGCGGAGGACGCGGTGGATATGGTTGTGGCGGATATGGCTGCGGAGGACGTGGTGGATATGGTTGTGGCGGATATGGCTGCGGAGGACGTGGTGGATATGGTTGTGGCGGACGTGGTTGCGGAGGACGCGGTGGATATGGCTGCGAAGGTCGTGTCGGATATGGTGATGGGTTTAAAGATGGATATGGGCTACCAGAAGGCATGGTAGGGTGAAACGGAATGTTAACATCAAGATCTTCGGGATTAAATCCAGGATTGACCAATGAAACACACCTTTCTTCGTTTTTTCTTTTCTAACATATGCCTACTATTAGGATTGTCATAGGCACTAAACTAGACGAATGATTGATAAGGGTATAATTCATTAAAATATAAAATGTTATAAAAAATATCAAATTTAATTATAATAGAAGAAAATATCATTAAAGGATGTTTAAATAAATGACCATTATAAAAATCAAGAAAATAAAAGTACAAAATTTACGAAATGTACGTCATGGTGAAATTATGTTAGCGGTAAATTTTGAGACGTTTCTTAAGTCAAATGTTGTAGGCTTATACGGACAGAACGGTTCTGGAAAAACAACTATTGTTGATGCCTTTGGCTTGTTAAAGGCACTTATCTCCGGCTGGATCGCTGAAATTAAATTACCATCTCAGGAAAAGAAATTAATTATGGCAGGGGAGGATACAGCAAGTATTGAGTTCGAGTTTCTAGTAGAAAATCAATTTGGCACATTTTTTCTTAATTATTATGTAGAGTTACAAGAAGATGAAAACAGACTGTACACAACGGTTGAACGTGTAGCTTACAGAGAAAACGAGAAAGGGAAGCGTTCAAAGATTTTAATTAATGTTACAGAGGAAGACATACAACTACGTAAAGCAAATCTTTCTGATATGAATGAAAAAACGCGTATCCAATTACTAGTCACTCATCAATTAGCTAAAAAACAATATATGTCCTTTGTCTTTCACAAAGATATAAAGCCGTTATTACAAGACAGGTTGTCAGAGCTAGAAATGCAATTGCTTCATAATTTAGCAATAGATTTTAATCAGGATTTACATGTCGTTAATAATCAAAATATCGCACCATTATTTGAAGAGCGTAGTATGCCTTTTAGCATCCATCTCGAAAAAACTCGTGGTTCTATCCCTTACAATTTGAAGGGGCCAGCGTTATTGCAAGAGGACGCATTTTACGTGTTATGTGAAGTAATAGAGCAAAGTAATCAAGTATTATCAGCGATTATTCCAGGTCTGTCTATAAAGATTAATGTACTTACAAAACAAACTATGGATAATGGAGAAAAAGGAATTCGTTTTGAATTTTTATCGCAACGAGGGGATCGCGAATTACCGTTACGGACAGAGTCAGAAGGAATTTTGAAAATTATTTCTGTACTTAGTGTGCTCATTGCAGTTTATAATAACCCAAATGCTTGTATAGTAATAGATGAATTAGATTCGGGTGTTTTTGAATATTTGTTAGGCGAGTTGTTAACAGTGATTGATGAGGGCGGAAAAGGTCAACTTATTTTTACGTCTCATAATTTACGTGTGTTAGAGGTGCTAGCTATTAAAAACTTATGGTTTACGACAACGAATGAAGATCGTCGTTATATACAGCTAAAGGGTATTAAAGAGGTAAATAATGCTCGAGATGTTTATTTACGTGCAATTCAGTTGGGCGGGCAGGATGAAGATGTTTATAAGGAAACGAAGACATTTAAAATTAAGCGTGCCTTTAGAAAAGCGGGTGTCCAGCATGACTAAAAAAGTTCTTTTAATCATTGTAGAAGGGCATACAGAGCAAATTGTTTTAGAGGATTTTCTAGATGAACATTTTGCAAATTCAACGATTCGCTTCGATGTACAACGGGAGGATATTTTAACGAAATGGGATGCTAATAAACGGATACCTAATATTAAAAATAGTGTTACACGAGTGATTCAGAACTATTTGGAGAAGTATAAGTTTTTAGCGAAGGATTTAACCGCTGTCGTTCATATTACTGATGCAGACGGTTGTTTCATTGCCCCTGAATTTGTCAAGGTGAAGGAAGATATTGAGCAAAATTTATTCTATACAGAAGATGCAATATTAGTGAAATCAGAGAAGCGTAAGGAGCAAATCGAACAACGAAATGAAATGAAGGCGAATAATGCTAAAATCCTTATGGCAAATGATCATTTTAGCATTCATCGATTAAGAATACCGTATCAGCTATTCTATTTTTCTACAAACTTAGAGCATGTACTATGGAATGAACGTAATGAAGTAGCGACGGAAAAGGTGCAAAAGGCTGATGAATTTATGGAAAGATTATCGAGCTCCATAGAAGAATTTTTAAAAGAATATGTCCCAGTTAACCCAGAGCTTACGTATAAAGAAAAAATGAAAATGAGCTGGTCATTTTTAATGGAGGGCTGTAATTCATTACAGCGCGGAACGAATGTACCGTTATTATTTGAAATGATTAAATCAGATGTACAATAAAATTCCCTCCGATGTTCAGTGGAGGGCATAGATGGTGACTATCATTTCGATGAGATTAAGGTGTCATAGTATAGCTCTTCGGCAAAACGAGGGGTTGATTTCCGTTCCGACTGGGCGCTTTGTCGCTGACGCTTCGCTTTCGCACAGGGCAAAGCTTCCTGGGGGCGTCCGATGAGCCGCTTCACTCGCGATGCTCGCTCCAGGGTCTCGGGCCAACAGATGTTTTTTGCGCGAAAGCGTAGTGCTAACGTAGCGTCAGCAGCACCGATGTTGGTCACGAAGGCGTTATCACAGGACATGATGGTTTTAGCCTTCGTTCCTTTATTGCTGATCCCCAAGGAGTCGCCCAGTCTCCACTCCAATCAACCACTTCACTTAGCATGTCACTCTAATTTATAGGGAACTTCAGCAACAATTCTGTGCAAAAGCGTAGTGCTAGCAACAACAAATGTGCGAGTAGCCTGGGACGGAAATCACCTTTATTTAAAGAACCACAACATTCACAAAGAACTCTCTGACCATTTTGTTTTCAACACTATAAATGCCCTCCAAAACGGAGGGCATTGGAATTTAACAACTGGGGAGGGAAATCAACTAGCGACCGTTTTCGTTTATGCACAAATTTCTTTAGCGCGTTTGTTCATAGCTACGGATATGTCCTAGAATAGCAGGATCTTTAATTTTTGTATCTTCACTTAGCAGTAAAAGTTTTGACATAATTTCGGCTGTGCGTGGGTCGTCATCCACCATTGGTAAGAAAATGCGTCCACGGTGCTGAGATGGTACGGCGAGTATTGGAATCATTGATCCACCCACTTGATGAACAACACCACTACCTAAGTGCAATGAATAGCTTGCGAGTTTGCCTTCAATAAGTGCATGTTGTTTTTTTACTTCAACATTCGTTAGCTTTAATAACTTCGCTAATTCCTCCACAATGACACTACGCATATCAATTGTAGAATGGCTTGCTTCTGGATCGACACCACCAACATGTGCAACACTTACAACGAGGTCAATATCCCGCATCACTTCAGAGAATATCGTTGCAGGAATGTCATCTAATGCTATGTCTTTACCTGTTAAACGATTGTAGAAATAGACGCCCTCAATTGCTGGTGCTTCGATATCTGCTGGCGTAAACCAATCTGCTTGCGCATACAAGGAGGCAACGATGTTTTCCTTGTAATATACTTTTCGTGGTCCTTCATCATGACTAATTTGCCATCCTCGTGTTTTTAGAAGTGCAACCGTTTGAGACGGATTGACTTGATGTCCCGCATAGCGCAATGATCTTTTTTGCCATTTTTCATCCGCATTCATTACATACAGCTCGCGGAAAATTTGCTTAAATGGCTGTTTGATTTTTTGTTCAAACATAGAAGTTTGCCATTGTCGCCATTGACCGCTTTCAAGTAGGTGATACGGATGGGCAATCGTTAATGTTGCTGTCGGAGTAAGTGAAACTATTTCATCTGATAGTAGCTTAAGTCCATCCTCAGTTAGCAATCCGAAATGCCCTTCATTTTTAAAGACGAGTTTTTGAAGAAGCGGTGCTAAAATCGGATGCTCTAATAAATTGATCAGCTCTTCGGCAGAGAATTTAGTTTCAAGCTCCATCGCCTGTTCAAGTGCGGGGCGTGCTCGTTTATATTGCTCTAGCAATTCTTTTCGCGCCTGTTGTAACGCTAAAACTTGCTCTTGCTTTTTCAGAGCAGCAGGAATATTTTTTAGTCGTTTCCCGTCTTTTTCAACGATAATCGTAACATTTGCATCTTCTTCAATTTGTAAATGTGCAGTAATATGTTCAATCTGTTGTGTATGGAATAAATGTTTTATATCGGTAAAGGCTGATAGCTCCATACGCCATGTGAAGCGTGTTGTTTCGCCATCTCCTGCATTTCGCGCTAAATTTTCAAGCGCAATGCTAGCTGCACGTGCTTCGCTCGCACGACGCTGTGCTCCAAACTGTTTGCTGTCCTTTACAAATTGCTGGATAAATTGATAGCGAGTTAGTGCATCCTTTTGATCCGAATTTTTCAATGGAATCAGACCGAGTGCACGTAATTTATCTTTATTACGTTTATCACGAATTTCTTCCATTAACGGTTTTGGGCTAAGCTTACCTATAGCTGTATCTGCATAAAGCTGTGCCCGACGGTGGTTAGCTCCCTCCGATGCGTATTTTGCTGCATCATAGACGAGTTTGAATTGTTTAGCACCTAGTGTTTGATAGGCACTTTGGAACCAAGCTAAATCAAAGGCACCATCACGGAAATCGTCAGCAGTAATATTTGAGAAAAGGGCAATCTGATCTTTAGCAAAATCCGATAAATAGTCGGTTGTATGGGCGATAAAGTACCAAGCTGATTCTTTTAATCCTTCCCAGCCAATTACTTCACTAACAAGGTCTATCCAATGCTGGTTATACATCATTGCTTCAATTAGGCGCTCTTTTGAAATATCTGTTTTTTTCCATGCATTTTTTAATTGCTGTGCATTTTCATCTTTTTTAGGATAGCAGCTTGCAAGGAGACGAGAGAAAACATCCTTCTTCGTTTCAGCCTGCCAAATATAGCCGCGAGCAAGCTTTTCACCATCAAGTGCTTGTAAAATTTTTAAGAAATAATCAATACCCTCGAAATAGGAAATGCTTCTAGTGAGCTCTGTTACTGCTGTAGGAATATCACCGCGCATAAGCTCTATTTCTAAAATTCGATCAATGGCCTGCTCACGAACAGCAAAGAATTTCGATAAGTCTTCAAATGACTCTTTATAATGTTCTATTAATTTGTTTGGAGCAACCAACATCTCAGACGCTAGCGTATCTGTAAAGATGGCTTCAAATAAATGATCCTGAGTGAATAAACCTACATTAAAAGCATCTAAATATTGGTATAATTTTAGAGAGTAAATACTCGGGCTATATTGCTCTTTCTGCATCCTCCTTGATAACTCTTCATTGATGGCCAGCATTTTGACAAATTCACCGTAAGTCTTATAGGCTAAGAAACATCGATCAACAAAGGTATCAATAACATCTAAATCTACTAATGATGAAGTAGAGCGATAAAAATAGTCCTTATCTCGTACCTCTAACTTCCACTGCTCAGCAGGTATTTGTGTTAACAGCTGAAGCATAATACCGATTGCTTGCTCAAAAGCGTTAAATTCTGGCGAATGCTCTTCAAGTAATGTGACAGCCTTTTTATGAAGCTCCTGCTCTCCAACAATATTATTTAAATCAAGAGTAAGGACAGTGAAAATTTGTTTCATTGTTCGCTGATATTTTAATGCTTGGAACTTAGTAACGAGACCTTTTATTTCTACATAATTAAAGAATGGAGTGATTAAGGTTTGTGCTGCTTCGCTCAGTTCATGTGCTGCAGGATGTTCAGATAGATTGTTATAAAAGTTAAAATAGGCTAAATCCTCTACACTGAATTTGGACGTCTTTATCCACTGGAGAATGTCATCTGGTATCGGATATACATCAAGACTTGCGTTTCGATTATTTTCTGCTTTTGATGCAACGACATTAAATGTTTGTCCTAATGTTGTTGTGATTGGCGTATCATCCCATTGATATTGATATGTCTCATACTCATATTGGGCATTAGCATCTAATAGTTGAATGAGCTGCTCGAGCTTTAATATAAGCTTCTCTATATCATAATCAAAGAATTTTTCTAGTGGCATTGTTTCTTGTAAATATAAAGGAACTAGTTGCTGCCATGCTTCCATGCCATTCATCTTTATATCTGTTTTTGAAATGCTGTCATATTGAATAGGAGGGTGTGGCGTATATAAACCAAAGCCATTGTCCTCGTTATATTCTGGTACATCACTAGTTAACAATTGATCTAACAACACTTGCTCAGTTTTTGTTATTTTTGGAAGCTGGTCGCATAATGCTGTTATTTCCTCGCTAGTTAGGTGATATTCTTTAGAGGCCTCTAACAACAATTCTAGCCCTCCAAGTCGCTTCAACTGCTTCTTGTCCTGAATAAGTCGCTCAGCGCTTTGCAATATTTTCTCCTGCGGCTGTAGCTTTAAGAGGGAAATAGCTTCCTTTCGAAGTGAACCTGATTTATTCGCTAAAAGGTCCTCAATTTTTAAAATTTCATCGTCTGTAAGTGTTAGTGATTGTATCTTTTTCAATGCAAGGGAACGATTAATGGAGCTTCGATCTCGTAAAGCGCTAAATAGAAAATCACGTTTTCCTTGCGTAGTAATATCAAGACAATAAATATTAAGAAGGCCGATTCTACTTGTAGGAGAGTAAGAATCTGCATTCGAAATAATACGTTGAAATAGCTCTTCATCTTGTAAATGATTGGCCAAAATTATTTGTGTGGAAATTAAATCTTCTAATGACAAGTGTGCATAGACGAATGATAAAGGTTTTCCTGCAATCGTAATACCATCTTTCGTAAGTTCACCCTTTGCCCATTCAAGCTGTTCAAATAGAAGGTATTCAATGCCTTGCAGTTGGGTATTTTCCTGCAAGAACTTTTGTATATCTGTAATCCAATCGTTAGCCCAAGCATATTCACTATTAATATAGTTATTTGCGTTTAGGAAATTCCCCCAAGCAAATGTAAATAGCTCAATATCCTTTGTTGTTAAAATGAGACCCTTAACAAACGGAGCAGTGAAGGAAACTTTCCCTAGATTTTTCAAAAATGCGAGCGTTGTCAACTGGATATGCTTTTCGCGTTGTAACAACTCTGGCAAAATAGTATCGAGCTTCGAATAATCCTTCGTTGAAATTGTCCATAGTGCTACGTAAATATCAATCGTTCGTTCACTTTTTAATAGCTCTAGTGTGAAATAATCGTCTTCAATTGCTCGAATCGCTAATGACAATACTTCCTCTGTTACTTTTTGATTTTCAAAGCTATTATAGCCAAGCCCCATCCAAGTATCGACTGCGCGAATAACTGAGGAGAAACGAGTTAGCTGATGCTCCTGAATAAGCTTCATAATGGTAAGCTGTGCCTCTAATGTGCCATGATCAATATTTTCAACAATGGCTTGGCGTAGTCCCTCTTGACGTGCAGCAGCAACTAATAGTTTACCGAGTGCCTCATGTAGGCGAGTATTTGTTGATTTGAAAATCCCTCTTATTAGTGGATATCCAAAAAAACTGCCTTGATGCTCGTCAAATAATATATGTTCAACGGCTTCTTCCATAGCAGGATTTTCTAATGACAGTTCTTCAGCAAGCATTTGTTCAAAAACATTAAAAGGCATTACCTTCATATTTTCATTTTTAACCACAAAGCAGCTGTAATTAGGGTATGAACCATGCTCATATTGATTTTGATTCATCAATAATTCCTGTAGATTCATTTCTTCAAATGTCAGCATTTCTACAATTAATTGTAAGCATTGAAAAAGGTGGTCCTGTACGGAATGTGTAGATCGAAATGACCTACGCATAATGTCAGTCTGAAACATTGTTGTATCGTAACGTAATATCAATTTCTTAATAGTTTGAGCACGTTCTTGCGATGAAAATAGTGTTAGTACATCGAAAAGGGTTCCTGTAAATAGCTCCTCAAGTGTCGTGATCTCCAAATCAGCAATTTGCTGTTTAATGGAAAAATCACGATCATCCATATATTGAAGTAATGCTGTAGCCATTGGTTGAATGGCTTTTGGTGCAGTATCTATTTTACTTTGGAATTGGTTTTTTTGATCGTTTGATAGTGTCATGGAAATCCTCCTTACCAAATTCGTCCTGCTAGCATTGTCAGTTTAATAAACGTAAAAACATCATCTTCTCGTATTGCTAAAGGTTCATTAAGTGAATTTAATTGTTCTTCGTTCTGTAATACTAAAAAAAGTTCGTCTTCAAAGGCTTGAAGAACTGTGGATATTGCTTGATCAACAGACTGCGTAGAGGCATTTTTTTTCTCACCAAAATGTACTTTGCCATGCAGCGCTGCATCCTCTAACTGCTGATCAGTTATATAAATATGAAGCGGATTATCCACCGTCTTTTCGTTATAATTATGAACCTCTTGTGTGACGAGTTGCTTAAGTAAATCTTTTAAAGTATGGACAGGCTCTTCAATAGTGAATGGGATCTTTTGAAGTTTACGCGATTTTTTGCCGATCATTTTTTGTTGGTAAAATAAACGCAACCTAACACCTCCTTACAGTAATTTCATTATACAAGAGAGTAAACGGTGAAAAGAATGAGGCGTTTTACGCTAGTTGTGTAAAAGAAAAATTGGGAAAAGGGTAACAAATAATTTGTTGCGACGACTTATTAGGGAGTGTAGAAAGTGGGGTGAAGTTTTGCATCATGATATTTCAAAAATAGAACATTTGTACGATTTCTATTATCGTGATGTGTATCATTTTGCGCTGTATTATACAAATTGCAAACAAGAGGCAGAGAATATTACGCAAGAAATGTTTTTTTAAGCGATGAAGAAGTTAGACAATTGAAAGGATAAAGATAAAGTGAAAATTTGGATCTTATCAATTGCAAGAAATACAGCAGTGGATATACATAGAAGGAAGAAAATAAAGCATCTATTTTATTATTTATAAACCTTTGTCGAACGTGTCATAAATATTATAAGAAAATCAAAGAAGGTTCATTCGCTAGAATAAGCGGCGAATCCTTTTGTGTTTTAGGGAATCTATTCTTATTGAGCACTGACATCTTTTCATTTCCTAATTCATAAGCTTTACAGGTGTGATTTTATCAAGCTAGAAGGAGGCACTGACATTCAAATACATGTTGTACGGGCAGGGGAGTCCTTATGGGGAATTGCGCAGGCATATGGGACAACAGTTCAAAATATTGTAGATGCCAATCAAATTCCTGAACCAAACCGATTAGTTATAGGGCAAGCTCTTGTAATACCGATTGTCGGAAATTTCTATTATGTGCAGTCAGGAGATAGTCTATATTCAATCGGCCAACGCTTTGGCATTAATTATTTAACACTTGCTCAGGTGAACAATATTAGTCCGAGTCAACCGTTATCGATTGGTATGCGACTTTATATTCCACCTCAACCAAAAACAAGAGCTGAAACATTGGCATATTTAGAGCCGAGAGGGACATTCGTTAGTGAGGCATTACTAAGTCAAGCAAGAGAAGCGGGTCCATTTTTAACTTATCTAGCTTTATTTAGCTATGAGGCAAGGCGAGATGGAACGCTTAAGGTACCACCGAGTCAAGGTGTAGCGCAAATTGCAAATGATACAGGTGCTTCTCTAGCAATGGTTGTCTCAAATTTGGAGAATTTTAGTTTTAGCGGTGATTTAGCGAGAGATATTTTTCAAAGTACAGCAGTACAGGATTTGCTCTTTAATAATATTCTTGAAGAAGCAAAGCGTTTAGGAACCGTTAAAGATATTCATTTTGATTTTGAAAATTTGCCAGGCGATCAACGACAGGCGTATAACAACTTTTTAAGGAGAGCGGTGAGTCGATTCCATCCTCAGGGATATACCGTATCGACAGCGCTAGCTCCGAAAACAAGTGCTAGTGAGCGAGGTCCGTGGACGGAGGGGCATGATTATAAAGCACATGGAGAAATAGTGGATTTTGTTATGTTAATGACTTATGAATGGGGCTATTCTGCAGGGCCACCTATGGCAGTATCGCCACTTCCAGAGGTAGAAGCGGTTGTTAAATATGCAGTAAGTGAGATACCTCGGAACAAAATTATACTTGGACAGAATTTGTATGGGTATAACTGGACATTGCCTTTTGTACAGGGGGGTCCTAATGCAGAAGCGGTTAGTCCACAAAGAGCAATCGAGATTGCTAAGAAATATAATGCTGCTATTCAGTTTGATTTAAGATCTCAAGCACCGTTCTTTGAATATTATGATGAGCAAGGTAAAGCACATGTGGTGTGGTTCGAAGACGCCAGATCCATTCAAGCGAAGTTCGATTTAATCAAACGGTACAGACTCCGAGGAGTAGGCTATTGGAAGTTGGGTCTACCATTCCCTCAAAATTGGTTATTAATTGGGGCAAATTTTGATGTAGTAAAGAAATAAGAATCTTAGGGAGCAATCAAATAATTTCGCCTTAGCGTAATTGCCGCTGACGCTTCGCTTTCGCGCAGAAAAGATATGTTGCTGTCGCTTCGCTTTCGCACAGAAAAGATATGTTAAATGAAGATAAGATAGCTCTATGTCTATTCTATTTTCTAATAAACATAAATAATCTGAAAATGTCATATCTATTTATGGTAATCTATACTATAATTATGGTAAATAATAATCCAGGAGGGATATTTTGGGAAAATTTAAAAAGTTAGGTATCATACTAACGTCTACTGCATTTTCTGTTAGTGTACTTTCACCAATGGCACAAGCTTCGGCTAATGTAAAAGAACCACAAGAGAGAGTTGCAATTCAAGTTTCTTCAACAGAAACAAAAGTAACAAAAAGTATGCTTATTAAGCAATTGAATACAATATTCCCAGACAAGTTCAATTTTGTAACAGAGAAAGATTTCTCAATGGGGGAAGCGCATTACTATAATGATGACAAAACGATACGCTATGAATTGAACTTTAATAAGACAATCAATGGCAAAGACGTTTCTGGTGATTTTACTTTTAAAGGCGAAGATTTGGAATTAGAAAACTTCTACTATCAGCCTGTCAATATAGCGGAAGCATTGTACCCAGTGAAGTATTCAGAGGGTGAAGCAAAGAAAGTTGCTCAAGACTTCCTAAAGAAATTGCCGAGCACTGCGAATTACAAGCTTCGTGAAGACAATAGATATAGCGACTTTGGTTTTAGTTTTAGTAGACCTTTATCCGAACCAATTTCGTATTCATTCATGTACTCGCCTACACACAATGGTGTGTCACTTAGTAATGAGTTTATCAATATTACAGTTCTAGCAAATGGTGAAGTTACAAGTATGTATCGTTATACTGAGCCAACTAGCAAGGCAACATTTGATAACTTAGATCAGAAAAAGAATGAGTCAGACATCCTTGCACAGGTTCGCGAAAATCTATCAGTTGATTTACGTTATATAGTTGACTATAACTACCAAACAGGCGAAGGTATTGCTAAGCTTGCGTATATGCCACCAACAAGCTTTAATGGTGTACATGCAATAAATGGGCAGTGGAAAACAATGAATGGTTTCACTTCTCAAGTACCGAAGGCAAAAGGTGTAGAAAAACTTGTATCGCAACCACTTGCACCTAAAAAAAATGGTATTACATTAGCAGAAGTTGAAGAGTTAGCTAAGTCTATTTTAAAAGTTGATTCAGACAAAGCAAAGCTACAAATTCATTCGGTTAATGAAAGAGAAAACGAAAATGGCGAAACAATTTATGATGTGAATTATATGTATGATCTCGGTAATTACGGCACAGGCAGTTCACTTGAAGTGAACAAGGCAACAGGTGAGATTACAAACTTCTGGGATACAAGTAGAGAATTCATGCAGACAGATGATAAAGTAGAACCAATTTCAAAAGATGCTGCATTAACAAAAGCAATAGACTATTTAAAAGAGTGGGTTCCGTCATATATTCATAACTATTCAAAACCAATAGAAGATGCAGTATATGATAAAGACAGCAAACAGTATTACTTCTCTTTCCCACGTATTGTCAATGGCATTGCCGTAGTAGGGGATGAAATTTCCGTTGGGATCAGTGGAGATGGGAAATTAAGTGCTTTACATGTTAGTAATCGTAAGATTGATGATTGGCCGTCTGTAAACAAAGCTATTCCTGCTGATAAAGCAAAAGCAATGTTCAATGAGGGGCTAAAATTGGAGCTACAGTATGCAAAACAGGATGGCGAGGATAATCACCACTATGATTTAGTATACTCTCCGGTTTATAATGGAAGCTTGTTCAATATTCTTGATGCAACAACTGGTGAATGGCTTCTAAAAGTTGATGATTCTAAAGAAAAACCAGCCATTTCACATCCAACAGCTGGAGGAGAATTAACTTATTTATTACGCCAAAACGTGTTAGAGGTTAAAGACCCAGCTAACTTTAATGCTGATACAGCCGTAACAAAGGGAGAAGCTTTGAAAATTTTAGTTAAATCATTATCATACGGATATGATTTCGGTCCGTATGGAAGAGATAACGATAAGCAATCCTTCGATAATATTGACAAAAAGCATCCATTATACGGAATCGTTGAACAAGCAGTAAGAATGGGCATTTTACAACCGGCGGATCAATTTGCTGTAGATACAGCATTGACTCGTCAAGAGCTTGCCGAATGGTTAGTTCGTGTATTAAATTTAGAGAGTGCTGCTAAGCATAGTGACATTTACAAATTAAACTTTACTGATGCAAGCTCAATTGACCCAGCGTACGCAGGTTATGTTGCTTTAGCGAGTGCAATGGGACTAATTGATGGACAGCAAAATAAATTCAATGCTACTGAGAAAGTGACATATGCGGATTTGGCTGTATCTACAGTTCGTCTAGCAAAGGCTGCCTTTGAACAAAACAGCAGCGGTCGTCATTACTATTATTAATCGATAATTTATACGTGAAAAGGCATCCTCTAATTTTTGGGGATGCCTTTTTTGTGATTACAGTAAAAAGGTTGCTGATTAGTAGCTTATATGTTACTATTATCTCGAATTAAAGATAAATGAATTCGAAGTAAATAGAAAGAGGGAGTCGTATGAAGGAAGACAATCGTAATTTAAAAGCTTTTACGGTCTTGTTCCGAGCATATCAAACGATTCAAGATGCAACAAAGAGAGATTTACTTCAATACGATTTAAATCAAACGGAATTTTCGGTACTTGAGTTTTTATATCATCATGGTGAGCAACCAATCCAAGTGATTGGAAAGAGAATTTTAATCGCAAGTAGTAGCATTACGTATGTAATTGATAAGCTCGAACAAAAAGGTTTTGTGTATCGACGTGCTTGCCCGAAGGATCGTCGTGTCACGTATGTTTTATTAACATATGAAGGGCAAACGTTGATGGAAGAAATATTTCCGAAGCATGAACAAAAAATTAACGAGATTTTTGAAGTATTAGATCAACAGGAGATGGACACAATGACTCTGTCTCTGAAAAAGGTTGGTTTGAACGCAGTTAATAAATAAAAAATTTTACGTATATATCTCGAAATCGAGATAAATAGGAGGAACATAAAATGAATCATTTAAAAGGAATTCACCACGTTACCGCTATTACAAGTAGTGCGGAAGAGAATTATAAATTTTTTACTTATGTGTTAGGGATGCGATTAGTGAAAAAAACGGTTAATCAGGATGATATTCAAACATATCATTTATTTTTTGCAGATGATAAAGGTAGCGCTGGCACCGATATGACATTTTTTGATTTTCCAAACATTCCAAAAGGTGTGCATGGAACAAATGAAATTTCCAAAACTTCATTCCGCGTGCCAACAGATGCGGCATTGGATTATTGGGTAAAACGTTTCGATCGATTAAACGTTAAACATTCAGGTATTAAAGAGCAATTTGGAAAGAAAACTTTATCTTTCATTGATTTTGACGATCAGCAATATCAACTTATTTCTGATGAAAACAATACAGGTGTTGCATCAGGCACTCCATGGCAAGATGGACCGATTCCTCTTGAATATGCAATTACAGGCTTAGGTCCGGTTTTTGTAAGAGTTGCTAATTTTAAATATTTCAAAGAGATGCTAGAAAAAGTGATGCTCTTTACAGAAATTGCTGAAGAAGGGGATTTCCATCTGTTTGAAGTTGGTGAAGGTGGGAACGGTGCACAAATCGTTGTAGAACTTAACACAGTTTTACCAGTCGCTCGTCAAGGCTTCGGTACAGTACATCATGCTGCATTCCGCGTAGAGGATCGAGCTGTACTAAATGAATGGACTGAACGATTTGAAAGCTTTGGCTTCCATACTTCAGGTTACGTAAATCGTCACTTCTTTGAATCACTTTATGCACGAGTAGCACCACAAATTTTATTTGAGCTAGCTACTGATGGCCCAGGATTTATGGGTGATGAGCCTTATGAAACTTTAGGTGAAAAATTGTCGTTGCCACCATTTTTAGAGCCAAAACGTGCACAAATTGAAGAACTTGTCCGTCCAATTGACACTGTAAGAAGTACGATTACGTTCGATAAAGAATAGGAGTAATACTTTTTATTCCAATCAGACTACTGATTGGAAATTACATACTCTTGGGGGTTAGTAGATGGAATTTGCAAAGCTAATAGATAAGCGCCGATCAGCAAATAACTTTATAGAGGGCATCAAGATGAGCGAAGAAGATATACGTCCCATTTTGGAGGATGTTAAGCTAGCTCCATCCGCCTTTAATTTACAACATGCCGATTATATCGTCGTATTAGATGAAGAAAAAAAAGAAAAAGTAAGAGAAGCAGCATACGGGCAATATAAAGTGCACTCAGCCTCAGCGGTTATCCTTGTTTTAGGAGATAAAGAAGCCTATAAAAATACTGCTAACCTTAATCAAGGGATGGTAGACTTAGGCATTATTAATGCATGTGAATTAGAAAATATCGTTAATGAAAACGCAAAATTTTATGAAGAACGTGGCGAGGAATTTATGAAGGAGGAAGCCATTCGTAACGCTTCACTTTCAGCTATGTTATTTATGCTGGCAGCCAAAAATCGTGGATGGGATACATGTCCAATGATCGGCTTTGATCAACAACAAATGAGAGCTCTTTTTAATGTTCCAGAAACATATGAAATTGCACTAATGATTACTATAGGTAAGGAAAAAGAAGATAGTCGCCGTTTACGTGGTTATCGTAAACCAGTTGAAGAATTTGCAACCTATTATTAGGGCAGTATAAAATAAAACTGTTAACAAATAATAAAATGAATGCACATTTAGGAGGAAACAACGTGAAAGTAGTAGCAATCGTAGGTAGTATCCGTAAAGAATCTTATAATATGCAATTAGCGAAATTTGTTCAAAAGCGTTATGCAGAGAAAATTGATCTTGAAATATTAAGTTTGAACGATTTACCAATGTATAATCAAGATATCGAAAATGAAGCACCGCAAACAGTATTAGATTTTAAAGCAAAAGTAAAAGCGGCAGATGCAGTATTATGGTTAACGCCAGAATATAATGGTACAGTGCCAGGTGTTATGGTTAACGCTATCGATTGGTTATCTCGTGTTGATAAAGTAATGATTGGCAAGCCATCATTCATGATGGGGGCATCAATGGGTAACTTAGGTACCGTTAAGGCACAATTACATTTGAGAGATATTTTATTTTCACCTGGAGTAAATTCACCATTACTTAGTGGTAATGATGTTTATATTGGAGCAGTACACTCTAAATTTGATACAGAAGGCAATTTAACAGATGAAGGTACTATCAAATTCCTTGATGTAGTTATTGCTAACTTCTTAAACTGGATGAAAAAATACGTTTAAAAATAAAAAATGCCCCATAAGTATAACAATATACTTATGGGGTATTTTTGGGTTTATTGGGTTTAAGCTAGCGGTTAATGGAGCACATGAGAATCGGCTCATCGGACGCCCATGAGAAAGCGCCCAGTCTGGACGGAAATCAACCCCTATGGTGATAAGCTTTTATTTAATCGGAATTATTTTTAACACTTTTTGAAGGCGGTATGCAAATATACCTGCAAATATAGCTAAAATAATATCCTTTGGCAAAGGAGGCATCATCCAAAGCCATGCTAACTTATAAGTGAAAGCATCAGGAGCACTAGCCCATAACTTGTAGGCAAAGTACATCCAATTCGTTCCTAGTAAGTAATTAATAGCTGTTGCAACTAATGCAGCAACTACATAGCTTTTCTTCGTTCCACTACGTTCTACAATAAGCCCCGCGACAAATGCAGCTAATATGTAAGAAACAATGAAACCAAAAGTAGGGCTTATAATTTGACCAAATCCTCCGTAGAAACGAGCAAATACAGGTGCACCTGCTAAACCTATGCACATATAAACAGTACAAGCGAGTGCCCCTTTTCTACTACCAAGAATAAGTCCTGCTAAAATAGCAAAAAAGGTTTGCAATGTTATAGGTACGCCACCAATCATCATGAAAGGTACTATAGACGTGATATTAGCTCCTATCATCAGCAATGTTGAAAATAGTCCAATGTATGCAAGATCGACTGTTCTTAATTTGTGATGCGTGTGTACTGGAATTGTTGTCATTATTTCACCCCTAAAAAGTAATGTTGATAATAATAGTGTAAAAAAATAAACATTTTGTGTCAACCCGTTAAAAATAATAGTTAACACAAAATATTTATCCTGCTTAATTGTTATTTATAGACTACCGATTAAAATATATGATAGAAACGAATGGTGATGGTACGACTTTTTGTACAATGTGACACTTAAAAGAGAAGTCGATGCAAAGCCGAGGCTGTCTCGAACTGTAAACGAGGAGTTGTTCTATGGTGATTTCGCCCTCTGGAAAGCGCCCAGTCGGAACGGAGATCAACCTCTCACTTTGCCAAAAAGTCATACTAGGCTTTAGCACTCACTCACTCACTCACTCACAATACTTTGAATTAAAATAGAATAAATTAAGATACTGCTTTTAATCCTGCCACACCAATGATAATGGCGATGATACTAATAATTCGAGTCAGGTTTTTAGATTCACCAAAGAATATAATATTCACGAGAACAGCACCAACTGTACCAATACCAACCCAAACGACATAGGCGATGCTTAACTGTAAATAGTTAAAGGATGCATATAATAGTACAAAGGACATCCCAAAGCCGCCTAGATATATTAATAAATTTCGTATGTTTTTTTCCTGACTATAATAGCGTAAACCAACAACACCGACAATTTCTGAAATTGCAGCTAATAAAACAAGTATCCAACCCATTATGCATTAGCTCCTTTCTCTTCAACATGATCTTTTGAAGGGTTATCAGCTAAATTAAGACCAATAACACCCAGTACTAAAATAAACATGAAAATTCCTTTAATAGCATTAAACTCACCGTCAAAAATAAAAATGTCCATTAATGTAGTACCAATTGTACCGACCCCAGCAAAAGTTGCGTAAACCGTTCCTGTAGGTAGGTTTTCGCAAGCCTTCGATAAGAAGTGGAAATCCAATGCAATTAGGGACACAATAATAGCCCAATGCCACCAGGAATCGGCAACATTAAAACCGAATATCCAAAACAATTCAAACAAACTAGTTAATCCAACATAAATCCAATCTTTTTGCATAGTTAAATTCCTTTCTATCACTATGACTGACGTTCAGTCATTTTCAACTTAAAAGAGAACGTCACTTATGCGTGACGTAAATCGAGTGCATGATGTAAAAAGTCGAGGAGCTCAAGCTTTTGAAGTCTAATTGTTTCTTCTTCACTGTCGTCATACAAATAAATTTGTTCAGCGGCAGATTCTACTAAACCGATTATAAGTTTAGAAGAACGAGTAGTATTTAGAGAAGCGCGTATCGTTCCTTGTTGTTGAGCTTCAGCTAAGAAATGATTCATCCATTCGTAATAGGGAGCATATATATTTTCCCATTCTTTCATATGCTCAGTTTGTGTAATACCGGCATAGATAAGTGCAAATACATCTCGATATTCCTCTGTTAGAGAAAAAACAATATCTACTACTTTTTCTAGTTGCTTTGCAAAAGGCTCCTGTTTTGAAATCCCATCGTTAATAGCAGCAATAATTTTCTCAACCATAACCTTTGCAATGGCTGGCATAACTGAAAGACGTGATGGGAAATAAAGATAAAATGTCCCTTGCGCGATACCTGCAGCTTTTACGATGTCTGAAACCTTTGTCTTCTCAATTCCTTTTTCACGGAAAACTTCAATTGCAGCATGAATTATTTTCTCTTCTTTTGACATGAAATCCCTCGCTTTTGTCCTACTTATTTAATATGTTACAAAATAGCTGAAACAAAGTCAAAGAATAATGACTGACAATCAGTCATTGTTTTTCTGTGTATATATGTTTTTTATTTGGGGAACTTTATTCGTGAAAGGATTGATGAAAATGGAAGAGATAAAGATTGCACAATTAAATCAACAACAGCTTGAAAAACTTAATGAGCTAGAAAAGAACATGGGAGTGACATTAGTGGCCTATGATTCTTCGACAATGCCAGGACAGGGCTCAGGTGCTTTCGAATCAAACAATAGTACTAACAGCAATCATCCATCATAATTAAGAATAAAATGCCTTGCAGCAATGTGAGGCTTTTTTATGTCATCTAAAAATAGGAGGGAGACAATGATGCAAGATTTCTATGCAGATTTACATATTCATATTGGACGTACTTTAAGTGGGCGTGCTGTTAAAATTACTGGCAGTAAAACGTTAACGTTAGCAAAAATTTTAGAGACTTCAAGTGCAAGAAAGGGACTAGATATTATCGGGATTATTGATTGCCATTCACCAGAAGTAATGGATGAAATGGCAGAGATGATAGAACAAGGAGAACTGAAGGAGCTAGAACAGGGAGGGCTTCGTTTTCAAGATACAACACTTATTCCAGGTACTGAAATGGAGATTTATGATCATCATTGCCTTGGACCGATCCATGTCCTGGCCTATTTTCCAACACTTCTGCTTATGAGGGAATTTTCAAATTGGATGTCTAATCATATGAAAAATATTCATTTAAGCTCTCAGCGAATTTATTGTGATGGTCGAACATTACAGCAAAAGGTTCATGAATTAGGTGGACTTTTTATTCCTGCTCATGTTTTTACCCCATTTAAAAGTTTGTTCGGTAAAGGCGTACATCATAGTTTAACGGAAGTATTTGACCCTCAGCTTATAGATGCGATAGAGCTTGGTTTGAGCTCCGATACTGAAATGGTGAGTAACATTAAAGAGCTGCAAGCATATACATTTGTCAGCAACTCTGATGCTCATTCACTTGGAAAAATTGCACGTGAGTATCAAAAATTAAGACTATCTCATGCAAATTTTACAGAATTAAAGATGGCGCTTCATGAACAGCAAGATCGAGTAGTAACAGCCAATTATGGCTTAAATCCTTTACTTGGTAAATACCACGAGACTGTCTGCGCGAAATGTGGTGAGCAGCTTAGCAATTCGGCAACAATCTGTACAAACTGTGAAAGTACGCAAATTATTAAAGGAGTTGCAACACGCATTAAGGAACTTTCAGAGCAAGTTACAGATAAACGTGCACGACCACCATATATTCACCAAGTACCACTAGACTTTATTCCAGGATTAGGGCCAAAAATGATGGAACGATTAGTACAAGCATTTGGTACAGAGATGAACATCTTGCATCGAGTTACGCTAGAACAACTCGAACAAATCGTGCCGCACAAAATTGCCAAGATGATCGATTTAGCAAGAACAGGGCAATTGGCAATTGAAGTTGGTGGTGGCGGTATTTATGGGAAAGTTCAACTAGAGTAAAACACGATTTTTAGCTCATCATCAAAAGTTGTGGATGACATTTGTTAAAACGTAGGTAGTAATTTGATGACTGGACGCTCCCAGGAAAGCGCCCAGTCGGAACGGAAATCAACCATACGTTATGATAAAAATCTCAATTTGCCTTATTTAACCCATTTTTATCCTATTTATATTAAAATAGTAATTAGTGAAAATTGGAGGAGTGGGTGTATGCAATTATCAAAGAAATTTCGGTTTTTAGCGGCTAGCGTTCTGGCATTACAGTTAGTAGTACCGATAAGTGTAAATGCTGAGGAACAAAGAGACTACATAGCGCCAAGTTGGGTAGTTCAAGCGGATTATGTAGCACTGGGAGATTCCTTAGCACATGGTATGAATGACGTTGGTATCATCGGATTAGGTTACACAGATTTTGTTGCACAAGCTTTACAGCAAGATGGTTTCATCGCTTCTTATAATAAAGGATTTGCATATTCAGGCTATACAACGAAAAATATATTAGAAGATATACAAAATAATGTGGAAAAGCCAGTGGTAGGATTCGGTTATCAAAGTGAGAAGGTAAAGCTTCACACATCTATTAAAGAGGCTGAGATTATTACTCTTACCGCTGGCGCCAATGATATAATACCTATTTTAAAAGAGTCTCAGACAACTGGCATTAATGCAGCAGCGATGTTAAAAGCTTCCCAAGAGGCAATAAAAAATATTGCTACTATTTTAGAAGAAGTGAAGAAGCTTAATCCGAATGCTCAAGTTTATGTAATGGGTTATTATAATTCATTTCCGTACTATAGTGAGGATTTACAGACACAATTTAAAATGCTATTAAAGGTTATGAATGCGACGATAAAAACAACTGCTGAAAAAGCGGGTGCCGTTTTTGTACCGACATACGATATTGTAGCAAAAGATATTCCAAGCTATTTACCAAATCCTGAAAATATCCATTTAAGTGAAGCTGGCTATTTAGCAGTAGCGAACGAGGCATTTTTACCAGCGATTAAAGCAAGTTCTTTATGGGATGTATCAAAGTTTATTCAAACAAATATGAAAGATCGTACAACTGTAAAAATAAGCTGGCAGGAAGCGAGAGATAATATAGGTGTCACTAGTTACAACGTATATGTAAATGGAAAACTAACATTTACACAAAATGCTGAGACAACGGCGATAACCTTGGATAATTTAACAGAGAATACAGCATACACGGTAGCTGTTAAAGCGGTTGATGCAGCTGGTAATGAAAGTGTTCAAAGTCCATCAGTTACTTTTACTACAAAGAGAACTTTAAGCTTTACCGATATAGAAAATCATTGGGCAAAGGAGTATATTCTGAAGGCCGCTGAAGAAGGTATTATGAAAGGTTATGCAGATGGTACGTTTAGACCTGAGCAAAATGTTACTCGTGCACAGGCTGCTACGATGCTTGTTAGAAGCCTGGGTTTAACGACGAAGGAACAGGCACCATTTTCAGACATCGCAAGCTATGATGTTGGAACCCAGTCAGAAATTGCAGCAGCTTATGCGTATGGGCTAATTAAGGGAACGGATGGTAATTTTAATCCAGGACAGCCAGTTACTCGCGCTCAATTAGCATTAATGATTAATCGTGCTTATGAACATCAACAAAAGCAACCTTATGCTGTGAAAGGAAAAGCACCATTCTCAGATATTGCCTCTTACAATGAAGAAACAAAACATGCAATAACGATGTTGTATGAACAAGGTATTATTATAGGTAGTGAAGGAAAGTATTTACCAGAGGCTCCAACAAAGCGTAGTCATGCAGCGAAAATATTTATAAATTTTAAAAATCTATTAAAGAAGTAAAATAATTTAAGGTAGGGATAGTAAATTGAAACCTCTACCTTTTGACGTTTATATATGTTATTTTTATTGCGATGAATATCTAGTACAAGTTAGGGGCTCACATCAAAAGTTGGAGATGGCAATTATTAAAATATATACCAAGTGTATAAGTTGATTGGAGTGAAGGCTGGGCGACTCCTCGGGGATAAGCGGCTCATTGGACGCTCCCAGGAAGCTTTGCTCTGCGCGAAAGCGAAGCGACAGGAGAATGCGATGCTGTTATTTATTTTATCTGCGAAAAGATTGTTAGTAGGCATGTGGAAGTCATTCAAGCGTCCACAATTTCTATCTTTGTTTACAACATTATTTTTTATCATTCTTTCAGGGACAATGTTTTATAAAGGAACGGAAGGCTGGTATTGGCTTGATGCCATGTATTTTGCAGTAGTGAGTTTAATTCCCACAGGCGTTGAGACGGGACTGTATCCTACTAGTGATTTTTCAAAGATATTTACGATGATTTATTTAACTTCTTTCAGCAAGTCTCCCACCTCAATTGTTGGTGAAACGAATGCGGGTTTAAGTTACTTCTCAGTGGGTGTACAATCAACCGCTGAAAGAAGTTAAAAGCCTCCGGCGGATGTCACGGAAATCGGAAAGGAGTTCTTTGTACAAGCACAAAGCCGATTCCGGACACAATTATGCCGAGGCATAATTGATTTATTGGGACAGGCGTCATGTTTATTACGCTATTAATGCTCGGCCGATCAATAGTCGATTTTACAATTGAGGAAGAAAAGAAAGAACAAGCAAAAAAACGTCTTAAAAAATAAAAAGAGGGTGGGACAAAACCCTCTTCTGAAAACTAATAAGCCGTTGGAATTTTACGACGTGTAAAATCAGCAATGTAACTTCTATTCGTCGGAATTAAGTTCACCCACACTAGATGTGAAAAAAACCAATAAAAAAGCAATGACCCTTTTTTATAGTTATGATGTAATGACTATAAAAACATAATAACCAACCAAAAGATCATTGCTATGGATAACATTATTTGCTTACAACTAAAGGTTTATAAACTTTCTTGTCAAACAAATACATAATATGGCTAAGTACCAAGAAAAATAATATAAGGCCACCGATGTAGACAAGGGATTTTGCTCCTACCCTGTCATAGTCAAAGAAAAAGTAAGCATAATGTACTGGTTTCCCATCAATTGACGATATATTGTACACATATCCCATTAGACCTGTGATAGTAGCAAATGCCACATATGAGAGCGGGTATATCAAAACATAATATACATCTCGGTATTTTAAATGATTAGATTCTGTAAATAGAAAATAATCTACAAGGCAAAGAATAGGTGTAATCAAATGTACTGCAAGATTATCAAATTTCCAAAGATAAAAACTTCCACCCATTGTAAAGGTAGTAGGAGCAAGAAGCACCCAATAAACGATAAGTGTTAAAAGTAAATCAATTACACATACCATTTCAAAGCGTGGAAAATAGCCAGCACTTCCCGTCTTACCATCATTTATCAATCCCTTAACTGTACGTATAGTAAGTATACTAAACAAGATCAGTGCTAAAAAATTGCTTTGGATAGTATAGTACATAATTGTCTTAAAATTCATATTGCCCGATAGGATGCCCATACGTGATAATAAACCATATAATACAAAAAGAAGGCTACCTATTCTAAATAATAATGCTATAACTCTATTACGTATCATACGATTCCTCCTAATCTATATTAATATCATTTCATCTTAAATTTTTAAATTATAGCATTTTAGCGAAAAAAATGTCAAATATTTACCTTTCTTCGGATTTATTTGTAATTTTAGATTGATTGTTACTATTCAGCTTTAATGATATAAGGCCTAGCGTCACTTAATAGGTCTTCCCCTTGATCTGTAATGACCTTAAAACTCCAAAATATGACGCATGTTAAAGTCTGACTACTCCCACAGCTAAAGCAGTGGGGTTCTTATGTACTTAAGAGAAGCGTTACAAAGCTCTCCACAGATGGTGTTGCCATGTCCTGTGTA